>NZ_JAAQTL010000002.1:0-300000 GCF_011742875.1 Luteibacter yeojuensis
GCTCCGAAACCGCCATGCCTGCCTCAGCCTGCTTGATAAACCCGATGATCTGCTCGGTGGTGAAACGACTCTTCTTCATATCCGTCCTCGTGATTGACGGACTTTACAGCTTCATGTGGTACGGCTCAGTGGGGGCAGGTCAATGCGTGCGAGAAGGCCACTCGAATATTGGTAACGAATGGTGTTTCCGTGCTTATCCTTGAACAAGTAGAGCTTATTCGGCGCGTGACGATCGAACCAATATTCATCGCCGTCGACCGTCGACACGACCCAATGAGCACCCTCCGGCGTGCTGTCGTTGACGAATTGCAGGGTTGCGCCGTAAAAACCCGAGTCTGAGTCCGTGTGACGCCATACCGTTCCAACAAGTGGCCACACTGCCGCGCCCGCCACGAGATCAAAGTAGATCGGTTCACCGCAAGAGAGCACCAGCTTTGGGCGCGAGAAATCCTGCCCTGACAACGTCATAAAGAGCGAGCTTCCAGTACCGAGGCCAAATGGCGAGGTCGGCGTATAAAGACCGTTGATAGATCTGTCGACCTGCAGATTGGCCGTGTCACGCAACTTTAGATCGGTATTCGTTTCGTAGAAAATTCCGGTCTGTAGGTCCACTGGATCGCCATCTTTGACGTTGCAAGGAGGCATCCCATTATCGGGTAAAGGGGGATTTGTCGAAGCACCAGCTCCAAGTGCCCAAACCAACCTCGTGTCTTTGTCGGCAACCAACTGTCCCGCATCCGCGGACACATGTCCCGCGCCATACATCTCCCAGCCTTTCTCAGCTGAGTACACCCAAAAGTCAGCCTTGTCCGCTGACTTTTGTTTGCCGTAGTTCGGATAGACGACTTGTATACCCTTTGCCGCTTCCGGCGTCATGCCCTGCACCACAGCATCACCCGGCTGAATGGTGAAATACATTGGGAAATTATCGGGCAATGGGAATGGTGCGTGGTCCACAGGCGTAGGAACGATAGCAATCTCGTTCAGCACCTTGCCATTCCGATCCTTAAGCACCGCTCCTGCAGGAATACGCAGCTCGAGGCCTGGCATATCCGGATGAGTCAGCACCGTTTCGCGAGTGGTCGGCGACGGGAGAGCGATCTTGTCACGGTCCAGCACCCGTGGCAGGTACATCACATAGGGCATGTGGTTGACCTTCGATGCGGTGACATCGGCCCCTACCACGAAGCGGCCATACTCCACATCTTTGGTTCCCGCCGGACCACCATCGACAAAGAGTTCACGACGCCCGGATCGCAGGTGCGACAGTACGAACACGCCCCGTGCATCTGTGCGAACGGTCTGCCCGTCTACCTGGATAGCCACGTTCGCGACCGGCGTCTCGTCGATTCGGCGCACCTGGCCGATCAGCGCCGTATCGCCTTTCGAAAGGTTTGCTTCGAGCGCGCGGGTATCCGGCAATTCCTGGCGATCGTGGTACAAGCGCCAGTGACCACCCGACGACGTCGCTACATTATCTTGACCGGGATAGAACGCGCCATCTCTCACCAAGCCCTTGTCGCGGCACAGATGGAACGCGTCGGCCGGCTTACAGGCCTTTACCTTTCCCTGGCCGGCCATGACGAATAGGGGAGGTTCCGCGGTAGACGACTCTGGCGTTCCTGGACGGTTGCCTTCGCCCGCCAGCACGACACCATTTCGCGCCGCTTTCGTGGTGAATCCAATCGCGTCATAAGGGACTGATTGCCCCTTTGCCGTATGCAATCCCTGTACGAAAATCGTATAGCGCGCCGATGGATATAGTTCGTCGGGAAGCTGGACGAAAGCCAGTCGGCCGTTCTCGGCACCGACAACGCGGGTCTTCACGACGCCAACCGGTAAACTCGTGGGTATCCGCGTATATCGTCCTGACGTCTGAGGGTGTTTCTGGAAACGCTCTGATAGAAGCGAGATAGCGGCGGCTCTTGGCGCTACCGCTACCCCCTCAATCGCTACTTAGCTTCCGGAGCCGTCCACTCCTTCAACCAAGCATTCACCGTCTCATGCCACTGCACGCTGTTCTGCGGCTTCAGCACCCAGTGGTTCTCGTCCGGGAAGTGCAGGAGCTTACTGGGGATGCCGCGACGCTGCAGCGCAGTAAACGCCCCCAGGCCCTGAGTATCAGGAATGCGGAAGTCCTTCCCGCTGTGAACGATCAGCATCGGCACGCGCCAGTCCTTCACATGGTTGACCGGATTGAAGCGCTCGTAGTTTTCCGGATGGTCGAACTGCGTGCCACCGTTTTCCTTCTCTTCGAACCAGAGCTCTTCCGTGTCGTAGTACATCGCACGCGCGTCGAACACGCCGTCGTGATCGACGAAGCACTTCCACGGCTGGTTCCAGTTGCCGGCCATCCAATAGACCATGTAGCCGCCGTAGCTGGCACCGAGCGCGCAGGCACGATCACCGTCGAGGAACTTGTACTTCGACAGCGCCGCATCCCAGCCGGCCTTCAGGTCGTCCAGCGGTTTGCCGCCCCAGTCGCCCGAGATGGAGTCGGTGAAGGCCTGGCCGTAGCCGGTGGAGCCATGGAAGTTGACGGTCACCACGGCGAAGCCCTGCCCCGCATAGGTCTGCGCGTTCCAGCGGTAGCTCCAGCTGTTGGTCATCGCGCCCTGCGGGCCGCCGTGGATGATGAAGGCCACGGGATAGGTCTTGCCGCGCTTGAAGCCCACCGGCTTGACTACGTAGCCCTGCACGGTTTCGTTGTTCCAGCCCTTGAAGGTAAAGAACTCGAAGTCGCCGGTCTGCGCATTCTTGATGCGCTTCGCGTTGAAGTGGGTGACCTGCTTGAGGCCCTTGCCCTTCAGGTCGGCCGTGTAGAGGTCGGCCGGGCGCTTCAGGTCGTCGCGGGCGAGGAGGAACTTCTTGTCGCCTGCGGAGAACGAAGCCACCGAACCGTCGGTGACGAGCGTGGTGGCCTTGCCGGTCGCCACGTCGATCGCGAACAGCGGATGCTGACCATTATCGTCCGTGGTCGTGTAGAGGGTCTTGCCATCGCGCGAGACCTGGAGGGAGCCCGCGGAACGGTCCCACGACGGTGCCACTTCGCGCTTGTTGCCCGACGCCAGGTCCAACGCCATGATGCCGAAACGATCCGCCTCGGAACCCGGCTCCTTCATGGCCGTGTAATACAGAGTCTTCCCGTCCGGCGACACCAGCGGGTTCGCGTCCCATGCGAGGTTCTCGGCCGTGAGATTCACCGGAACCGCTGAGCCGTCGGCCGGCACACTATAGATATCGAAGTTGGTCGACCAGGGCTCCGTCTTACCGGCGATGCGTACATCGAAGTAGACCGTCTTGCCGTCCGGCGAGAACGAGAATTCGTCGTCGCCGCCGAACGGCTTGCTCGGGACATCGCCGTCGATGTCGCGGCTCAGCAGCACAGGCTGCGAGGGCGCGCTGGCATCGGCGATGTACAGCTGCGAGCGGCGGCCGTCGGCCCAGGTGTCCCAGTGGCGGACGAACAGCTTGTCGTAGACGGTGCCGGTGGACTTGTCTTTCTCGCGTCCGTCCAGGCGCTCCTTGGTACAGGCCAGGTCGGCGCAATCGGTAAACACGTCGTAGCTGAGGAGCAGCTTCGAGCCGTCCGGCGAGAGCTTGAAGGCGTTGACATCGAGGGGGCCTGCGGTCACCGCCTCTCCCGTACGGACGCTCAGCGAAAGACTCTTAGCCGATGCGTCGGCGTCGAAGGCGCGATGCCAGACCTGGGTCGTGCCGTCCTTCGCCGCGGTGTAGTAGATGGACTTGCCGTCGGGAGCCCAACGCGGGGAGGAGCCCTTCTCCACCACCATCACCGGCTGCGGCGGCTTGTTGAGATCGACCATGTAAAGCGAGGTGACGCCCTTGTTCGCCGCATAGTCGGTGGCCCTGACCGAGAACAGCGCATAACGGCCGTCCGGCGAAAGCTGCGGGTCGCTCACGCGGTCCATCATGACCAGGTCGCGGATGGAGAAAGGATGCGGGGTGGCACTGTCGGCATCCGCGGCCATAACGGGGCCGGCGGCCAGCGCGAGGGCCAGCGCGGCGAAAAGAGGCTTCATCGATGGGACTCCCTTGGTGTGTCTGCCCGGGCACGGTACGGGGCGGCTGGCGTGGGTGCAAGCGTCGTCAACCGTGAGACCCGGGCCGGCATGGGCTAAGCTCGCGGGCTCGCCGGCCGGATGGGCCGGCATCGGGGGAAACCTTTGTCCGGCACCGATTCCTTTTCGACGACCCGTGGGCGAACGCTGGTGCTCGCGGCTATCGTTCTTGCCGCTTTCGTCATGCGTTACAGCTATGTGCGCATCGCCGTGGTCGACAGCCCCTTGCGTGGCGATGCGTGGCAGTACTTCTGTTACGCATGGAACCTTCTCAAGCACGGCACCTTTTCGCTGGCTCGGCCGATGGCCGAGAACGTCGTACCGGACAGCTTCCGGGATCCCGGGTATCCGACCCTGCTCGCCATCCTGATGGCCGTCCGGGGTACCGGTCGCGAGGTTTACGACACGCTTCTGCTGACCCAATGCCTGCTTGGCGCCGCAAGCGTGGGCTTCGTCACCTCCCTGGCGTGCCGATGGATGGGATTTGGCGCGGCGTGCGCTGCGGGCGTTCTTGGGGCGTTTTGGCCGCATCTCGTCGGCTTTGCGGGTTACGTCCTCAGCGAAACCCTGCTGGGATTCCTGATCATGCTGGCGATATGGCTGCTGGATACCGCATTGCGTCGCGAATCCCGGGCCATGGCTATCGGAGCCGGACTGGGGTTCGCCGGAGCCGCGCTGACGAATGCCGTGCTGTTGCCCATGGCACCGCTACTGGCCATCGTCATGGTGCGGCGGGATGCACCCAGACGCACCTTCTGGGTAGCCCTCCTGCTGGCCGCCGCACTGCCTTCGGGCGCCTGGATGGTTCGAAATCTCACCCTACCCGCGGAAAACAGCGCCGGCGGAAGGGCCTCGATCAACTTCGTACAAGGCTCCTGGCCTGAATACCACACAGCGGCATTCCGGGCGATCCAGCTGGGCGATCCGGCAGCGAAGGCGGTGATGGATGAGATCGATCGGGAAACGCATGCAATGCAGGCTAGCCCTAGAGAGGGCTGGTCGCTCATGTCGCAGCGCATGGCCGCCGATCCCCTGCGCTATGCGCGCTGGTATGCGAGCAAACCCGCCCTGCTCTGGGGCTGGGACGTCGCCGTGGGTCAGGGCGATATCTACGTCTTTCCCACCTTCCACTCCCTCTTCGAGGACAACGCCGTCTTTCATGCCTGGGCTGGCATCTGTTTCCTGCTGAACCCGCTGATTGCCCTGTTGGCGCTGATTGGCACCATCCATGCCTTGCTCTCGAACAAGGCTCCTTTGGCGCTTCGATGGGCCGCCGCCATCGTCGCCATGGCCACGGCGGTGTTCTGCCTGCTCCAGGCGGAACCACGCTACGCGGTACCCTACCGGGGGCTCGAATTTCTGCTAGCAGCATGGGGAATAGCGGTACTCGGCCACCTCCTGGCAACCCGCTGGCGCCGCATATCCGCTTGAATTGTCGAAAAATTACCTGCCCATTCGCGTCACATAGTGACGCTCTTTGTCACTATCAGGCAGGCGTTCGTGACGCGCTAGGCAATACCGGAAAGACGTCTATTGTGTAACCGCCGTGGGTATGGAAAATCGTCTCGCCTGCTATTCGGGGCGAGCCGCCGCAGACCGTGGCATGTAACGTGCTTCATTAAGCGGTGAGCTTCCTGGTCGTTTTCCTCAGCGATTTGGCGAGGGGGAGCCGGGCCAGCCTAGGGGTCCGGTGCTAGGGCTCAGGGGGCGTCAAACACTACGGTTAGCTAACCACATTGAGGAACTGTTCCATGAAGACCATGCAGAAGGGCTTTACGCTCATCGAACTGATGATCGTCGTCGCGATCATCGCCATCCTGGCCGCCATCGCGATTCCGCAGTACCAGGATTACACCAAGCGCGCCAAGGTCTCGGAAGGCCTCGTGCTGGCCGACGCTGCCAAGCTGGCGGTTTCGGAGACGTATCAGGCTAAGGGTGATTGGCCGGATACCTCCGCTGCGGCCGGCTACCAGACCGCGACCAGCACCTACGTCACGAGCGTCGAAGTTACGAATCAGGGCGTGATCAAGGTGACCTACAGCAACAATATCAAGGATCCGAACATCGACGGCAAGACGATCATCCTGACGCCGACCGCGACGAAGGGCTCGGTCCAGTGGGATTGCAACGGCGCTGCTGGCCTCGGCGGCACTGCCGGCACCATCGGTTCGAAGTTCGTCCCGGCGAACTGCCGCGCCTAATTGACGTTCCGCCACACGTCGCTCGGGCCAACGGGCCCGGGCGACCCGGGAAGGCTCCCTCGGGAGCCTTCTTTTTATCCCGCACGATGCCTACAGGGGGCATGTACTATGGCCAGGGCAACGAAGGGCTTCACCCTCATCGAATTGATGATAGTCGTGGCGATCATCGCGATCCTCGCGGCAATCGCCATTCCGCAATACCAAGACTATACGAAACGCGCAAAGGTATCCGAAGGTCTGGTATTGGCAGATGCGGCGAAATACGCCGTCGCCGAGACCTATGGCTCGAGAGGGTCGTTTCCGGGCACGTCCGTGGAAGCGGGCTACCAGACCGCGTCGAGCACCTACGTTAGCCAGGTCACCGTTACTGGTAACGGCGTCATCGAGGTGACCTATCGGAATATCGACGCCGTCAACATCGACGGAAAAACGTTTACGCTGACGCCCACAGCTGCAGGTGGCATTATCACGTGGAGCTGTAATGGCGCGGCGGGATTCGGTACGCCCGGCAATCTCACAGCAAAGTATCTTCCAGGCACCTGTCGTAGTTGATACAACGACTTCGACGTGCCAGCCACGTCGGAGTACGCTTGTACACGCACAACACACCCATAGCCGCTTTTCAGCGCACCTTTCCCTGGTTGGCCGTAGTCGCGGTCCTCGCGCTGACCATTGTCATCTACACTCCTGGGCTGCACGGCCCGTTCCTTCTTGATGATATAGGCAATCTGGAGCCGTTGAAGCGCTGGGCTGACGGTTACCTGGGTTGGCAAGGAGTCGTATTCGACAACCGGTCCGGGCCGGGCGGCAGACCACTGAGCATGCTGACGTTTCTGGCTAACGGCTGGCTGGATCCGCATCTCCACACGTTTGGCTTCAAGGCGGTAAACCTAGGCATACACATCGCCACGGGGGTGATAGCTTTCGCCCTGGCTTCACTCATCTTTCTGCGTTCAGGCATCGATCGATCTCGCGCTCGCTGGTTGGCAGCCTTCGCAGCAGTCACATGGCTATGGCTACCGATGCAGGTAAGCACGGTGCTCTACGTCATTCAGCGCATGGCCCAACTGGCTACGTTGTTAATGTTTGTGGCCCTCACTCTTTACTTGAGTGTCCGACCCGCCATTGAACGCGGCTCTCGCGCCGCCACTCTTGCACTGTGGTTCGGCCTGCCAGTACTGACGTTGTTGGCAGCTTCTGCCAAAGAAACAGGCTTGCTCGCCCTTCCCTTGGCAGCGGTACTCGAGTACACGCTGTTTGACCGCGCCACCCGCCCTCGCCAGGTCACAGCGTTTTTTGGCCTGACCGTAGCACTACCCGTATGCTTTGGACTCTTGTTCATTGCTGTCCGGCCCCAGTGGATTCTACGCGGCTATTTCGGTCGCGACTTCACGCTTGATCAGAGATTGATGACCGAACCGCGCGTCTTGTGGAGTTATCTTCAGACGACGTTCTTCCCGGTCGGTTCGCACATGGGGCTATTCCACGACACCTACCCCATTTCTACATCGCCATGGAAACCATGGACCACGGTCCTTGCCGCATTCGCCTGGCTCACGATCTGCACCGCAGCTATCGTGTGGCGCCGCCGGATGCCTCTCTTTGCGCTCGGAGTGGCTGGATATCTGGTCGCACATTCGTTGGAAGCCGGTCCGATCAGCCTCGAGCTGTATTTCGAACATCGCAATTACGGAGCCGCGCTCTTCGCCCTCATCGCCGTGGTCGGACTTGTTCGAGGCATGCTTGAAGTTAGCGGGGCGAGACAGCGGGTACGATGGATAGTGATCGCCAGCGCATTCGCCTGTGTCGCGATCTTTGCCATGGGTACATGGAGCCAGGCCAGCGGCTGGAAAGACGAAGATACCTTCTATGCAACCCAGTACGGCTACAACCCCGACTCACCGCGCTTGCTTTCCAATCTGACAGGTCGCGCGATGTTGGCGCACGACCTGCCTAGCGCGCTCTGGTTCATCGAGAAGAGTGAGTCCAACAGCCCAGATTCCGAACGTGTCACATCGACCATATGGCGCTTCCTTGCCTATTGCGAAGTTGGCGGCGCGCCAGCTCCCGACAATCTATACGAAGAGTTCGGCGATCGCGCCCGGGGACGGGTGACAACGTACTCCATGGTGGGCTGGGAACTGCTCGCCAGACGCCTAAGCGAGGGCTGCAAAGGCCTGGACAGCGGTCGCTTGACAACAATCGCCATGCGCTGGCTGAATGACGCCCCTCAACCAGCAAGCGCACAGCCCATCTGGCGAACGCGCTTCAACACGGGCCGCATGCTGGCCGAATCGGGCGACATCGAGAACGCGCGTGCGATCGTGCGCCGCGCATGGATCGATAGCGATCACAACAACGGCATTGGTGTGACGCTGTTTCAGTTGGATGCCTCATTGGGTGACATCGAGAGCTGTCGTGACGTCCTCACTTACCTCTCTCGCTCGGAAGGCGGCTCGGATCTGAGGCTCACCGAGGCAATCCGGACATTTCGCAAAGCCATCGACTCAGGTGAGATCGGAGGCCCGGCGCGATGACCGCGTCCGCTAATCGAGGTTCGTACGTCTGGAGCGCCCTCGTTCTGGTCATCCTCACCGCTGTCACGACCGCGATCTATGCCCCTGGCTTGAAGGGGGGGTTCCTTTTCGACGATTACCCAAACATCGTCGACAACCCGGCTGTCCAGCCCAAAGAGGCCTCTCTCGCAAGCCTTGTTGCCGCCGCATTCTCGTCACCGTCCAGCGAACTCAAGCGTCCGCTGGCGTCACTGACCTTCGCTGCCAACTTCCTGATGACGGGCATGGATGCCGGTGCGATGAAGCTGACGAATCTGGTAATTCATCTTGCGAATGGCATGTTGCTTTTCGCCCTATTGAGAGTCCTCCTCTCTGCGAGCGGCCTCGCCTTTGTGGAGTCTCGGCTGAGATGGCTTGCAGCGGCCATGACCTTGGCGTGGCTCCTGCTTCCAATAAACCTCACCTCGGTCCTCTATGTCGTGCAACGCATGGAGGCCCTTGCCAATCTGTTCGTCTTGCTCGGACTGCTGGGCTACGCAAGCGTACGAACGGGAACATCAAGTGGATGGCATCACATCGCGAAAGCAATCGCCTGGATTGCCCTACCTGCCATGGTGGGAGTGCTGGCGAAGGAGACCGCAATCCTCCTTCCTCTCTATGCCGCCCTTCTCGAAGCGATAGTCTTTCGCTTCCGGTGGCGTGACGGAACCATAGCCCGGAGCCTCGGGTGGGCTTTCGCCTGCTTGCTCGTTCCACCCCTCCTGATTGCAGCTGCCTGGCTTGGTCCCCAGGTTTTGAACCCTCTCACCTGGACCACCCGGGATTTTACGCTTGCTACCCGCCTGCTCAGTGAGCCCCGTATTCTTGTCGACTACCTGCATTGGACCGTGTTTCCGACCGAGAGAGGGCTCTCGTTCTACCACGACGATTTCGTGCAAAGCACCGGGTGGTTCACGCCGTGGACCACGGTCCCATCAATGGCGTTCCTCGCGCTTCTCGCCTCGAGCGGATGGATCCTGCGACACAAGCGTCCAATCTTCGCATTGGGCATAGCCTGGTTCTTTGCCTGCCATACCTTGACGGGAACCGTGCTTCCTCTCGAGTTGGTGTATGAGCATCGGAACTACTTCGCCAGCATCGGTGTGGTGATGGCGGTGACGGATATCTTCCTATGGGCTTTCAAGTCGATCCCACCGCATATGCGGAAGCGCCGCTACGCGGTTGTCCTCGCATCGTTCGTCGCGGCGACTTGGTCGGCTTACATTACCGCATCTACCTCGGCAGCCTGGTCAACCTCCCTTGGACTCGCCGAGGAACTCGCGGCACGTGGACCGGAGTCACCACGCGCTCAGTACGAACTTGGCCGTGCCTACATCATCGCATCGCACTACGATCGGAATTCCATCTACACCAGGCTGGCCTATGAGCCACTTGAATACGCGGCCAGCCTTCCCGCCTCATCCATACTGCCCCAGCAAGCGCTCATCTTCATGAATTCCCGGATGAATCTTCCGGTGAAGGATGAGTGGTGGGCCAGCATGGTCCAGAAGCTGGAGGCGCGTCCTGCCACTGTGCAAGACGAAAGTTCCCTCGATTCGCTCTCGGTTTGTCTCAGGCAATCGTTATGCAAGTTCCCATCGGATCGCCTTTCGGCGGCGTTTTCCGCGGCCCTGTCGCATGAGCGACGGAGCGCCAGGCTACTGGCGATGTATGCGACATTCGCCTGGCAGACCTTGCAAGACACCGATCTCGCCATGCATACCCAGCGAGAGGCAGTAGCTACCGCACCCGACGAAGCTGCCTATCGAGTAAGTCTTGCGAGATACGCCCTTCAGGTCCACGACGACACCGAATTGAAAAAGCAGATCGACTGCTTGGAATCCATGAACATAGGAGGGCGTCTCGACGCCGAACTGGGCCCACTAAAAGCGGAGCGGGACAGCATGAGCGAGCCACCCGCATCCTCCAGCGAGCCGTGACGCAGGGATGTATCGTCGACTCCTGACAAGCAGCGCAAACACCACTGCCGTCCTCGGCTTGCGCATCCTGAGCCAGGGCATTGTCCTGCTCGTGCTTGCCCGCGCCTTGGGATCCGGCAATTACGGCGCCCTTGCGGCCCTGTCGTCGTTGGCGGTGGTCCTCGGCGTATTGCCGAACTTCGGCGCGGGCTTCGTATTGCTTCGCCGATCGCACGATCGTTCCGCCTGGAAAGAGGTACTCGACTATTCCGTTCCCACCACATTAGCCATCGGAGTTGTCCTTGCCGCCATCTATACGGTAGTAGCCCCGTGGCTGACCGGAACGAGCGTATCGAGTTTTGTCGTCGCCTGCATCGGCGTCGCGGAGCTCTTGATCGCTCCGTTAGCCATGCTGGCAACCTATACGCTCCATGCGGACGACCGGGTTCCGACGGGGCAGTTCGTGCAGTGGCTGCCGGCGGGAATGAAGGTAGTTGCAGCACTCATGGCCTGGCTTGCTCCCGCCCCGCACCGACTTGTCGTCTATGCCACGACGCAGCTGTTCTTCGCGGCGATCGGACTCTACATAGGCTGGCGCATCACTTCACGCACGCACCCGATACAGTTACGCCCTCGCGCTCCCACCCGCTCCGAACTTCGAGATGGTGCAGCTTATGTACCTATGCACCTGGTCTCGGCTAACCCATCGGAAATCGACAAGATCGCCGGCGTTCAGGCACTCGGGACCGAGGCAGGCGTTTACGCAGCGGCAACCCGTCTTATGGCTGCCGCGGTCACGCCGGTGATGGCTGTACTCCTTACCCTTCAGCCCCGGCTCTTCCGTGCCGGTGTCGAGTCCCGGGCGAGTCGGCGGCATCTGATTCGCGTGACCGCAGCAGCCGCATTCGCTTGTGGAATAGTGGCCGCTGCATGCGTAGCCGCCATTTCAGGCGCGATCGTGTCGATACTCGGCCCGAGCTTCGAATCCATTCGCCAGACTCTCTTCTGGGTAACACCTGTCGCTCCAATTCTCGCGCTCCGGCAGGCCGCCGGCACTGTCCTCATGGCGGAAGGCCATCCGATGGTGCGCCTCGCGTTCGAACTAACAGGCACGCTAGTGCTGCTCCTGGGATTGGTGGTGCTTGGACGCCTCTACGGGCTTCCCGGAGCCAGTGCGGGACTGTTCATCGCGGAAACGGTCATGGCTGTCGTAGGATGGCTTGCCATCCTGTTCCTACCTCGCCGCGACTAATGGCACGAGCCTGGCGGATACCCGAGGCAAGGCCTCGCCAAGGAACAAGACTCTTTGATCGCACGCTGCGAATGACGGCCCGAACAACCAAGTACGCACCACGGGATGCATGAAGTAAGCACCGGTCAATCGAGCCCTTCGCCAGGCGATCCGCTAGAAGCCAATGCGCCGCCGCCATCTGAGTCTCGTAGAACATCGATCCCTTGCCGCTGCTCGCTCCCACTTCATGATCGACCTGGGGCTTCTCCGTCAGCTTGATAGACCAACGCTTGGTTACGCATAGGCGCCAACCAAGATCGACGTCCTCGCCATACATGAAGAAGGCCTCGTCGAACAACGGGGCGTGAGAAATGGAGGGAGGCAGGAGCAGGCAGGCGCCACTGGCGAACGGAAAGGCACCGGGAAACGGACGCTTGGTCTGAATACCGAGCCATCGATGGCTATACCGGAATTCCACGACATCCCCAGAATGATCGATAACGGGCGCCACAATCGTGCCGGCATCCGCCAAGGCGCTCATCGCCGCCAACGCCCCTTTCCTCAGCGTCGCATCGTTATTTATTAGCAGAGCGCTCGCGCCAGCCCATCGGTTCTGCATGATCGAAAGAGCGGCATTCATGCCGGCGGCGAAGCCAAGATTCTGCTCACTGACGAAAAGCTCGACACGATCGTCAATCGATGCCGAGATAGAGCTCGCTGACGCGCCATGATCGGCGGAGTTGTCCCAGAGGACAACGCCGTCCACTCCCTCGTCGAGAAGCGACCTCACACACCGAAGGCTTCGTGTCGCATCGCGATAGTTGAGCAGAATGCCGATAATCTGGGGTTTGCTTACCTTCACAACGGCTTTCTCGCAACGAGAATGAGTTCCTCGCCACCCTCGGTATCGAACGTAGCGCACATATCGATCCATCGCGGACTCGGTCGACCGGCGACGCCCACATTGTGCTGAGACGCATACCGCCTCGACTCTTCGATGACGAAGTGCGATCCACGCCCCCTTGGCCGCAAGCGTGCCTGCTCGAATCCGGCATCTGTCACCGCCGCAAGCAGTGCGCTGGGGGAGAAAACGAGACAGTGCCTAGGTGCCTCGAGGCCGCGCCAATACCTGCCGAACGCCTTACGTCCCGGACTGGACGCGTTAGGTGTCGCCAGCCAGAGCAGCCCCCCGGGAGAAAGCGCCTTGTAGATGCGCGCAAGAAAATCGAGTGGATCTGGAACGTGCTCAATTACGTTGGATGACGTTATGACATCAAAGCGCGAGGATTTGTCGATGGCTCTGAGATCGGTTGCCAGAACATGTACGCCAGCTTGGGAGGCTCTGGCCGCAGCCGCCTCGTCGGGCTCTACACCAGCAACCTGCCAGCCTGCAGCTTTCGCCCGAAGAAGAAATACACCATTGCCGCAACCGACGTCCAGGACGGTACCGGGACGACGAGGAAGTTCGCGATAGAAAAAATCCAGCTGCCTCCTCAAGGGGGCATATAGCGGAATAACCCAGCGCCCTACCGAGTTGACCGGCTGTCGATCGGCGCCGTAACGATGGGCCAGATACCCATTCACCATCGACCACGCCACGCCAGTCCCATTATCTGCCGCATAACTCTCGGTTGCCGACCCGTGCGTGTAGTAGCTCGAATAAGCGCGCGACATAGCATGCGGCGCCGGACGGGGGTTGAGTACGAGGCTCGCGCAAGACGGACACGTCTCAAACCCCCAGGTGCCGGGAACGCCCTCCCAGAAGTCCTCGACTCCGTCTATCGAGGCATGACCAGCCAACTCCCCCAAACAAGCCGGGCACTGACTGGGGATCAACAGATCTTCGGCGGACCACACGTTCGCAGCATGCGACATCAGGCTCGTCCTCCCAGCACCTCACCGTAGAGCGAAAGATACGCCGAGACTCCCTGGTCTTCCGTAAAACACGATAATGCCCGCTCCCTCCCCGCGCGCCCCATGGTCGCGCGCAAGTCCGGGTCGGCCAGAGCGCGAATACTCTTCGCCAGACCATCGATATCGTCACGCGGAACCAGCAGTGCCGTCTCTCCATTGGCACACACTTCCGCCGTCCCCGTGGTATCGAATCCAATCACGGGAAGTCCGCAGGACATGGCTTCGAGCGCCACGAACCCAAATGCCTCGTAACGTGTTGGAACAAGCACGGTATCGACGGATGCATATATTTCCAGCATTCGCTCCGGGGGAACGCTTTGCAGCACACGAATATTCTTATGTCGTACCCAGTCGCTGGGAAAGGCACGACGCAAGCCTCCCACACAGTGGACTTCCACCTCATCGCCTAACATAGACGAAAGAACCGGGATGACATCGGCTCCTTTCCATCGAGATGGGTTGCCGACAAACAGAACACGGAGGGGGCCATCGCCATCGCGAACGAATCCTTCGCGAGGACGAAATACCTGCGTGTCCACCCAGTTGTGGATGACGCGAACCGGCCGTCGAATATCTGCTTCAATGGCGTCGGCGACATGCCGACTGACCGAGACGATGCGATCGGCGCGCCGCAATGAGCGAGTCACCATTGGGGCCAGGACGATGTCGTGATAGAGCGACTGCAAGCGACCGCGCCATGGCATAAATTCGGGGTGGCGTATGAACTGGTGCTCCGTCACCACGCATGGAATACCGCGCCCCGCAAAGGCATGCGCCAATACTGAACTCGCATGCACTATGTCGACATCCGGCGGAATCCTAGCCGCACGAAGCGACCAAGTCGCAAACTCCCACTGGTGTGCAAACCAGTGCACGTCAGCTTCATGGCCTGCCCTTCGTAGTCCGGTCGCAAGACGGTTCGTGAATACGTCGGCGCCGCTACCAGCGCGGATCGCGGGCAACCAGATGCGGAGCGGCCTACCGTTCAACGTCACGCTTCCCGCCGCAACAGGCAGACGTGAGTCGGCGCCAGCGGATTCAGCCATTCAAGCCAACGATCGGGCAAGCGCGCCAGTCGAGCGAGGAGGCCGCCTGGGTGCTCCAATTCGACCAACGTGCGAAAGGCCCGGAGTGAGATATTCTCGCAGAGCAAGCCCGCCTTTCTGGCTAGATCCTCGAGTTCGTGCAGCTGCAAAGGCTCGCAGTCGTAATAACTGCCCTTCTTCGCCAGCCGCAGATAAGGGGATCGCCAAGCCCGGGGAAGCCAGCTGAGAAATGGCAACCCATAATGCGGTTCGACAAGCATCCATCGGCTAGGCACCGCTAGATACGCGCACCCGTCCGCCTTTAGAACGCGGCCAATCTCCATGAGGTGGTGAAGCTGATCCGCACGATCGCCGACATGCTCGATCACGTGATTGGAAATCACGGCGTCGAACTCCGCTTCGGTAAAAGGAAGCGAGGTAGAGGACACCACGGTGAAGCCGTAGCCCTCCATGACCTGTCGCTGATCCTTTACGTCGACCGCCTCTACCGTGCGCGGCGCGTCCGTATGCATCGCAAAGTAATGCGCGATGCCGCCCGCCCCCGTCCCCACTTCCAGTATTTTTTGGTGACATGAAGGAAGGTCGAGCAAACGCTCGATCTTGCGGGCCTTCGCTGCGCGAGTGCCAAGATCCAGGGTTGCGTGACCTTCCCTTTCGACACCAGTATTCACTTCCGCGTTTCCTCAAGGCGAGCCGACAGGAGCAACCTCGCATATCGCGCGGCTACGAGGTCCCAATCGAAGCGCTCCATAAGTTGCGCATGATCCGGCTTCGAGGCGTCCGACATTTCTTCTGACAGAGAAGCGACGAGTCCGTCTGCCAGCACACGTGGATCTTCCGGTACCACGACGCGCATTCCAGGCATACCTGCAGCAACATCTCGAATGGCGGGAATGTCCGACGTCACGACCGGGCAGCCGCAGCCCAGGGCTTCGACGAGAACCAGGCCAAGTCCTTCCTGATCCCCCGACGATGCTGCCCGAAAAGGCGCGGCGAATACGCTCGCGGCCCGGTAGTAATCGACAAGATTGATCTGTGGGGCGGCGCCTACGAAGGTCACGACACCGCCAAGTCCAAGCTCGGCACATTCGGATTTCAGCGATTCTTCAAGGGGACCGAAGCCAACTATCGTCAAGGTAGCGGAAGGTATCCGGGCGAGCACCATAGGCATTGCGCGAAGCAACACCTCTACCCCCTTCTTCTCCACCAATCTGCCGACGAATAGAATCTTCCCTGACTCACGCAAAGCGCCAACTTTAGGAACGAAGCGCTCGCGGAGGTCCACGCCCATAGGGGAAACAGCGATCTTACTGCCGTCGAGCAGCTTCGCGGCTTCACCCAGCATGGCGTGGCTTACCACGGTCATGGATCGAGCGCGCTTCAGCACGAAGCGCTTCAGCGCCATCGGAAACTTGCTGCGCAGGGCAAACAGATCGGCCCCATGAGACGTGACGACAAACGGAGCACGAAGCATGCGCGCAACGAATCCAGGTGTGAGAATCCAATGCGCATGGACTACTACGTCGCCTTCTAGCTCGCGCCGGGCGGCCAGCCATTGCATGGCGACGAAGCCGGGAACGAGCAACCATTTCCACGGTGCGCGCCGCAGGTTAGTGACTATGCCCCCATCGTTGACCAGGGTCTCCAGACCGTCCCAGCCATATCGATAGCGTTCCACGCGGACCCCATCGAGCACCTCCCGGCGTTTTGCGCCTGCGGCATGAGGGCAGATGACCACGACCTCGAACCACTGCGTCAGGCGGCGCGACAGCTCATGCACGAATGATGGCTCGTGATCGTGCTGCCAGCGCGGGTAGGTCGATGCGAGCACGACGAGCCTTGGGAGGCCACCGCCCTCACTCATCGCGGCGATAGGTCAACGAAGTGATCTGTTCGGACACGAGTCCGATGAGAAACACGATCACTCCCGCGCTCCACATCAGCGTGCTTCCGTTGGTCAGACGACCGGAAGCAACATAAGTGAAGGCGTAGTTGACAAACCCCAGCCCGATAAATGCGAGGCTGACGGGCGCGAAGAGCTTCAACGGCGAGTAAAGGGTGGCGATCTTGAAGATGATCAACAGAAAACGGATGCCGTCCTTGAGTGGCTTGATATGGCTCTTGCCTATCCGCTCCGCTGCCTTGATGGGCTCATAGGCCACACCATAAGCACTGCGAAAGAAGGCCATTGTACTGGTGGTGGGATACGAGAATCCGTTCGGCAGGAGATGGAGGAATTCGCGAAAGCGATGCGCACGGGTGACGCGAAAGCCAGAGGTCAGGTCGGCGACGACGTGCCCTGTCATCCGACTGGCAAGCCAGTTATAGAGTGTGTTCGCAAGCCCTCGCCCTACCCCGGCCTGGCTTTCCCAGTCGCGGGCACCGATGACCATGTCGTAGCCCTCCTCAAGCCGGGCAACCAACCTCTCAATGTCGGCGGGATCATGCTGCCCATCACCATCCATGAACACCAGGATGTCCCCAATGGCGGCTCGCGCTCCACGCTTGATGGCCGCTCCATTTCCCATGGAATACGGCGAAGAGAGGCATGTCACACCGCTATCGGCACATACGGCCTTCGTATCGTCGGTCGATCCGTCGTCCACCACGATGATCTCCGCGCCCGGCTGGGCGGCGGTCAATCGAGGCAACAGATTTTTCAGAGCGGCCGCCTCGTTCTTGGCGGGCAGGATGATGCTTAGACGACTCAAGGTAGCTCCCCCATGGTCGTTGAATCATAAGGGATATCCGCGACAGGAAACGAGAAGGACACCGCGGAGTGGGTTCGTGCAGGAAATACCCGCCCCGTCACATGACCTTGCGTGACCAATCTTATAATCTGGAGTAGATTCAGGCGCGTATCTCGGGGAAACGTCCACATGGCTTCACAAATGCATCAGCCCATGCTCGCTGGCCTGACCGGCATGGCCCGACGCCTCGTCAGCGAGAACGTCCTGCCTGAGGCCGACGTCCGCAAGGCCGTGCAGGACTCCGCGGAGAAGCGCATCTCCCTCTCCGCCTGGCTGGTCGACCACAACCTCGTGGACAGCGCCAAGCTCTCCCAGGTGGCCTCGGCCGAATTCGGCATGCCCCTCATGGATATCGGCGGCATGGCCCCGGCCAACATGCCGCTGGACCTGGTGACCGAGGCCCTGGTCACCAAGCACCAGGCCCTCCCCCTCTTCAAGCGCGGCAAACGTCTCTTCGTCGGCATCGCCGACCCCATGCAATCGCACGCGCTGGACGAGATCAAGTTCCACTCGAACCACATGGTCGAGCCGGTCCTGGTCGAGCGGGGCCAGTTGCGCCGGATCATTGACAGCGCACTTTCGGCAATGAGCGCCAGCGTGCCGGGCTTCGAGGATGGCGGCCTCGACGAACTGGTGATGGAGCACGGTGACGAGGACGGCGACGGCACCACCGGCATCGATGCCAACGCCAACGATGACGCCCCCGTCGTCAAATTCGTCAACAAGATCCTGGTCGATGCCATCAAGCGCGGCGCGTCGGACATCCACTTCGAGCCCTTCGAGTCGGTCTACCGGGTACGCCTGCGCATGGACGGCATCCTGCGCATCGTGGCCACGGCCCCGATCAAGCTGGGCAACCGCATCGCCTCGCGCATCAAGGTCATGAGCGGCCTGGACATCGCCGAGCGCCGCGTTCCCCAGGACGGCCGCATCAAGCTCAACCTGACCAAGACCCGCGCCATCGACTTCCGCGTCAGCACCCTGCCCACGCTGTTCGGCGAGAAGATCGTACTGCGTATCCTCGACGGTTCCTCGGCCAAGCTGGGCATCGACAAGCTCGGCTACGAGGAAGCGCAAAAGAAGCTCTACCTCGACGCCATCGACAAGCCCTACGGCATGGTGCTGGTCACCGGCCCCACGGGTTCCGGCAAGACGGTGTCGCTGTACACCGCCCTCAACATCCTCAACACCGAGGGGCGCAACATCTCCACGGTGGAAGATCCGGTCGAAATCCGCGTCGAGGGCATCAACCAGGTCCAGCAGAACGTCAAACGCGGCATGACCTTCGCGGCGGCCCTGCGCTCCTTCCTGCGCCAGGATCCGGACGTGATCATGGTCGGCGAAATCCGCGACCTGGAAACCGCCGAGATCGCCGTGAAGGCCGCGCAGACCGGCCACATGGTGCTTTCCACCCTGCACACCAATGACGCCCCGCAGACCATCTCGCGCCTGATGAACATGGGCATCGCGCCCTACAACATCACCTCGTCGGTCACCCTGATCATCGCCCAGCGCCTGGCCCGCCGGCTGCACGACTGCAAACGGGCGATTCAGCTGCCGCCGGCCGCCCTGCTGGCCGAGGGTTTTACCCAGGAAGAAATCGACGCCGGGATCACCATCTACGAGGCCGTGGGCTGCGACAGCTGCAACGAGGGCTACAAAGGCCGAGTAGGCATCTACCAGGTCATGCCCATGGTCGAGGATATCCAGAAGATCGTCCTCGAAGGCGGCAACGCCCTGCAGATCGCCGAGGTGGCCAAGAAGGCCGGGATCAACGACCTCCGGGCGTCCGCCCTGCTCAAGGTGCGGAACGGGGTCACCAGCCTGGCGGAGATCAATCGCGTCACCAAGGATTGATGTTCCGCGGGAGCAACGTCAGGATGTGCGCCAGATGGCAGAAAAATAAGCGGAAAGTCGTTCAGACTATCCGCCGGTGCGGGGGCGCCTGGGCGCCCCCGCAAAAAAGTTGAATCCGGGGGGAACATCGCGCCATGGCAGTAGCCACCGCAAACAAGAACACGCGGGCCTTGGGTGCCGCCAGGGCACAGGTCAACAAGCTGACCATGTACGACTGGACGGCGCTGGACAAGCGCGGCAAGCGCATGTCCGGCGAGCTGCAGGCCAAGAATGCCGCCCTGGTCAAGGCCGAGCTGCGCCGCCAGGGCATGAACCCGCAGACCGTGCGCGAACGGGCCAAGCCGCTGTTCGGCTCCTCCGGCAGCACGGTAAAGCCGCGCGACGTCGCCATCTTCAGCCGCCAGATCGCCACCATGATGGCGTCGGGCGTGCCCATGGTGCAGGCCTTCGACATCATCGCGAACGGACAGAAGAACGTCCGCTTCAAGAACATGCTGATCGACGTCAAGTCGAACATCGAGGGCGGTGCGTCGTTGCACGAAGCGCTGGGACAGTATCCCGTCCAGTTCGACGAGCTTTATCGCAACCTGGTGCACGCGGGCGAATCGGCCGGTGTGCTCGACACGATCCTGGATACCGTCGCGACATATAAGGAACGCGTCGAGGGCATCAAGTCCAAGATCAAGAAGGCTCTGTTCTATCCGGCCATGGTCATGGTGGTGGCTTTCCTGGTCACGATGATCCTGCTGCTGTTCGTGGTGCCGGTCTTCCAGCAGACCTTCAAGGACGCGGGCGCCGAACTGCCCGTGCCGACGATGGTGGTCGTCAAGGCGTCCGAGTTCGTACAGGCCTATTGGTGGGCCATCATCGGCGCCGTCGTGGCCGCCGGTTTCGTCTTCGTGGCCGCGAAGAAACGCTCGGCCAAGTTCGCCCACTTCCTCGACCGCATGTCGCTGAAGATTCCGGTCATCGGCAACATCCTGCGGCAGTCGGCCCTGGCCCGCTTCGCCCGTACGCTGGGCGTCACCTTCCAGGCCGGCGTCCCCCTGGTGGAAGCGCTGGAAGCGGTGTCCGGCGCCACGGGCAGCATCGTCTATGGCGAAGCCGTGTTGCAGATGCGCGACGACGTCTCGGTCGGCCACCAGCTGCAGCTGGCCATGCGCCAGACCAACCTGTTCCCGAACATGGTGGTGCAGATGACCGCCATCGGCGAAGAGTCGGGCTCCCTCGACCACATGCTGTTCAAGGTGGCGGAGTTCTACGAGGAAGAAGTGAACAACGCGGTGGACACGCTCAGCAGCCTGCTCGAGCCCTTCATCATGGTGATCCTCGGTGGCCTGGTCGGCGGCATGGTCATCTCGCTGTACTTGCCCATCTTCAAGATCGCCGGAACGACCTGATCGCATAGCCAGTGCACAATACGAGCCCTCCCCCTCGCGGGTGGAGGGCTTTTCTTTGACTTCCGACCAAGCGCCCATGCCCGAACTCCCCCTCGCCTTCTGGATCGCCTTCGCCGCCGTCTTCGGCATGCTCGTGGGCAGCTTCCTCAACGTGGTGATCCTGCGCACGCCGCCGCGCATGCAGTGGGAATGGCGCAAGCAGGCCCGCGAGGTACTGGAGCTGGAACCGGTGGACGAGCCCAGGCCGCCGGGTATCGCGCTGGAATCCTCGCATTGCCCGCAGTGCCGGCACCGGCTGGCGGCCCACGACAACATCCCCGTCTTCGGTTGGCTGTTCCTGCGTGGGCGCTGCCGCTACTGCGGCACGAAGATCTCGGCGCAATACCCCCTGGTCGAACTGTTCACGGGCATAGCGAGCGCGCTGGTGGTCTGGCACTTCGGCCCCACTCCGGCCGCCCTGGCGGGACTCGTGCTCACCTTCTTCCTGATCGCCCTTTCCGGCATCGACACCCGTACCCAGCTGCTGCCGGACGAGCTCAACTACCCCCTGCTCTGGATCGGCCTGGGCCTCACGCTGATCCCGGCCTGGCAGCCGTTGCCCGTGGCCCCGTCCTCTGCGATCCTGGCCGCGCTCATCGGTTACCTGAGCCTCTGGAGCGTGTACTGGCTGTTCAAGCTGCTCACCGGCAAGGAAGGCATGGGCTACGGGGATTTCAAGTTGCTCGCCGCGCTCGGCGCGTGGATGGGTCCGGTGTCGCTGCTGCCGATCATCCTGCTGTCCTCCCTCATCGGCGCGCTCGTCGGCGGCGGCCTCATGCTGTTCCGCAACCATCGGCGCGACGTGCCGATTCCCTTCGGCCCGTACATCGCGGCTGCCGGCTGGGTATGGTTCCTCGCCGGCGACAGGTTGCTGGCGGGTTACCTGCGGATCGCCGGGCTGCAATGAGCTTCGTCGTCGCGCTCACGGGCGGCATCGCTTCGGGCAAGAGCGCCGTGGAACGCCGCTTCGAGGCGCTGGGCATCCGTGCCTACGACGCGGACGTCGCGGCACGCGCCGTCGTCGAGCCGGGATCGGAGGCGCTGGCCGAGGTCGCGCGCGTCTTCGGCACCGCGGTGCTGGACGGCGAAGGCCGGCTCGACCGGGCGGCGATGCGCCAGCGCGTGTTCGAGGATCCCTCGGCACGCGCCACCCTCGAAGGCATCCTGCACCCGCGCATCCGCACCTGGCTGCGCGACGCGGTGGCGGCCGACCGTGGTCCTTACTGCATCCTCTCCATTCCCCTGCTGGTGGAGAACCGCGCCCATTACGCCTGGGTGGATCGGGTGCTGGTGGTGGATGCGCCCGAAGCGGTGCGGATCGAGCGGCTTACCCGCCGCGACGGCATCGATGCCGTGCTGGCGGCGAAGATGGTCGCGGCGCAGGCCTCGCGCGAGGAAAGGCTGGCCATCGCGGACGATGTGATCGTCAACGATGGGGACGAGGCGGCGTTGGATGAGGCCGTGGCGGCGCTGGACCGGCGCTACAGGACGCTTGCCGGCAATCGATTGTAGGAGCCGCTATAGCGGCGAGGGAATCTCGCGGCATGGTCGCAAGATTGCTCTCGCCGCTATAGCGGCTCCTACAAGGGCACTGGCGGCTAGATCAATGACGCCGCCGCGATGCGTTCGGCCACGAAATCCTCGGCCTTCATCGGTTCGGCGATGTGGTAGCCCTGGACGAGGTCGCAGTCCATTTCCACCAGGCGCAGCAGGGTCGCTTCGTTTTCCACGCCTTCCGCGACGGCTTCCATACCCAGACGGTGCGCCACGTCGACCATGGCCTGCACCAGCAACTCCGTGCGGCTGTCGGTGTTCATGGCATCCACGAAGCTGCGGTCGATCTTCAGTTCCGTCGCAGGAAAGTGCCGCAGGTAGGCGAACGAGGCATACCCGGTACCGAAGTCGTCGATCGCCACACGGACACCGCGATCGCGCAGGCAGCGCAGCACGCGCACGCTCATGTCCAGGTCGGTAAGCAGCGCCGTCTCGGTGATCTCCACGATCACGGCGGTGGGCGGCACGCCCCAGATGTCCATGGCGCCCAGCATCTGCTCGGCGAAGCCCGGCTCGGCGAAGACGCGCGGCGAAAGATTGATCGCCACATCCAGCGGGCAGCCGCCGCGATGCAGCGCGGCGGCGTGGCGCAGCGAGGCGTTGAGGCTCCAGCGCGTCAACGGCACGATGAGGTCGCTGCGCTCGGCGAACTGGATGAAGTCGGCGGGCGCCACGTGAATCTGCGCCGTGGTGGTCCAGCGGGAGAGCGACTCCACCCGCACGATTTCGCCGGACCGAAGGTCGCGCAGCGGCTGGAAGGCCACGTGCAGGCGGTTGGCCTCGATGTCCTCGCGGAGCTCGCCGTAGAGGATCTCCACGGGCGTGGCATCGGGCTGGTAAAGGGCGAAGGATTCGCCCACGCGAAGGGCCTCGTCGTGGGCCAGCTCCGCGCGGCGATAGAGCAGCTCCGCCGTCGTGCCGTGCTCGGGGTGTACCGCCACGCCCACGACAGGGCGGCCGTGCCAGGGGCGCTCGCCACGCAGCACCGGCGTATCGAAGGCGCCGACGATGCGTGTGGCCGCCAGGAGCGCATGGGTACGATTGCGCACCGACGGCAGCACGACCACGAACGTATCGTCGCCGGCGACGAACACCGTGTCGAAGTGGCGCACGGCCTCGACGAGGCGCTCGCGCGCGGCCAGCATGATCTGGTTGCCGAACTCGTAGCCGAAACGCAACTGCGCCTCGCGCATGCCTTGCAGCCTCACGACGAGCACGGCGCGCCACCCCGAATCCGGGACCACCCGGTCGAGGATGATCTGCACGGCGGGCAGGATGTCGGCACGCTCACTCATTGAATGAAAAACTCCCTGGGATCGATGCCATGGCTGCCGGCCGGCAGGGTGCGCAGGATTTCGCGGCGAACGGGGTCCGCCTGGTTCATCAGGTCGACGATGAGGAAATCCTCGCGCGGCCCCTTGTCCGCACGCGTCAGAACGGCCACCCGCGGCTGCAGGCGGCGGGCCTGATTCTGCACCATCACGACCGCGACTTCACCCGTGTTGAGTTCCACGAGCGATCCGGTGGGGTACACACCCAGGCAAGCCTGGAACTGTTCGACCAGTTCGCCCTGGAACGCGGTGTCGCGCCCCGCGTAGAGCTGGCGCAGCGCAAGATGCTGGGAAACCGCCGGCCGGTAGGGCCGGGGCGAGGACATCGCGTGGTAAGTGTCGATGATCGCCGCCATGCGGCCGGGAAGCGGGATCTCGTTGCCGGCCAGGCCGCCCGGATAGCCGCTGCCGTCGAAGCGCTCGTGGTGGGTAAGCACCATGTCGCGAACCTCCGGGTCGACGACACCGGAATGATCGAGGATGGCCATGCCTTCGCCAACGTGCTGGCGCGCCAGGCCCCATTCATCGTCGTTCAACGGGCCGTCGCGCGAGAGCAGTTCCTCGGGCATCTGCACCTTGCCCACGTCCATGAGGAGGCCGCCGGCGGCGAGGCTGACGATCACGTCATCGGCGAAACCCATGTGCCGCCCGAAGGCGGCGGCGAGCGTGCTGCACCCGACCGCGTGCTGATACGTATAGCTGTCGCGGTGGCGGAGGCTCTCGATCCAGAAGAAGGCGTCGCTGCTGCGCAAGAGGCTCGCCACCATCGGTCGCACGGCTTTCTCGACGGCGCCCGGTTCGATGGCGCGCCCCTGCCGCAGGTCGTCCACGAGGTGCTCCGCAAAACGTGCCACCCCCTCGAAGGCCTCCTGGGCCCGCGGCACTTCGTCATCGAACGCTACGCTGTCCCGGTACGCATGCCGCGCCACGAGGCGGGGGTTGACCGCCGGCCGGGGCTTGGCCGCGGGGGCGGGAGGCGCCTGGGCGACGACATGGGAAGGCCGCATGATCGTCCGTTCGGGCGTGGCCTGGCGGTGCAGGTCCACGAATACGAACTTGCAGAACTTCGCCAGCCTGTCGATGTCGTCCTGCGACGTGATCGGCACGCCCTGGATCGGGAACGTGGTGTCCGACCATTCGCAATCGAGACGGCTCACGTACATGCCGACCTCCAGGTCGGCCACGAACACGCGTCTCTCCACCAGGTCGTAAACCACAGCCCCCGCCTCCGTCCGACTACTGCACATCCGTTGGGATATCGGCGGTCTTCACCGGATCTTTAGGGACACCGGCATGGAATGTGTGAGGTAACCGGCGGATCGCCGGTCTTATGGAGTAGCCCACTCCCTGGAGCCTCTCCCATGCGCCTCCGTCTGCTTCCCTCCCTGTTCATGGCCCTCACCGCCTGCTCCACCGCCTCCGCCGGCGAGGAAGGCGTCAAGCTGCCCGCCCCCACCGTCGACGCCACGGCCACCGCCGGGGGCGAGGCCTCCGCCGTCTTCGCCGGCGGCTGCTTCTGGGGCGTCCAGGGCGTCTTCCAGCATGTGCGGGGCGTGAAGAGCGTCCGCTCCGGCTACTCGGGCGGCGACGCCGCCCACGCGAACTACGACGACGTGAGCGACGGCGACACCGGCCACGCCGAGTCTGTCCGGGTCGTATACGACCCCGCGCAGGTCAGCTATGGCCAGCTGCTGCAGGTGTTCTTCTCGGTGGCGCAGGATCCCACCCTCCTGAACCGGCAAGGGCCCGACGTCGGCACGCAGTACCGGTCGGCGATCTTCTACGCCAATCCGGAGCAGAAGAAGGTGGCCGAGGCGTACGTGGCCCAACTCAAGGCCGCCCATGCCTTCGCGGCGCCGATCGTCACCCAGGTGACGCCGCTGAAGGGATTCTATCCGGCGGAAAGCGAGCACCAGGACTATATGCACCTGAATCCAGACTCGCTGTACATCGCGATCAACGACCGGCCGAAGGTGCTGGCGTTGCAGCGCCTTTATCCGGAGCGGTATGTAGCCACTTGGGCAAACGGCCGGTAGAAACCGGACTGTGGGAGCCGCTATAGCGGCGAGAAACCAACGGAGCGATGAAGCGGCGAGGCAGATTCCCCTCGCCGCTATAGCGGCTCCTACAGAGTCAGAGCATCGGCAGGTTCAGGCCTTGCTCCTTCGCGCAGGCGATCGCCTCGGGGTAGCCGGCATCGGCGTGGCGCATCACGCCGGTGCCCGGATCGTTCCACAGCACGCGGGCAATCCGCTTGTCCGCCGCCTCGCTGCCGTCGCAGACGATCACCACGCCGCTGTGCTGGCTGTAACCCATGCCGACGCCGCCGCCGTGGTGCAGGCTGACCCAGGTGGCGCCGCCGGCCACGTTGAGCATGGCGTTGAGCAGCGGCCAGTCGCTCACGGCGTCGCTGCCGTCGCGCATGGCCTCGGTTTCGCGGTTCGGGCTCGCGACCGAACCGGAGTCCAGGTGATCGCGGCCGATCACCACCGGCGCCTTCAGTTCGCCGTTGCGCACCATCTCGTTGAAAGCCAGCCCGAGTCGATGACGCTGCCCCAGGCCCACCCAGCAGATGCGCGCCGGCAAGCCCTGGAAGCTGATCCGCTCACGGGCCATGTCGAGCCAGCGGTGCAGGTGCGGATCGTCGGGGATCAGCTCCTTCACCTTCGCGTCGGTCTTGTAGATGTCCTCCGGATCGCCCGAGAGCGCCACCCAGCGGAACGGTCCCACGCCACGGCAGAACAGCGGGCGGACGAACGCCGGCACGAAACCGGGGAAGGCGAAGGCTTCGGCGAGGCCCTCGTCCTTGGCCATCTGGCGGATATTGTTGCCATAGTCGAACGTGGGCACGCCCTTGGCGTGGAAAGCCAGCATCGCCTCGACATGGCGGCGCATGGAGGCCTTCGCCGCGCGTGCGGTGCCGGCCGGATCGCTCTTGCGCCGCTCGAACCACTCCTCCACCGTCCAGCCGGACGGCAGGTAGCCGTTGACCGGATCGTGGGCGCTGGTCTGGTCGGTCACCGCGTCCGGACGGACGCCGCGGCGGACGAGTTCGGGCAGCACGTCGGCCGCGTTGCCCAGGAGGGCCACGGACACCGCGCGGCCTTCCTTCGCGTAGCGGTCCAGACGGGCCAGCGCGTCGTCGAGGTCGGTGGCCTGTTCGTCCACGTAGCGCGTCTTGAGGCGGAAATCGATACGGCTCTGCTGGCATTCGATCGTGAGCGAGGACGCGCCGGCGAGGCTCGCGGCCAGCGGCTGCGCGCCGCCCATGCCGCCCAGACCCGCGGTGAGTATCCAGCGGCCGGCGAGACTGCCGCCGTAATGCTGGCGCCCCATTTCCACGAAGGTCTCGTACGTGCCCTGCACGATGCCCTGCGAACCGATGTAGATCCAGGAGCCGGCCGTCATCTGGCCGTACATCATGAGGCCCTTGCGATCGAGTTCGTTGAAGTGCTCCCAGTTCGCCCAGGCGGGAACGAGGTTCGAGTTGGCGATGAGCACGCGCGGCGCGTCCGGGTGCGACGGGAACACGCCCACCGGCTTGCCCGACTGCACCAGCAGGGTCTCGTCGTCGCGCAGTTCGCGCAGGCTGCGCAGGATGGCATCGAAGCACTCCCAGTTCCTGGCCGCGCGGCCGATACCGCCGTACACCACCAGTTCGGCCGGGTTTTCGGCCACTTCCGGATCGAGGTTGTTCTGCAGCATGCGGAACGGCGCTTCCGTGAGCCAGCTGCGGCAGGTGAGCTCGCTGCCGCGCGGGGCGCGGACGGTGCGGGTGGTGTCGATGCGCGTGAAGGCGGTCATCGGGTGGGACTCCGTCGATCCAGGGAATCCCCGATTATGGTCCCGCCCCGCGACCCGTCGCCAGTGTGGGCTTGGCCGCCCTAGCGGCCCGCCGTACCCGAACGCGCCGGCGCGTTTTCCGTGGTCGCCGGCTGCGGCAGGGTCTGGTAGCGCCGCGCGGCCGCGTCCTGGCGTGCACGGTACAACTGCTGCTCGCTGCGGTCGGCGCTGTCCAGCTGATTGCGCAGCGCCGGATCCGTCGTGTTGGCGCGCTGCCGGTCCAGGTTGCCCTGGCGCAGCTGCTCGCGCAGCGCGTTCTGGTTCTGGCGGTCCTGGAACTGCTGCCTGTCCACCTGCCGCTGCCATTGCTGGCTGGGACTCGGCGTGGTGATGACGATGGGCTTCGGGCGCGGAGGCGGCGCGGGTTTCGCTGGCTGGGTCTGCGCGGCCACCAGCGCGGGAAGCGCCGCAGCCAGCAGGCCCAGCAGGATTTTGCGTGATGAATTGGTCATGGGACTCGTCCATCATGGAAGGATTGTCTGCTCCAGAGCCTACGTCTTCGCCCATGAACGCCACGTTTTCCCGCCGGAGCGCCCTGCTCGCGTTGCTCCTGCTCCTGATGCCGCTGGCCGGCTGCGCCGTTCGCCCTGCCGCGCCCGCCGCGACGCCGCACGCCGTCCTCCTGGTGTCGATCGACGCTTTCCGCGCCGACTACATCGACCGCGGCCTCACGCCGAACCTCGTGGCGCTCGCGCATGACGGCACCACGACGCCGTATATGCTGCCGTCGTTCCCTTCGCTGACCTTCCCCAACCACTACACGCTGGTGACCGGCCGGGTCCCGGATCGCAACGGCATCGTCAACAACACCATGCGGGACGAGCGGCTGGGCAGGTTCAGCCTGGGCAACCGCGACGCCACGGCCGACGGCCGCTGGTGGGCTGAAGCCGAGCCGATCTGGGTCACCGCCCAGAAACACGGGCTGCGCACGGCAACCATGTTCTGGCCGGGAACGGAAGCGGAGATCCATGGCGTACGGCCGGATCACTGGATGCCGTTCGACGACGCGCTGACACCGCGACAGCGCGTGGACAAACTGCTTTCCTGGATCGACGGCGACA
The DNA here is from genome assembly GCF_011742875.1 of Luteibacter yeojuensis. Classification (NCBI taxonomy): domain Bacteria; kingdom Pseudomonadati; phylum Pseudomonadota; class Gammaproteobacteria; order Lysobacterales; family Rhodanobacteraceae; genus Luteibacter; species Luteibacter yeojuensis. The sequence goes on from NZ_JAAQTL010000002.1 coordinate 28,784, forward strand.
GTCCGAAGCCCGTATTCGATACGCTCTACTTCGACGACGTGGACCACGCGGGTCACGCGTTCGGACCGGATTCGCAGGAGGTGAACGATGCCCTGCGCAAGGTCGACGACGCGCTCGGCTACCTCGTCGCGCAACTGCGCCGGCGCGGGCTGTACGACACGACGAACCTCGTCGTCGTCTCCGATCACGGCATGGCCGACGTGCCGCGCGGCAACATCGTGTTCGCCGACGAGGAAACCGACCTCGATGCGCTGGATGCCGTGTCCTACGGCGTGATGGCTACCTTCAACGCGAAGCCCGGGGTGGACGCCTCGCACGCGGTCGCACGCCTGCTGGGTCCGCACGCGCACATGCGCTGCTATCGGAAGGAAGATCTGCCCGCCCGCCTGGATTACGGCAGGAACCCGCGCGTGCCCGCCTATCTCTGCCTGGCGGAAACGGGCTGGTCGATCACCAGCCACGCGACCCTGGCGAAACGCAAGGACCCGATGTCGCGCGGCGAGCATGGCTACGACAACCTGGACCCCAGCATGCGCGCCCTCTTCGTCGCGCGCGGGCCCGATATCGGGCGCGGCGTGACGATCGCGCCCTTCCCCAACGTGGACGTCTATCCGCTCCTGGCCCACTTGCTCGGCCTGGAACCGCTCCCGAACGACGGCAACCTCGACGACGTGAAGGGCGCGTTGCGCGCGACGGGGGCCCCGGCGCGCCAATTCCCGTAGAATCGGGGCATGCGCCAGATCTATACATCGCCCCGCCAGGACAACATCGACCGCATCGTGGCCCTGCTCGACGAGCACGGCATCGAGACGACGGTGACCAACCGCTCGACCTGGAACCGACCGACCTACCAGCGGTTCAGTTATTCGCAGCGCCAGGACGATCGCAACGCCTGGCCGCAGGTCTGGGTAAAGCATGCCGACGATTTCCCGAAGGCGCGCGGCCTGCTGAAGGAGATCGGCATCGAGCCGGTGGTCCGGTTCCAGGAAGAATTGCAGCTGCACCGCCAGCCGGACAACCGTCCGCGGCCCCAGCGCACCGCCTCCCGCGTGCGCCTCATGGTGCTCGCCATCGTCGCCGGGGTGATGCTCATCGCGGTGCTCAGGGCCACACAGGTGCTCTGAGTGGACGGCGCCCGCGCAGTCCCTTCGCCGGCCCACATCGTCCTTCGCGAGTCCACGCGCGCCGCGCACGAGGCGGCCGAGGACTCCCCCGCGATGCGGCGGCTGTTGGCGGGGGAGCTTGGCGAGACGGGTTACCTCGGCTTGCTCGGGGCGCACTGGGACTTGTTCCGCGACTGGGAGGAGCAACGCGGCCGGTGGCTCATGGGCCATGTCGCGGATGCAGGCTGGCGATACCTCTCCCGGGCAAGCCGTCTCGCCATGGATATCCACGGCGCGTGCTCCGTGAACGAGCCGCTAAAGCGGCGAAAGGTGCTCGACTCGGGCTTGCCCGCTGCCGCGGGATCGCCGGCAGCAGCCGGTTCCCATAAGGCCGCGCTCCTGCACGAAGCCTGGGGCGAGCTTTACGTCATCGAAGGCTCGGCCCTCGGCGGGCGCGTCATCGTGAAGCGCCTGCGCGAGCGGTTCCCCACCCTTTCCCATCATTTCTACGCCATCGGCGAAAACGCCGACGAACCGTGGCCCCGCTTCCAGTCGGTGCTCGATCGCGAGCTGACCGATCGGGCCGCGTTGCAGTCCGCCGTCGCCGGCGCGCTGCGGATGTTCGCGCGCTTTCACCAGACGCTACAGGACGACGCCCCGCATGTCTGACCTTCCCGATCTGACCGCCTGCGATCGCGAGCCCATCCACATCCCGGGCTCCATCCAGCCCCACGGCGCCCTGATCGTCGTCGACGCCGTCACACGGACCGTCCTTCAGGCCAGCGAAAACATAGGCGACATCGTCGGCATCGAGGTAGAGACGGCACTCGACGCGCCGCTGCACGAGCTGATCGACCTTCCGGGCGAACTCTTCGGCGCCACGCGCCCCGCGCATAGCGCCTGGGTGCCGGTCGATTTTCCCCATGCGAAAAAGACCGGCGCGTGGCACGCGGCCGTGCATGCCTACGACACCCGCTGGCTCATCGAGATCGAGCCGCGCGAAAGCTACTTCGAGGACGATCCGGCCCGCACCGCCCAGGACATGGCGCGCAGGCTGGAGGGCGATCCCAACGTGGAGCGCGCCGCCGCGCGCACCGCACGCACCATCCGCAGCCTGCTCGGCTACGACCGCGTCATGGTCTACCGTTTCGATCGCGACTGGCACGGCGAGATCATCGCCGAAGCCCGTCGCGACGACCTGGAGGCGTACCTCGGACTGCACTATCCGGCGACCGATATTCCGGCACAGGCGCGCGCCCTCTACCTGCGCAATCGTGTGCGCCAGATCAGCGACTGCAAATACGTGCCCGCCCGCATCCTGCCGGCTTACGACCCGGTGACCGCGACCGCCACCGACCTCAGCGACGTATCGCTGCGCAGCGTCTCGCCGGTGCATCTCGAATACCTCGGCAACATGGGCGTCACCGCGACCCTGGTCGCCTCCATCATCGTCGACGGCCGGCTCTGGGGCCTTGTTTCCTGCCACCACTACAGCCCCTTCTTCGCGGACCACCGCATGCGCGAGGCCGCGGATGCGCTGGCCCGGGCGTTCGCCATGCGCGTGGCCGAGATCGAGGAACTGGCGGAGATCGACATCGAGAGCACGCTGCTCACGGTGCGCGAAAAGCTGATCACCGCGTTCAACGAGAGCGACCGGATCGATCCCGGCATGCTCGCCCGGCTCGCACCCGAACTGCTCGAAGTGGTCGATGCCGACGGTGTGGCCATCCTCGCCGGCGGCCGCGTGGTACGCCACGGCCAGGTGCCCGGCGAAGCCGCGCTGCTGCGTATCCGCGACATCGCCAGCAAGGACGCGATCGACGCCGGCGGCGTGGTGCATACCGACGAGGCCGGCTCGTGGCACGCGGAGCTGGCCGACCCCGCGATCACGGAACTGGCCGCCGGCCTCGTCTACCTGCCCCTGCCATCCGGTCCCGGCGATGCCGTGATCTGGACGCGTACCGAGCAGGTCCGTCAGGTTCGCTGGGGCGGCAACCCCTCGCTGGCCAAGCTGGAGACGATTCCGGGCGCGAGGCTGTCGCCCCGGCAGAGTTTCGAAGCATGGCAGGAAACCGTGCGCGGCCGCTCACGGCCCTGGTCGCGCCAGCACCTGGACTCGGCGCGTGCATTGCGTGAACTGATCGAACAATCGCGGTGACGCGCCGCCCGCCGTGGCGCTATAACATCGGGGCATGACCGACCGTGTCCGCCTGTTCCAGACCTTGCCGCACACCTGCGGCTATTTCGCCGAGCGGACGGCGCAGAACCTCGTGGTCGATCCCGGTGCGCCGCATCTCGACAGGCTCTACGGACCCGCGCTCGCCAAGGGATTCCGCCGGGCGGGCGGCCACCTCTACCTTCCGCAGTGCACCGCATGCCAGGCCTGCGTGCCCTGCCGTATCGATGTCGACGGCTTTTCCATCGACCGCGGCCAGCGGCGCTGCCTGAAGCGCAACGCCGACCTGACGGTAAACGAGCAGATGCCGGGTTTCACCCACGAGCGGCACGCGCTCTACCAGCGCTACCTGCATGCGCGGCACAGCGGCGGCGGCATGGACGCGGCGGACGCGGAGGATTTCCAGCGCTTCCTCGCGGCACCCTGGAGTCCCACGCTGTTCCTGGAATTCCGCAAGGGGCGGCGGCTGCTTGGCGTCGCGGTGACCGACATGGCGCTGGCCGGCCTTTCGGCCGTCTATACATTCTTCGATCCGGACGAGCAGGCGCGGAGCCTCGGCACCTTCGGGATCCTGCAACAGGTGGAACTGGCGAAGCGGCGCGGCGTGCCGTATGTCTACCTGGGCTTCTGGATCGCCGGGCACCCGAAGATGGATTACAAGCGGCACTTCAAGCCGCTGGAAATCCGCAAGCATGGGCGCTGGATCCCGATGCCATGATTTCGCAGCCCTGTAGGAGCCGCTATAGCGGCGAGGAAACCTTGCGATAACGCGGCAAGATTGCTCTCGCCGCTATAGCGGCTCCTACAGGGGCAGGTCAGCGCCTTGCCCAGCGCGCGATCACCTCGTGCATCGCCTCGATGCCGTCGAACAGCGCCGCCGGGCCGGGCTGCAGGATGATCGGCGACTTGATCTCGTGCAACTCGCCGTCGCGGACGGCGGGCATGTCGGCCCAGCCTGGACGGGCGGCCACGCGTTCCGGCCGGAAGCGCTTGCCGCACCAGGAGCCGAAGACGATGTCCGGCGCACGCCGGACCACTTCCATCGGGTCCGCGAGGATACGCTGCTTCGCCAACGGCTCCTCGAGCAGTTCCGGAAACACGTCGTCGCCGCCGGCGATGCGCACCAACTCGCCCACCCAGCGGATGCCGGTGATGAGCGGCTCGTCCCACTCCTCGAAATACACCCGCGGCCGACGTGGCAAGGCGGTCGCCTGCGCGGCGATCCGGGCCAGCTGCGCTTCGACCCGCCGGGCCAGCTCCTCGGCTTTCGCCGTGGCGCCGACCATGGCGCCCAGACGGCGGATATAGGCCACGATGCCATCCACGCTGCGGTGGTTGCTGATCCATACCTCCACGCCCGCCCGGATAAGCTCCTGTGCGATGTCGGCCTGCAGGTCGGAGAAGCCAATGGCGAGATCGGGTTTCAGGTCGAGGATCTGGCCGATCTTCGCGCTGGTGAAAGCGGAGACTTTCGGCTTTTCCTTGCGTGCCCTCGGCGGCCGCACGGTGAAGCCGGAAATACCGACGATGCGATGCTCCTCGCCGATGGCGTAGAGGACTTCGGTCGGTTCTTCGGTGAGGCAGACGATTCGCTGCGGATAGGCGTCGGACATCAGTGGCCTGAGACGGTTACTGTGATCTTGCGCTGGTGCGCTTCGTGACGGTGCTCGTAGAGGAACACGCCCTGCCACGTCCCGAGCAAGGGCTTGCCGCCGTGCACGGGGAGCGAGAGCGAGACGCCGGTGAGCACCGCGCGCACATGGGCGGGCATGTCGTCGGGGCCTTCGTCGCGATGCCGGAACAGCGGATCGCCGTCGGGCACGAGACGCGCGAAGAACCGCTCCAGGTCGGCCACGACGACCGGGTCCGCGTTCTCGCCGACGAGCAGCGAGGCGCTGGTGTGCTGCACGAAGACATGCGCGACGCCGGTGCCGACCCCGCTCGCGACCACCGCCTCCGCGATGCGGTCGGTGATCTCGCTGAGCGACCGTCCGCGCGTGTGCACGGTGAACGTGGTCTGCGCGATGTGCTGGACGGGCTGGGCTCGGCTCATGGTCGACTCCTAGGGATAAAGCAGACGGCTCGTCCAGCTTGTACCGTCGGCGGCGTGCACGATGCGTTCGTGGAGGCGGAACGTGGCGCCGTACCAGAATTCCACGCGGTCCGGCTCCACGAGGTATCCGCCCCAGTGCGGCGGACGCGGCACGTCGCGGCCCGCGAATTCATTCTCGTAATGCGCCACGCGGTCCTCGAAGGTCTGCCGGTCCGGAAGCTCCCGGCTCTGCTTCGACGCCCACGCTCCGATCTGGCTGCCGCGGGCGCGGGTGGCGAAATAGGCATCCGACTCGTCGGCGTCCGTCTTCGTGGCACGGCCTTCGAAGCGGACCTGGATGCCTTCGCGGATCTGCTTCCAATGGAAGCACAGCGCCACCTGCGCATGCTGCGCGATCTCGCCGGCCTTGGCGCTTTCGTAGTTGGTGAAGAAGCGCAGGCCTTTCTCGTCGATGGCCTTGAGCAGCACGATGCGTGAATGGACCCGGCCGCCGCTGTCCACGGTGGAGAGGTTCATGGCGGTGGGTTCGCGGTCGCCGCTGGCCCTGGCCTCGGCGAGCAGGCCGCGGAAGGTATCGAGGATCGGTGGGGTGAGCATGACGAGGGGGCTATGCTGTCGGCCATGGAATCCGCCGATGCTAGCACGCTGGCCGCTACCGTCCTCGGACGTTTCGAGGGCGCCGTGGCGCAGGCGGAACAGCCTTTCGTCCTCGGCCTCTCGGGGCTGCAGGGCAGCGGCAAGAGCACGCTCGCCGCCGCGCTCGTCGATGCGGCACGGGAGCGTGGCTGGGCTGCGGTGGCGCTGTCCCTCGACGATGTCTACCTCACCCGTGCGGAGCGCGCGGTGCTCGCCGTCGAAGTGCATCCCCTCCTGCGTACCCGCGGCGTCCCGGGCACGCACGACCTCGCCCTGCTCGCCTCGACGCTCGACGCGCTCGCCAAGGCGTCGCCTGGGAAGCCGGTAGCCATCCCGCGTTTCGACAAAGGACGGGACGATCGCCGTGAACCGGCCCTCTGGCCCGCGATCGCCGAACCGCCGAAGCTCGTCGTGCTCGAGGGATGGTGTCTTGGCGTGGAACCGGCGGTCGATCCGGCCGACCTGACCGAGCCGATGAATGCACTGGAGCGATGCGAAGACCCGGACGGCCGCTGGCGGCGATGGGTCGACGCGCGCCTCGCCGAATACCTTCCCGTCTGGAAGCGCATCGACGCGCTGACGCTGTTGCGCGCGCCGTCGTGGGATGTCGTGGCGACGTGGCGTGCGGAAGCCGAAAAGCCCTTGCGCGAGCGTGGCGAACCGGGGGCGATGGACGATGCGGCGCTTTCGCGATTCCTCCAGCATTACGAACGGATCAGCCGGCGGGCGTTGGAGACGCTCGAGCAAAAAGCCGGTTTGACGATCCACCTCGATAAAAGCAGGCGCGCCACAAACTTGTAGGAGCCGCTGTAGCGGCGAGAGCAATCTTGCCGCGTCGTCGCGAGGTTTCCTCGCCGCTATAGCGGCTCCTACACGAGCGAAGCGTAGCCTTCGCGGGCGTCGGGCCATTCGCAGCGGAAGCCCGCGGCGCGCAGCCGCGCGTTGGAGAGCCGTTTGTTTCCCACCCCGGTCGGACCGGGGCCATCGGACGGTAACGGCGCACCGAGAAGGCGGGCGATGGCGTCATAGAGTTCGTCGATCGGCAGGGGCGTATCGTCGACGCCCACATAGACTGCCTCCGTTGCGTCGAGGTCCAGGAGAAACGCCAGCGCCGCCGCCGCATCGTCGACATGGATGCGGTTGGCGTAGACACGCCGTCCGCGCGGCACCGCCGCCTTGCCTTCGCGCAGCCGTTCGAACAACTGCGTCCGCCCGGGCCCGTAGAGGCCGGCGAGCCGCAGCGATACCCCACCCGCACCGCGCGAGGCCAGCCAGCGTTCCGCCTCGAGCAGCACCCGTCCGTTGAAGCCCGGCGGATCGGGCGGCGTATCCTCGTCCACCCAGGCGCCGCCGTGTTCGCCATAGACGGCCGAGGACGACACGAAGATCGTCCGTTCCGGCGGTGCCGGTAGCGCCTCCCACAGGTGACGCAGGCCGTCGACGAACACGGCGCGGTAAGCGGCCTCGTCGCGCGCGTCCGGCGCGGGTGCGAACACCAGGGCGTCCACCCGGGGCAGCCCGGCAAGCGTTTCCGGCCGCGTCAGGTCGCCGCGCAGCCACGCGATACCGTCGCCGCCGGCCGCCTCGCCGCGGCGCAGGGCGAACACTTGCCGCCCCTCCGCTACCAGGCGCCGCGCCAGCCGCGTGCCAACGTCGCCGGCACCGGCCACCAGCACCGTTTCGTATCTCCGGGAAAGGCTTGTTGCTAGCATGAGCGCGATGAATCCTTCGCCCAACCTGTTCCTCGTCGGCCCTACGGGCGCCGGCAAGACCTCGATCGGACAGCGCCTCGCGGCGCATTACGGCCTGCCCTTTGTCGACCTCGACGTGGAGATCGAAAGGCGCTGCGGCACGACGATCGCCGAACTCTTCGCGAACGAAGGCGAGGCGGGTTTCCGCGCGCATGAACGCGCGCACCTGGACGAGTTTAGTCTGCGCGAAGGCATCGTGCTCGCCACGGGAGCCGGCGCCGTGCTCGACCCGGCCAGCCGCGAGGCGCTGATGTCGCGCGGCACCGTGCTGATGCTCGGCGTGGATGTGGACGAACAGCTCGACCGTCTCCAGGGGGACACCGCGCGCCCCCTGCTCGCCGTCGACGACCGCCGAGGCCGCCTTGAATCGCTGGCCGAACACCGCAACCACCTGTACGAGGAGATCGCGGACCTGATCTTCCGCGGACGGCGCGAAAGCGTCGACGATGCCGTGCCCCGCGCCATCGCCCTCCTCGACCGTCACTGGAAACGCACCTGATGGAAACCCTGCATGTCGACCTCGCGGGTCGCAGCTACCCGATCTGGATCGGCCCCGGCCTTCTCGGCGACAGCGCACGCTGGCGTGCGCTCATCCGCGGCAGACAGGTGCTCGTCGTAAGCAACACCACCGTCGCCCCCCTTTATCTCCACTCGCTGGCGAAGGGTCTGGAAGGCTTGCACTGGTCGTCATTCCTGCTGGACGACGGCGAGACGCACAAGACCTTCGCCAACGTGGGCCGCGTCCTGGAAGCCCTGGGCGAACTCGGCGCCAGGCGCGATGCCTGCATCGTCGCGCTCGGCGGCGGCGTGGTCGGCGACCTCGCCGGATTCGCCGCCGCCTGCTGGATGCGCGGGATCGACTTCATCCAGATGCCGACCACCCTGCTGGCGATGGTCGATTCCTCGGTGGGCGGCAAGACCGGCGTGAACCTGCCGGTGGGCAAGAACCTGGCCGGTGCGTTCCACCAGCCGCGCGGCGTGGTGGCGGACACCGATCTGCTCCGCACGCTGCCGCAGCGCGAATACCGCGCAGGCATGGCCGAGGTCGTGAAGGGCGCCGCCATCGGCGACCCCGACTTCTTCGCGTGGCTGGAAGCGAACGCCGACGCGCTCGCCGCGCGTGAACAGGCACCGCTGATCGAGGCGATCGCGCGCAAGTGCGCCTACAAGGCGGGCGTGGTGTCGCGCGACGAAACCGAACAGGGCGAGCGCGCCCTGCTCAACCTCGGGCACACCTTCGGCCATGCGATCGAAACCGCCGGCAACTACAGCGAGATGCTGCACGGCGAAGCCGTGGCCATCGGCATGGTGCTCGCCGCCCGTCTGTCCGAGCGGCTGGGCATGGCCGGCGCCGGGGATACGGCTCGCCTGGTCGCCCTGCTCGGCCGCCTGGGACTGCCTACGGAGCCCTCGGGCCAGCATCCGGCCAGCCGCCTGCTGGAGCTGATGCGCCTGGACAAGAAGAACAGCGCCGGTACCCAGCGCCTGATCCTCTGGCGCGGCATCGGCAAGGCCGAAATCGTGGCCCATGTCCCCGAGGCCGCGGTGCTCGACGTGCTGCTACCCGGCTGACCGCCATCTGCACCAGCAAACCTCCTACAATGATCGGCCCTGCGCCTGTCACGGATCGCTGATGCGGATCTACCTGCAAACCATGCCCGAAGCGGGGGCGGAGTCGCCCCGTTACGTCCAGATCACGCTCGAGCAGGATCTGCTCGGCGGCTGGACCCTGTACCGCGAGAGCGGCGTGCAGGGCGGCAAGGCCATGCTCAAGCGCGAGGTGTACGTCGACCGCGACGCTGCGCTGGCCGCATTCACCAAGGCGCGCGACGCCCAGATCAAGAAAGGTTTCAAGGTCATGTTCAGCCAGGGACAGGAGTCGGCGCATGGCCGCTGAACTCCGCAACGACCGTTTCCTCCGCGCCCTCCGCCGCGAACCGACCGACACCACGCCCATCTGGGTGATGCGCCAGGCCGGTCGCTACCTCCCGGAATACCGCGCCACGCGCGCCCGGGCCGGCAGCTTCATGGGGCTGGCGACCCACCCCGAATACGCCTGCGAAGTCACGCTGCAACCGCTGCGACGCTTCGCGCTGGATGCCGCCATCCTGTTCTCGGACATCCTCACCATTCCCGACGCGATGGGCCTCGGCCTTTCGTTCGAACAGGGCGAGGGTCCGCGCTTCGCGCGTCCGTTGCGCGACGCTGCCGCCATCGAGGCACTGGCCGTACCGGACATGGACGGGGAACTGCGTTACGTGATGGACGCGGTACGCCTGATCCGCAAGGAACTGGACGGACGCGTCCCGCTGATCGGCTTCTCCGGCAGCCCGTGGACGCTCGCCTGCTACATGGTCGAAGGCGAGGGCTCGCGCGACTTCGCGCGGGTGAAGGCCCTGGCGTGGGACCAGCCTGCCCTCGCGCACCGGCTACTGGATACCGTGGCCCGCTCGGTCGCCGCATACCTCGTTGCCCAGGCCCATGCCGGCGCGCAGGCGCTGATGGTGTTCGACACCTGGGGCGGCCTGCTCGGTCCGGGACCGTTCCGCGAGTTTTCCCTGCGCTACATGGCCCAGGTGGTCGAAGCGCTGAAGGCCGATCCGGTCAGCCGGGACCTGCCGGTGATCCTCTTTTCCAAGGGCGCGGGCGGTCAGCTGGAAGCACTGGCCGACACCGGCTGCGCGGGGCTGGGCGTCGACTGGACGCTGGACATCGGCGAAGCCCGCCGCCGCGTGGGCGACCGCGTGGCACTGCAGGGCAACCTCGACCCGGCGGTACTGCGCGCCTCACCCGAGGTCGTGGCACGCGAAGCCCGCGCGGTACTGGATGCCTTCGGCAACCACCCGGGGCACGTGTTCAACCTGGGCCACGGGATCACGCCGGAAGTGGATCCGGAAAACGTGAAGGTGCTGGTGGATACCGTGCACGAGCACGGGCGCGCCCTTCGCGCTTGAGCCGTTGAGGGGCCTGCCCTCGCCGCCATAGCGGCGAGAGCCCGAACTCAGAAGCGATTGGGCCCCGCGATATGGCACTTCGCCAGTTCGCCGCGGGCCGCGTTCGCGCCGTTGCCGTCGCCGGCCTGCAGGCGCATCTCCACGACGGTCTGCCAGTTGCGGGCACACAGGCTGCCCGACTTCGGACCCATCTCGTACGACTGCTTGGCCAGCTTCTCCGCCAGCGGGTATGCCTGGCGGCGGATGGCGATCTCGGCGCGGTCCTGAATGAGTTCCGGCGCCTCGGGAGCCATCTTCAGTGCCTGCACCAGCTTCGCATCGGCCTCGTCGTATTTGCCGGCGCGCTCGTCCGCCTGCGCCGCGTGCTCGAGACCCTGGACGCCCGGATCGCGCAGCGGCGCGACCTCGATCGCGGATTTTTCGCGTTCGCCCGCGGCGCGGACCTGGGCGACGATGTCGTAGGCGGGCTTGCTGGGGCGGGTGGCCTGCGGCGGGGCGGGCTGGCTGCAGGCGGCGACAAGCGTGACGGCGGCGATGGCACAGAAACGAAGGCGATACATGGGTCAATCCGTAGGATTACTGGGAACCGCCGGGGCGGATGGCTCGGCGTCGCCGCCGAACATACCCTTGAATCGCTGCCAGAAACAGCCCTCCTCCGCTTCGGGTGCGTAACCCGACACGAACGGGAACGGGCGCGCGCCTTCGCACGACGGGTCCGTGCGCTTGCCGGTCTGGGGATTCACATAGGCCATTTCGAGGCCATCGCCCAGCGCGGTGGACAGCGGCCGGGTGGGCATCTTGCGGAACAGTTCCTGCCACACCCGCATGCTGCCGGTGGCGCCGTAGAGGCCCGTCGGCTTGTTGTCGTCGCGGCCCATCCAGACGACGGCGAGACGGTCGCCGGTGAAGCCGGCGAACCAGCTGTCGCGCTGGCTGTCGCTCGTGCCCGTCTTGCCCGCCGCGTGCAGCCACGAGAGGCCCGAGTTGCCGATGGCCGCGGCGGTGCCGCTCGTGACCACCTGCTGCATGGCCCAGGTGGTGAGTCGCGTGGCGGTCTGGTACTCGCCTTCGCCGCCCTTCACTTCGTAACGCTTGATCGCCTGGCCCCTGGCATCCATCACGCCGCGCACTGCAACCAGCGGCAGCGCATGGCCGTCGGCCGCGATGTATTCGTACAGCTGCGCGACCTGCAACGGCGAAAGGTCCACCGCGCCGAGCAGCAGCGACGGGCTGGGATTCACGTCCTCGAGCCCGAAGGATTCGAGGAAGCCCTTGATCCGTGGCACGCCCACCTGCAAGCCGAGATTCACCGTGGCGAGGTTCCACGAGTGGACCAGCGCGTCCAGCATCGGCACCTGCCCATGGATCTCCCGGTCGTCGTTCTGCGGTGTCCACGGCTTGCCGTCGGGCTGGCGCATGTTGATCGGCGAATCGTCCACGATCGACGCCAGCGACCACCGCGAGGGCTGCGCCAGCGCCACGAGGTAAACGAGCGGCTTCACCAGCGAGCCGATCGGCCGGCGGGCGTCCAGCGCGCGGTTGAAGCCCTGGTCGCCCGGCTCGCGCGAGCCGACCACGGCGAGCACGCTGCCGTTGGTCGTGTCGGCCACCACCGCCGCCGCCTGCGCGGCGGCGCCGCGCTTGCCCAGTGCCTTGGCCGTGGTCAGGATCGCCTGCTCGGTGTACAGCTGCGCCGCCGGATCGAGTGTGGTGAAGATCGACAGGCTGCCGTCGCGCAGGGCCGCTTCGTCGAAGTCGGCGGTGATCTGCGAGCGGACGAGCTGCATGAACGCCGGGAAGCGGTTGTGCGGAAGCTGCGCGTTGGCGGCAATGCCCAGCGGCGTGGCCTGCGCGGCCTTCGTCTGCGCGTCGTCCAGGAGGCCGGTGTCGTGGAACTGCTGGAGCACGAGGTTGCGGCGGGCCAGCGCGCGGTCCGGATAACGGCGCGGATCGTAGTAGCTCGGACCTTTGACCAGTCCGATGAGCAGGGCGATCTCCTGCGGACGCAGATCTTCCAGACGGCGGCCGAAGAAGAACTCGCCGCCCGCGGCGAAGCCGTGCACGGCCTGGTTGCCCTGCTGGCCGAGGAACACCTCGTTGACGTAAGCCTCGAGGATCCGTCCCTTCGAGTAATGCGCTTCCATGAGCAGCGAGAGGATCGCCTCGTTCACCTTGCGCAGCATGTTCTGGCTGCGGTCGAGGAAGAGGTTGCGGACAAGCTGCTGGGTAAGCGTGGAGCCGCCCTGCACGGTGTGCCCCGCGCGCAGGTTGGCGAAGGACGCGCGCAGGATCGCCGAGAAATCGAGGCCGATATGGTTCTTGAAATCGCGGTCCTCGACGGCCTGCAGGCCCTGCACGAGCAGCGGCGGCACGTTTTCGAGGCGGACGATGCGGCGTTCCTCCTGCTGTGCGCCGTAAAACGTGGCGATGCGTGCCGGATCGAGGTGGATCGCCTTGATCGGCTTGCCGTTCGCATCGTCCACCAGCGAAGCGACCTGCCCGTTCGACAACGACACGCGGATGCGGTGCGGCAGTTCGCCGCCGTCCGGACCGGCGTAACCGTGCGAGGCGATGAGAAAGCGCGAACCGTTCTTCGAGTAGCTGCCCTGGATCTTGCCGCCGCCTTCCGTGGTGTACCCCGCGAAGGTGAGTTCCAGCTCCAGCGAGGCCGGCGTCATCGGAATGCCTTGTGCCAGCGGCAACGGACGCGCGTATACGCGCGTGGGCACCGCGAAGACGAGGTCGTTGAAGCGATCTTGCAGGCGCGCGTTGAGGATCAGCGTGTAAGGCAGGAGGAAGCCGAACACGAGCCCCATCATCAGCCAGAAGGGAATGCGCAGCCAAGGCCAGCTGACGCGCAGGAGGGAGCCGAGACGATTCAGGAAAGCCAACGCGGGGAAGTCCTGGAGAGGAAGACGTCCGGGGATGATAGGGGCAGTCCCCCGGCGCCCATCTGAACGGATGCTGGCAAAGCGATGGCGATGGCCGTCAGTTCGCCGGGCGCCAGGTCGCCGAATCGGGCCGGAACGGGCGCGGATGCACGTCGAGAACCCGCTCCAGCTCGCTATTGTCGGCGATCAGGTCGCTATCGAGGCGCTGGACGGCCCCGCGCAGCGCCGGCAGGGCACGCGCCGCAAGCTGGAGTGCCATGCGGGGAATCGGCAGCGGCAAGGTCGTTCCACCCGCGCTGAGACGTGCGCGCCGGAACATTTCCGCGGCGCTCATCCGCTCGCCGCCGCCGATCGGAAAGGTTCGTCCGCGGGCGAAGGGGGAAATGAGGGCGGCGACGACAGCCGCCGCAATGTCGTCGGCATGCACCGGCTGACGCTCTCCGCGGCCTGCCGGAAGGGGAAATATCCGCCGCCGCAGCGCGGCTTGAACGATGGGCGTCAGGCTCTTGTCCTCGCCCGCCCCGTAAATGAGGGTCGGACGGAACAGCGTCCAGGGCATACCGCGCGAGGCGCAGGTGGCGATCAGCGTGGTTTCCGCGTCGCGCAGGCGCCGGGAGAGCTCGCGCTCGGCGGGCACGTCGGAATCGCGCTTCGTTTCCGCGCTCATCGACGATGTGGCGATGAGGTGCGGCGTGCCCACCAGCCGCGTGGCCGACAGCCAGGGAGCGAGGTGGTCGAGCGGACCGAGGCTGATGACGGCGCGCAGGGGCGGAAGCTCCGGCATGGCGCCGGGCAATTCGCCACGAAGCCAGCGTGGATCGCCGGAAACGGCGTTCCTGCTCAGGGCCAGGTACTCGATGCCTTCCGCGTCCAGCCGGGGCAGCAGGAACCGGCCGATCTGGCCGGATGCCCCGATCACCAGGACCTTCATGCCGCCAGTCAACGTCCCGTCGCGATGCGCTCGTAGGCGCTTTGCAGACGCGGATCGTCCGGGGCGTAGCGGCGCGCGTGGTCGAGCGCCTGGAAAGCACCCTGACGATCGCCCTGGCCGGCACGCTGCAGCGCGTTGTCGATCCAGGCGCTGCCGAGCCGGTGCCGCAACTCGCCCTGGGTGGTGTCGCCAGGCGCGAGATCGGCCAACGTGCCGTACAGGTTTTCCGCGCGCTGCACGTTGCCGCTGGCCACCGCCTGCTGCATCTGTCTCTCCACCTGCGCGGGAAGGCCCTGCAGGCCGGCCCGGGCCGCGGGATCGTTGCCGTCGATGGCGAGGGCGTTGCGGTAGAGGTCGTAGGCGCTGTCGCCGGGAGGATCCATGATGTCGCCGCGCGACGCCGCAGCCTGCGCGCGGCGGACCAGGTCGGCCACCTTGGCTTTCTGTTCCGGGCTCACGGCCATCGACGCTTCCGGTACGGCATCGTCGCCGGCCGGGGGACGCGCCGCGTCGCCTGTCGCGGCTCTCGTCTCGCCTCCGCCGATACGCGCACGTGCGGCGGCCAGTTCGGCCGACTTCGGCGCGAGCTTCGCGGCGCGGTCGAGCAGGCGCGTCGCCTGCGCATCGTCCTCGCTGTCGATCGCGGCATTCGCCTGCACGATCAGTGCCTGCGCCACGCGGCCGAGGCCGGCTTTCGCATCGGTGTTATCCGGGTCGGCGGCGAGCGCCGCCTGGAAGCGCGACTGGGCATTGTCGTCGCCGTCGCCGGTGAAGCGGCCTGCGCGCAGGGCGTCATTGCCTTGCTGGATGAGTGCGGCGACGGCCTGGCCGTCCTGCTTCTTCGTTTCCGCCAGTGCGGCACGCAGCGACGGGAGGTCGCCGTAACGGGGGACGAGGATGGCGATGCGGTCGACGATGGCATTTGCCTTCGCCTTGTCGTTGTCGGCGATGGCCTGGCGCGCCTGCGCCGCCAGTGCGTCGCCGACCTTGTCCAGCCCGCGCGCTGCCACGGCGTTGGTCTTGTCGGCATCGAGCACCCGGCGGTACAGCGCGCCTGCGCCGTCGTCGCCGTCGAAACGGCCGGCGGCGAACGCCTTCTGCGCCTGATCGATCAGCGCCTCGGTGCGGTTTTCGGGGTTGCGCGCCTGGGAAAGGCGCTGGGAGAGGCGTTCCACGTCGCTGCCGCCGCCGAGCAGCTCGCGGGCGACATTGAGCGCGGCCTCGGCTTCGTCGAGACGACCGGCGTTAAGCGCCGCATCCGCCTTCGCCACCTCGGCAAGGCCGACCCGACGCAGACCGTCGCGCGCCTGATCGCTGTCGGGCTGCTGGTCGCGCGCCTTTTCGAAAAGTTCGCGCGCGCTGTCGCCGTTCGTGCCGTCGAGGCGACCTTCGTCCAGCGCATGGTTCGCCTGGGCCAGGGTGTCGTTGAGTTCCGTCGCGGGCACCAGGTTGCGCAGGCGGTCTTGCTGCAACCACAGGCCCGTGACCGTGCCGATCAGCACCAGCACCAGCACGGGAATGAGCCAGCCGCGCTTGCGCGGGCCTCGTGGTGCACGCGGCGAAACCGGCGGCGCGGCGCCACGGCGGCGGAAATCGTCGACGACAATGTGCGGCAGGCCGTCGTCGGCCGGCGGCAGCACCGGCTTGTCGAGGTCGTCGAGCCGGCCAAGGGTAGGTTCGGTGCGGCCGCGGGCGTCGCGGTCATTATTGTCTCTGCGTCCGCTCATGGGGCTGAATCGTCCATAGGAGCGTTGCAGCTTAACATTCGGGCGTGAACGGACGTTGTAGGCCGTCTCACAGCTCCACGCGTATCCGGCTGGCCGCGCGCTTCGCTTTCGCCAGGGCTTCTTCCACGGAAGAGGCCCGGGCGAGGGTCACCGCCATACGGCGCCGGCCGCGCACCTCGGGCTTGCCGAAGATCCGGAGCATGGTGCCCGTCTCGGCCAGGGCTTCGGCGACGCCATGGTACGTGGGCGCCCTTCCCTCCCCCTCCACCAGTACCGCGCAGGAAGCGGCGGGAGCGAACAGGTGGATCTCGGGCACCGGCAGGCCGAGGATCGCACGCGCGTGAAGCGCGAACTCGGACAGGTCCTGCGAGATCAGGGTGACGAGGCCGGTGTCGTGCGGCCGCGGGCTGACTTCCGAAAAGATCACCTCGTCGCCGCGCACGAAGAACTCGACGCCGAACACGCCGCGTCCGCCGAGCGCCGCGGTGATCGCGTCGGCCTGGCGTTCGGCGGACGCGCGTGCCGCCTCGCTCATGGGCTGCGGCTGCCACGACTCCCGATAATCGCCGTCCTCCTGGCGATGGCCGATGGGCGCACAGAACGACACGCCGTCGCGATGGCGCACGGTGAGCAGCGTGATCTCGTAGTCGAAATCGACGAAGCCCTCGACGATCACGCGCCCCCTGCCGGCCCTGCCGCCGGACTGCGCGTACTCCCATGCCGCGTCGGCTTCCGCCGGAACGCGCACGAGACTTTGCCCCTTGCCGGAGGAACTCATCACCGGCTTCACCACGCACGGCGTGCCCAGTTCCGCCACGGCCGCGAGGAAGCTCTCGCGGTCGTCGCAGAAGCGGTACGGCGATGTGGGCAGGCCCAGTTCCTCCGCGGCGAGGCGACGGATGCCCTCCCGGTCCATGGTGAGCCATGCGGCCTTCGCGGTGGGGATCACCTTCAGGCCTTCCTTCTCCATCGCCACGAGCGTCGGCGTATGGATGGCCTCGACCTCCGGCACGACGAGGTCTGGCTTTTCTTCCTCGATGAGTGCCCGCAGCGCGGCGCCGTCCAGCATGTCGACGACATGGCTGCGATGCGCCACCTGCATCGCCGGGGCGTTTTCATATCGGTCGACGGCCACCACCTCGACGGCGAAACGCTGCAACTCGATGGCGACCTCCTTGCCGAGCTCTCCCGAGCCCAGCAGCAGCACCTTGAAGGCGGTATGGGTGTTCGGCGTGCCGAAAGTTTTCACGTTAGCAGTCTCCAGGGCGTCTCTCGAATTCTAGCTGGCGCGCACGTTCGCCGAGCACCACCCGCCCGTGACCAAGGGGGGGCTTGACTCGTGCCGCGAACGTGGTGTGATGGAGATGTCCCCAACAATCCGGAAGTACGCTCATGAGACGCCTTCTTGCCGTCCTCGCCGTACTGTGCGCCATTCCCGCCGTCTCCATGGCGGAAGAGCGCTGGATGACCGTACTCCTGGACGGCCGGAAAGTGGGAAGCCTGCAGATCGACCGCCAGATGGAAAGCGGCAAGGTCGTGACCTGGCAGGTACTGGATTTCCGGATGACGCGCTCGCGCACGCCGCTTGCGCTGCGCACCGAGCTTCGCTCCACCGAATCGGAAGCCGGCGCCCCGCTCGCGTTCTACGCCAGCACCCGCATGTCGTCGCAGGAAAACCTGGCCACCGGCGAGGTGCGCGACGACGGTCTGTTCCAGGTGGCCAACACCGTGGGTGGACAATCCAAGATCAACCTCCTGATCTGGCCGACCGGCGCGACGCTGGCCGAGGGCCAGCGCCTGGCGATGGTGGCGAGGGGCTTCAAGCCGGGCACCACGTATCGCCTGAGGAACTTCGATTCGGTCAGGCAACAGGTCGCGAACGTCGACGTGGAAGTGGTCGGCGACGAGGTGGTCGTCATGCCCGACGAACAGCGCGAGACCCTTCACCACTTGCGCGAGTCGATCGCCAACCCGGGTGCCGGCCATGCGGTCGACATCTGGGTGGACGACAACGGTTTCATTCGTCGCAGCCTCGCTCCCCTGCTCGGTTTCCGGCTGGAAATGGCGGAGTGCAGCGCAGCCTGTGCGCAGGCTCCCAACCAGGACATCGACCTGCTCCGCGCCGCGATGATCTCGTCGCCGCGGCCCATGGTGGCCGCGCTGCGCGTTGCACCCGTGCGCTACACGATGACCGTGCGCGGTGGCGGCCCCAATCCCTTCATAGACACCGACGAACAAGTGGTGCGGCCTATCGGCGACGGGGTCTACATCGTGGACGTCGGCTTCGCCATGCGGCACGGCGACGAAGCGGGCCCGCTTCCGGAGGACACCGAACCGAACGCCTGGGTGCAATCCGAAAGTCCTGAAGTGATCGCCCTGGCGAAACGTGCCGTCGGCAATGCGCAGACCGATCTGCAACGCATGCGCCGGCTGCGCTCGTTCCTTTCCGATTACATCGACGCCAAGGGACTGGACGTCGGCTATGCCTCCGCCCTGGAGACTGTGGCCACGCGCAAGGGCGATTGCACGGAGCACGCGGTCTTGCTGACGGCGATGGCACGCTCGCTCGGCATTCCCGCGCGCGTCGTGACCGGCATCGTCTATGCGGAACGCCTGGGCGGAGCGACGCGTGTCTTCGTACCGCATGCCTGGACGCAGGCGTGGATCGACAATCGCTGGATAAGTTTCGACTCGGCGCAGCGCCGCTTCGACTCTTCGCACATCGCACTGGGAACGGGCAGCGGCGAACCGTGGCGGTTCTTTTCCGCCATGAACGCGCTGAACAAGATCCGCATCGACCGGGCCATGCCCGGGTCCAACCTGATGGACATGCCGGCGCCGAGCGATGCCTCGGGACCACCGCCAGGCGGGCGCGGAGCCCCGTGACACCGGCCATACGGCCTATTGAAAACTGATATCAGAATGATATCGTGACTCCTCCACACCAGGGGTCAAGCCGTCATGAACGAACGTCCTGCCGGGTCACTTCCGGGCATTCCCGCCCTCGTCGTCTTCATCGCGCTGATCCTGCTGTTCGCCGGGGGCATCGTGAGCGGGGTGGTCCACGACGGCAATCCACTCGCCGCCAGCGGGCTCGTGTTCGTTCCCCTGTTCGCCTTCCTCGCCAAGGGTTTCTTCCAGGTCCAGCCGAACCAGGGCCAGGTCATGCAGCTGTTCGGCAAGTACGCCGGCACGGAGCGCCGCGAAGGCCTGCGCTGGACCAACCCCTTCTACTCGCGCCGCCCGGTGAGCCTGCGCGTGCGCAACTTCGAAAGCAGCCGGCTGAAGGTCAACGACAACGACGGCAACCCGATCGAGATCGCGGCCATCGTCGTCTGGCAGGTCGTGGACACCGCCGAGGCCGTGTTCTGCGTCGACGACTACGAGAACTTCGTGCAGATCCAGAGCGAGTCCGCGCTGCGGCAGATGGCACAAAGCTACGCCTACGATTCGCACGACGATACGAAACCCTCGCTGCGCAGCCACGGCGAGGAAGTGAACAATCACCTTCGCCAGGAGGTCGAGGCGCGCCTGCAGAAGGCCGGCGTGCAGGTGATCGAATCGCGGATCAGCCACCTCGCCTATGCGCAGGAAATCGCCCAGGCGATGCTCCAGCGCCAACAGGCCAGCGCCATCGTGGCTGCGCGCGAGCGCATCGTGGAGGGCGCGGTGGGTATGGTGGCCATGGCGCTGGACGAGCTGCGCGCGCAAGGCGTGGTGGATCTGGACGAGGAGCGCAAGGCGGCCATGGTCTCCAACCTCCTGGTGGTCCTCTGCGGCGATCGCGCCACGCAGCCGGTCGTCAATGCCGGCTCGCTGTATAGCTGAGCTTCGCGTGGCGGCCGAAAAGAAAGCCTATCCGCTGCGCATCAACGCGGCTGTCCTCGAGGCCATGCAGGCATGGTCCGAGGACGAGCTGCGTTCGCTCAACTCGCAGATCGAATACGTCTTGCGCGACGCGCTGCGGCGGGCGGGACGGTTGAAACCTGGCAAGGTCGAGCCGGTGGAAGACCCTGATGACTGACGCCGTTTGCAGCCCGGCAGGAGCCGCTCTGGCGGCGAGAAGCCCAGGGAGGGATAAGCCGCGCGGCAAGATTTCTCTCACCGCTATAGCGGCTCCTACAACGGCGGAGGTTTCCCGCGCAACGCGGATACGAGCGCCAGCCATCCCGCGATGAACGCCACGCCGCCGATCGGCGTGATGGCACCGACCATGCGCGGCGCACCCAGGGCCAGCGCGTAGAGGCTTCCCGAGAAGAGCACGATGCCGGCCGCGAACGAGGCGATCGCGAACTTGCGCGCCCGTCCTTCCGGCAGGCCGGCGACCGCCACGAACAGCGCCAGGGCATGCCAGAAGTGGTACTCGACGCCCGTGTGCCAGGTAGCCAGCGCCGCCGCGTCGAGCGTGGCGCGAAGGGCGTGGGCACCGAATGCGCCGAAGGCCACGGCCGAAGCGCCGGCCAGGCCGACGAGAACGGACGCGGCCTTGCTGACAGGTTGTCGCATGTACGCTTTTCCTCTGCGGACGCGCCTGCTCGCCGGCACGGGTGGCGTATCCTGCACAGGATATCTCGCGGAGCCTCGCATGAAGCCATCCATCTGCCGCCGGGCCCTCATGGTCCTGTTCGCCTTCGTCGCCATGGCGTCGCTCGCCGCGTGCCAGCGCGAGCCGCAGCCGGAATGGCGGCTCAACGATGTCACGGGACACCTGCCCGACCTGGACTTCAAGCTCACCGACGACAACGGCAAGACGGTGACCGGCGCCGACTACAAGGGCAAGGTCGCGCTCATGTACTTCGGCTACACGCATTGCCCGGACGTCTGCCCGCTGACCCTCACCCAGCTGCACGTGGTGCTGGATCGCCTTGGGCCGGCGGCGGACAACGTGCGTATCCTGTTCGTCAGCGTCGATCCCGCGCGCGACACGCCCGCCGTGATGCACGCCTACGTGAATGCCTTCGACAAGCGCGCGGTCGGCCTGTCCGGCTCCGATGCGGCCGTCGAAGCGCTGGCCAAGCGTTATCGCTCCGCGTTCACCCGCGAGCCGGATCGCGGCGACGGCAATTACGAGGTCAGCCACAGTTCCGCCATCTACTTCTTCGACGCCGAGGGCAAGGCGCGCCTGCTCGCCACGCCGTCCGCCTCGCAGGACGATATCGTCCACGACCTGCACCTGCTCACTTCGCTGGAGGCTCGCCCATGATCGTTCGTTCCCTCGCCATCGGCGCCCTGCTCGCCTGCGGCGCGGCGTTCGCCGCGGATGCCGCGAGTGTCGGCGTGACGGGCGGCTGGATTCGCGTGCTGCCGGGTAGCCTGCCGGCAGGCGGTTACCTCACCTTCGAGAACCGCTCCGACCGCGCCGTGTCCATTGTCGCCGCCGATAGCCCCGACTACGCCAGCGCGATGATCCATCGCAGCAGCACGGAAGGTGGCATGGGCCGCATGGAAATGGTCGAGAGCGTGGCTATCCCGGCGAAGGGCAAGCTCGCCTTCGCCCCCGGCGGTTACCACGTGATGCTGATGCAGCCGAAACACACGGTGACCCCGGGCGACAAGGTGACGGTGACCTTCACGCTCTCGGACGGGGAAAAGATCCCGGCGACGCTGGTGGCGCGGCCTGCGAACGCCACCGGGCCGACCGACTGAAGCACCTCCTGTAGGAGCCGCTATAGCGGCGAGGAATCTCGCGCGACGGATCGGTTATCGCGAGCTTTCCTCGCCGCTATAGCGGCTCCTACAGGTCGGGCCGGGTCAGCGGATAGCGAAATCCGCGGGGATATCGTGCGTACCGATATCCTCGCGATAAAGTTCGTTTACTTCGGCTTCCCGCGGCCCATCGTGCAGCCACGTCTCCATACGGTCGATGGCCGCGGTATCGCCATGGACGACGACCTCGACGCTGCCATCCTCGAGGTTCCGCGCGTGCCCCGTGAGTTTCAGCGCGAGCGCCTGCTCGCGCGTCGAGGCGCGGAAGAACACGCCTTGCACCCTGCCCCTCACGATGAAGCGCGCGGCATTCATGTCATTCCCCCTTCGCCATGGCGGCGGACAGCTTCGCTTCGTCGACGGGGCCGACGAAGCGATGGGCCACATGGCCGTCCGGCGCGATCAGGTAGGTGGTGGGCAGGCCCGTCGGCGCGTCGAAATCCTTCGGTGGCGCGGTGACGTCGACCTGCGCGATCGGATACGCCACCGGATGCTTGCCGACGAATGCCTCGATGTCCTTCTTCTCGGTGTCTTCGAAGGCGAGACCGATGGCCGCGACGTCCTTGCGGCTCTTCACGAAAGCGGAGATGTCCGGCATTTCCTTGATGCAGGGCACGCACCAGGTGGCCCAGTAATTGACGATGACCCATTTGCCACGCTGTGCGGCGAGGTCGAACGGCTTGCCGTCGAGGGTGGTGACCTTGAGTTCGGGTTTCGCGGCCGTGGCGGCGACCACCGGCGCGGAAAGGGCCAGGGCGGCAACGGCGAGCAGACGGGCGATCATGCGGGACTATCCTCGGTGGGGACGGGGACCGGCGGGGGCGGGAACAGCTTGTCGAGGCGCGCGCCGAGCGTGGCGTCGAGCGCTTCGGCCAGATTATCCAACAAGCCCAGCAACTCCGGCGGCAGCTGGATGCCGAGCCGCTGCACCTGCTCGCGCGGATGCAGCGGGAGACGGTACTGGGTACAACAGTACACCCGCAGGAGTTCCGTGGCGTCGAGGCTGCGGCTGAGCACCCAGCCCCCGGACTCGCAGCGCTGGATCATGTCGGCCCGTTGCAGGTCGTCGAAATAACATGCGATGGCGCTCGACGGTAGGTAGGACTCGCGCAGGCGGACCGTGGCAGGGTCCACGTTCTCGCCCGTCCGCTGGGCATCGACGAAATGCTGCAGCACTACCAGCAGGCCGATGAATTCCGCGCCGTCGGGCAGGGCTTCGTGCGGCACGGTGTACTCGAACGCGGAGATGGACGCGGCGATCGAAGCGCCCAGGATCACGATGATCCAGGACAGGTAGATCCACAGGAGGAAAATCGGGATAGCGGCAAGCGCGCCGTAGATTTCCTCGTAGTTCGGCGAGTTGCGGATGAATTCGGCAAAACCCCAGCGGGCGAATTCGAACAGCATCGCGCCGAGGATCGCGCCGATCGCCGCATGCCGCCACGACACGCGCCGGTTCGGCACCATGGTGTACATGAGCACCAGGGTGACGAAGGTGATGAGGAAGGGCGCCAGGCTGAGCAGGCGGCTCTGCGTGGCGATCTGGTCGGCCGCCTGGTGCAGGAGCGGAAACGCCGCGATGTACGAGGACAGCGCGAGCCCGCCGACGACGAGGATGGGCCCCAGCGTCAGGGCGGCCCAGTACAGCAGCAGGCGCGATGTCCAGCCGCGCGGCTTGCGCACGCGCCAGATGCGGTTGAGGCGATCCTCGATGCTGATCATCATCGAGACGGCGCTGAACAGCATCACGAGGATGGAAATGCCGGTGAGCTGGCTGGCCTTGTCGGCGAAGGCCAGCATGTATTCCTGGATCTTCAGGCCGGTGGCGGGCACGAAGTTCTGGAAAGCGTAGTTCGCCAGCGAACCGCGCCACTCGGCGAACACGGGAAACGCCGAGAGGATCGCGAAGACCGCCACGGTAAGCGGCACCAGCGAAACCAGGGTGGTGTACGACAGGGCGCCCGCTGTCTCGAAGCACTTGTCGTCGACGAAGCGCAGCCAGGTGAAGCGCGTGAAGCTCAGCGCGCGGTCGCGGTCGATGCGCAGCGGCATGTCCATCCTCATCGAAGTCCCGAACGATTGGGAACGCGTGGCAGTTCTGCGAGACTAGCGCCTTCCAGAAGGCGTCCATCCATGTCCCACGACATCCTCGTACTCTACTACAGCCGCAGTGGCCACACGGCCCAGCTCGCCCGCTTCGTCGCCCGCGGCGTGGAGGAAGTGCCGGGCATGCGCGCGAGGCTGCGCCAGGTGCCTCCGGTGGCCCCGGTCACCGAAACGGCCATGCCGCCCGAGCCCGAAGACGGAGCGCCGTACGTCACGCGTGCCGATCTGCTCGAGTGCGTGGCGCTCGCCATGGGCAGCCCCACCCGGTTCGGCAACATGGCCGCGCCGCTCAAATATTTCCTCGACACGACCGGCGCCGAATGGGCCTCGGGCGCGCTCGCCGGCAAGCCGGCCGCGCTGTTCACATCCACCAGCACGATGCATGGCGGACAGGAGGCCACGCTGTTGTCGATGGCCCTGCCGCTGCTCCACCACGGCATGCTGATCGTGGGCATTCCCTATACGGAACCGGCGCTCAGCAGCACCCTCACCGGCGGTACGCCTTACGGCGCGAGCCATGTATCGGGCGCAAGGGGCGACAACGGCATCAGCGACCACGAGCGCGAACTGGCGCGCGCGCTGGGCAAGCGCCTTGCCGATGTCGCCCGCCGGCTGGGCACCCCCGCGTGAGCCGCATGCAGAAGACCGGCCTGGCGGCCTGGGCCGGCCTGCTCCTGGTGCAAGTGCTCTGGTACACGGTCTATCCGCCTGTTTCCATTCCGACGTGGGTGGCGCTGGCGCTCACCGTTCCACCCCTGCTCCTTCCCCTGTTTTCGTTGCCGAACGTCACCCGCGCCCTGCTCTGGGTCGGCATCCTTGCGCTGTTCTATTTCTGCCATGGCGTCTCGGAAGCGTGGAGCTCCACGGGCGACCGCTGGCTGGCGTTCGTCGAGATCGCCATCACCCTGCTGCTGATCGGGACCCTCGGTGCCGGTGTGCGCCGGCGACGTTGATTCGGCCCCGGCCCGGGTGCAGGCTAGACCTCACCGATGCCTTCAGCGAGGACGCCACGATGGGTTTTGTGCAGGACGCGCCACGCCTGGCGCATCCCTTCCGCGACGACCGCGTGCTGAATGCCTGGCTGGCGCGCACGCTGCCCGCCGAACGGCTGGCGGCGATGCGGCCGGACCTCGAGGCGCTCGCGGACTATGCCGTCATGGCCTGGGATCGCCGCGGCCGTACGCCCCGCACCGAGCCCGTGCTCACCCAATGGGATGCCTGGGGTTCGCGCGTCGACCGCATCGCGCTCACGCCCGCATGGGAAGAAGGCCCCGGCATCACCACGAAGCATGCGGTACTCGCCGCGGGGCATGCCGGCTCGCCCTGGGCCCGCGTGGAGGAATTCGCCCGCGTCTACCTCTATCACATCGCCAGCGAGTTCTATTGCTGCCCGCTGGCAATGACCGACGGCGCGGCCACGGCGCTCCACGCATCGGGCAACAGGGCGCTTATCGAGCGCGCCCTGCCGCATTTCCTGAGCCGCGATCCGGCCACGTTCTGGCTGTCCGGGCAGTGGATGACGGAAACTCCGGGCGGTTCGGATGTGGGACGCACCGAAACGGTCGCCCGGCAGGATGCCGACGGGCAATGGCGGCTCTACGGCCGCAAATGGTTCAGCTCGGCCGTGGTGGGCGAAGCGGCGCTCGCGCTCGCACGCCCCGAAGGCGCCGGCACGGGCACCGCGGCGCTCGCGCTCTTCTACGTGGAAACGAAAGACGAGCACGGCGCGTGGCGCGGCATCGCCATCGACAGGCTCAAGAAGAAGCTGGGCACGCACGAACTGCCCACCGCCGAGATCCATCTCGACGGACTGGCGGCGACGCCCGTCGGCCCGCTCGATCACGGCGTGCGCCAGATCGCGCCGATGCTCAACGTCACGCGCACCTGGAACGCCGTCTGCGCCGTGGCGAGCATGGCCCGGGCCATTTCCCTGGCCCGCGATTACGCCACCCGGCGCAGCGCCTTCGGTACGCGCCTTATCGACCAGCCACTGCATGCGCGCACCCTCGCCGACATGCAGGCCGAATACGAAGCCGCGTTCTCGCTCACCTTCTTCGTCGCCGAACTGCTCGGCCGCGTCGAGCATGGCGAAGGCGAAGTACACGAAACAGCCCTCCTTCGCCTGCTGACGCCGCTGGCCAAACTGTGGACGGCCAAGGTGTCCATCCGCGTGGTTTCCGAGGCGCTGGAATGCTTCGGCGGCGCGGGCTACATCGAGGACACGGGCCTGCCCCAGCTGCTGCGCGACGCGCAGGTCTACGCGATATGGGAAGGCACGACGAACATCCTGTCGCTGGACATGCTTCGCGCGCTTTCCGGCGGCGTCGCGCCGATCCGTGAGGCCGTGGACGACCTGGTCCCGGAAGACGGCACGCCGGAGCGTGCCGCGCTGGCCGCCACGCTCGACGCGGCGGAATCCCTGCTCGCCGACATCGCGGCCGACCGGGCGTCGCTTGAAGCCTCGGCGCGCGGCCTTGCCTTCACCCTGGCCCGGACGATGGCTGCGGCCCTCCTCCTGCGATCGGCGCGCTGGGGCGCCGCCGACGGCGATCCGCGGCCCGGTGCCGCCAGCCGTCGCTTCCTGGCAAGAGGCCTGGACCGTCTCGCGTTGCCGGAGAACGACGACGACGCCCTGCTGGCCACGGACCGTGGCATGTAGAATGACGGTCCGCGCCACCCGCTTTCCAGGCCTGACCATGCAGCAACTGACCATCGTGACCACCGGCGGCACGATCGACAAGGTGTATTTCGACGACAAGTCGGACTACCAGATCGGCTCTCCGCAGATCGGCGAGATCCTCCACCAGCTGGGAGTCGCGTTCCGTTTCGACGTGATCCCCATCCTGCGCAAGGACAGCCTGCACGTGACCGACGAGGACCGCGCGCTGATCCGCAGCACGATCGAGGCGCAGCCGCACCGGCACGTGCTGGTCACCCACGGGACGGACACCATGGTGGAAACCGCGCGCGTGCTCGCCGGCATTCCCGGGAAGGTCATCGTGCTCACCGGCGCGCTCAATCCGGCGCGGTTCCAGGGTTCGGACGCGGTCTTCAACATCGGCTGCGCCGTGGGCGCCGTGCAGACGCTGGCCGACGGCGTCTACATCGCCATGAACGGCCGCGTCTGGGACCCGGCCACGGTCCGCAAGAACCGCGACGCGAACCGCTTCGAAGCGATCTGATCCAGCCCCTCAGGGGCGGCGGCCGCGGTCCTCGACCACGGCGTCCACCGTCGCTCCCGCGTCCATCAGCCCTGCGCCGCAGCCCTTCGGGCACCGGCCCGGGAGCGGGCGCGCGTTGTCGACCAACTGGCTCGCGACCTCGTCCACGCCGATGTCCGGATCGGCGGAACGCATCAGCGCCACGAGCGCGGCGACTTGCGGCGAAGCCACCGACGTACCGCCGCGATAGCCGAACACGGAGCGCTCCTGCCCTCGCTTGCCGGTATTCCAGGTGGACAGGATGTCGTCGAACCCTCGTTCGCCGAGGTTGCCGCCGGGCGCCGACAGCGTGATCTGTTGCCCGAAGTTGGAATACGGCGCCATGCCGCCATCCCTTCCCAACGCGGCGACGCTCACCACGCCGGGGCAGTTCGCCGGCGTGTTCGTATTGACGTTCTTCCGATCGTTCCCCGCCGAAGTGACGACCACGGTGCCGCGCGACCGTGCCTGTTCGATGGCTTGCCGCAACGCTTGGCCGCAGGCGCCGGTGGCGCCCATGCTGAGATTGATCACATCGACGCGCCTCTCGATGCGTGGCACCCCGGGCACGTCGCCACCGCTGGCCCAGACGATCGCGTCGGCGATATCGGACGTGCGGCCACCGCAGCGGCCGAGGACACGAACCGGAACCAGCTTCGCTTCCGGAGCGAGCCCGACGATGCCCGGCGGGTTGCCCGCCCGCGCAACGACCAGGCCCGCCATGTGCGTGCCGTGCCACGTCGAGGGCTTGCCCTGCGGCGACAGGCAGTCGCCTGGGTCGCTCCAGTTGCCCATGTCCGTCGGATCCGCATCGCGACCGTCACCGTCGCGGGCCGCGGCCGCGTCGCTGATGAAGTCGTAACCCGGAAGCAACTGGCCGTCGAACTCCGGGTGCGGCGTGATCCCGGTGTCGAGGACGGCGACCACGGCGCCGGCGCCGCGCGTGTACTTCCACGCCACTTCCGCGTCCACGCCCACTTTCGGATCGTGCATGTACCACTGTCGCTTCCACAGCGAATCGACGATCGCCGTGGGTACGAGCAGCCGATCTTCCTCGACGGAGATCACTCCGGGAAACGCGGCGAACCTCGCCTCGTTGCCGCTGGCCAGCTGGAAGACCTCGCCACCGGCCGCGAGCGAGCGCACATGGCGCGGCATATCCGCGCGCGCCATCCGGGCATGGCGGGACTGCCCGCCGGCGGCATGCGCCGATGCGGCATCGGCGAAATGGACGATATAGCGAGCGGGTGTGGCGGCAACGAGTGTCGTCGACACGACGAGCGAGGCCAACGCCACGAGAGGCATGAGTCGCATGGTGGGTTCCTTCGAATCGCGGTCACGCCGCGGGTTCGACAAACCTAGGTTCGCTCACGCGCCAGGGGTACGCGTCGGCGCCCGCGACGCGGGGTACGCGGCGCCTGAAGAAAAAAGGCCCGGGCGTCGCCGACCGGGCCCTTCCAACACTATCGCTTACCCGTCACTGCACGGCCTTCAGCGACACGCCGGAGTACGCGGTGTAGCCACGGATCCGGATGTAGTACGTGGCGGCGCTCGAGACATTGATGGTGCAGGTCTCGTTGTTGCCCGTGAGGTACGGGCGGCAGGTGTACGCCGTCGTGGTCGGAGACGAACCGCGCCGCACATACAGGTCGGCATCGCCGGTCCCGCCGCTGATGGTTACCGTCAACGTACCCGCCGCTGCCGAGACCGTGTAGGCGGGACTGGTGAAGGAGCCGCTCGCACCGGACAGGTTTGTCAGGTTCAGCAGTACCGTGCCGCCACCGCCGCCCGAGCAGCTCACGCCCACGCCGCTGAACGCGGAAACGACATCGGCGGTGCTGAAGCCCAGGTCGTCGGCCGCATCTTCAACGTCGCAGGCGCCACTGACGAACGTGGAGTTCGGCTGCCAGTACAGCTGGTTCGCACGGGCGAAAGCCTGGAAGGCCTTCTGCGTGTTCCAACCGGTCTTCTGCGCCAGCAGGCAGAACGCCTTGTTGTACACACCGGACGAATAGTGCACGTCGAGCCCGTTGTAGTAGTCGGCGGCGTCATCGATCGACGCACCGTCCTGCGTCGGGTTGCACATATAGCGAAGGGCACCGTTGCCCTTGAAGATCTCGGCACCCACCAGCCAGTCGTTCACGCCGTTTCGGTCGTAGTACTCGGCGGTTTCGCCGGCCATGTCCGAGAATGCCTCGTTCATGCCGCCCGACTGGCCGCTATAGGTGAGGTTCGAGTTCTGCTCGGTGAAGCCGTGGCTGATCTCGTGCGAGGTGACGTCGAGGGACACCAGCGGATAGAACGTGCTGGCACCGTCGCCGAACGTCATCGAGCTGCCGTCCCAGAAGGCGTTTTCATAATTGGTGCCGTAGTGCACCTTCATGATCAGCACCTGGTTGTTGTCCAGCGGCGGCACGTTCATGTACGCCTGATACATGTCGTGCACGACGCCGCCGAAATGGTGGGCGTCGTTGATGGGGCCGTAGCCGCCATTGATGGGGGAGCCGTTCGAGTTCGGACAGGTGAAGCTCCACAGCGTGCCGCTGCCCGAGGTCGCGTGGTTCATGTTGTACGTGCGCACGTAGGTGTTCTGCATGGTGCAGGTGCTACCCGACTGCGTCACGTTGAGGTAGGGAAGCCCGTTGGCGCCCCAGGTGTACTGGCCGGTCTTCTGGTTGCCGCCGGGACCCGTGGCATTCGCATAGGCGAGGCCGTCCCACTGCTTGATGATCTGCCCCGTGTTCGCGTCGATGATCGCCGTCGGCCGGGTCGGATGGTCGCCGCCCGAGAAGAACGAAGCGAGATAGACAAGGCGTGCCGGAGCGCCTTCCTGCGGGTAGATGTACAGGTCCGCCTTGCTGCTTTGGGGCTTCGCCAGTCCGTTGACGAACGAACTGGACTGCTTCACCAGCAAGCCCACGATCTGCGCCTGGTTGAGGCGCGGCGTCACCGAGGCGATGTCCACCTGGAGGTTGGACGAGACCATGCCGTTGGCGACCAGCGCATTTCCCTGCGCGTCCTGCTCCACGGCGATGCTCTGGCCGAAAACCGGCACGCCCTTGAAGGTCTGTTGCATGCGCACCGTGCGGGTACCCCGTACGGTCTCCGCCGAGGCCTTTGCGACGAACCCGTAGTCGGCGGTGAGGCCGAGCCTGGTCGCAAGTTGCGGGGTCGGCGTGGCGCCGAGACTCTGCGCGCGCAGGGCCTGCTGGGTAGCCGCCCCTGCCGTCGACGCGGCCACGATGGCCAGCGAAGCGGCCAGGAGTTTCAAGCGAACATGGTTTGCCATTACGTTCCTCCTCCAGGAATGGGCCGCACGAAGCCATTGCGGCCGTGAGGACCACATTCCGAACGATATGAAGTACGCGCCTTAGCGCGATGCCCGTTATGACCTCTCGCCCCTACGAAAAGTCGCAGTCAACCTATCGCAAGTTATGACGGTCGACTACCTAGGGATTTCCCTAGGGCCAGGAAAAACGCGATGCTACGCACGCCAAGACCTCATGAACCTGCGAAAGGATCCCGGATGAGCGACCCTGCCGATATCGACTCGGACCTCCGTCACCTGACCCCTTCCGTGCGCGCCGCCTTCCGCCTGACCTCGGAACGACAGACCCTGGACCATCTCGTGGCCGACATCGGGCTGGACGGGGCCACCACGTGGCAGAAGGGCGAGAGCATCGCCAGCTCCGAGTTGCAACGGCGAACGAACGGCTGGTGCTTCGAGCTGCCCTGGCAGCGCACGTACATGCTGGACGATGCCCTGGCCCTTCTGTTGAGGGCGCTCGCCCCGCACCGCGACGAGATCCTCAACCTGACCAAGGCCCTGGACCTGGATGCGCACTTCTCGCTCGAGACGCGCATGTACGAGAACCGGGTTCCCGCCGGCTACCTCTCTCCGGCCAACGTAAAGGCGATCGCAGGCTATGGTGCGTCGCTCGATGCCGGTGTCGTACCGATGACGTACGAACCGAGCCAGGGACGCTAGAGCATCCCTGTCTCGAGCTTCGCCGCATCCGACATCATCGAATGGTTCCACGGCGGGTCGAATACGAGATCGACATCGGCTTCCAGCACGGTCGGGATGATTTCCAGCTTGGTGCGCACGTCGTCGACGAGGATGTCGCCCATGCCGCAGCCGGGCGCGGTGAGGGTCATCTTGACGTACA
Source organism: Luteibacter yeojuensis (assembly GCF_011742875.1). NCBI lineage: Bacteria > Pseudomonadati > Pseudomonadota > Gammaproteobacteria > Lysobacterales > Rhodanobacteraceae > Luteibacter > Luteibacter yeojuensis. The sequence goes on from NZ_JAAQTL010000002.1 coordinate 60,187, forward strand.
CCTTGCGGCTTCCCTCGTCGCCGGCTTCGAGGCTCACGTCGTAGACGAGGCCGAGTTCCACCACGTTGATGGGGATCTCCGGATCGAAACAGGTGCGCAGCTGCTGCCAGACCAGCTTTTCGACATCGTCGTCGGACGCGTCGTCCGGCAGCTCGATCGGCTTCGGCGGCTCCTTGCCCAGCGCGTCGGCATCGTTGCCGGCAATGCGGAACAGGTTGCCTTCCACGTAGACGGTGAAGCTGCCCCCGAGGGCCTGGGTGATGTAGCCGATCTGCCCGGCCGGAAGCGTCACCGTCTCGCCCTGCGGCACCATGACCGCCTGGCAGTCACGCTCGAGGGTGAAAGGCTCGCTGCTGAGGCTGAAACCGCTCATTGCTGTCCTGTGAGGGCCGGGGGCGCGGCCGCAAAGTTGTCGATTATGCCCCACCGGCCATACGTCGGGGCTCCCGCCCGCCCGCTCAAGAGCGCGAAACTGTCATGGCCGCTATCATGGCCGCTTTGCCCGGCCCCACACTCCGATGCCCGATCCGAGCCAACCTCCCCCGGCCGAGCGTTTCCGGCTCCCCGGCTTCCTCTTCGGCGTGCTGTGCGCCGCGATGTTCGGTCTCGCCGTGGGCGCGGTCTGGATGCTGCCGTCGATGATGTTTGGCCGCGCACTGCCGGCCCTGGTGCTGCCGGCGGGCTGGGTACTGGGCGTGGTCGTCCGGCGCTGGCTGCACTTCCAGGGCCTTGCTGGCGCCCTGCTCGCGGCGGGCGCCACCCTGCTGGCCGCGGCCTACACAGCCTGCCTGGTGGCCGCCGCGACCATTTCCGGCATGATGGGAATCGGGCTGGCCCAGGCCATGAGCGACGCCGGCCCCGGCATGCTGATCGAACTTGCCCACCTGGCGCAGACGCCGGGAGACCTGGCGCTGGCCCTTGCCGGCGCCGCGCTCGCCGCGATGGTCGCCTGGCCGCTGCGGGCCCGGGGTGGGCGCGCCGGGTGACTTCATAACCCATAAATATCAATGCCCCGAAGATATTGCGTCGAACGGGCAGTCAACCGGCGGTCGCCGACCGCGTTTACCGGAGTGAACCAGGCCGTATGGAGCACGAGGATGCCGAGACCGACGAAGCGGAGAAGGCCGTGAACGCCTCGCTCGCGCTCGACAGCGCATCCCTGGAGGACCTGCGCGAGGTACCGGCGAGCATGGACGCCTTCCTGGCGGCCATCGAACGGCGGGCCTGGCGCATGGCCGAGATCCACCTCGGCAATCGCGAGGACGCGCTGGACGCCGTGCAGGACGCCATGCTGAGGCTGGCGCACCATTACGGCGACAAGCCGGCCGGCGAATGGACGCCGCTGTTCTGGGGCATCCTCCGCCGGCGTATCGTCGATCTGCAGCGCCGCCGCAAGGTGCGCTCGATCGTGGTCGGATGGCTGGGCGGCGGCAAGGACGACGACGGCGACGAGCTCCCCCAATGGGAGCCCGCCGACGACAGCCCCGACCCGGCGGCGCGACTGCAGGATTCGCAGGCTTACGCGGACATCGTCGCGGCCCTGCGCAACCTGCCGCGGCGCCAGCGCGAGGCATTCACGCTTCGCGTCATGGAAGGCCTCGACGTCGCCGAGACGGCAGCGGCCATGGGCTGCTCCGACGGCAGTGTGAAGACCCATCTTTCGCGCGCGATGCATGCGCTGCGCGATCAACTGGAGGCATGGCGATGAGCCAGCACGATCGGGAACTCGAACGTCGCGCCAGGGATTTGTACCTGCGCGCCAGCCGTGACGTGGATCCGGCCACCGCCGGCCGCCTGCGCGCCGCGCGGCGCACGGCGCTGGCCCGCCCGCAGCACTCCGCCGCGCGGCGGCTGCTGCTGCCCGCCGGCGCCTTCGCGGTACTGGCCCTGGCCACGCTGACGGTCTGGCAGCCGGGCGGCGCGCCGCCGTCGCCCACGGCGGTCGCCCAGCCGGGCGACAACGATCCGAACGACTTGCCGCCGGATGCCGACAGCGCCGATCCGGCCCTTTACAGGGACCTCCAGTTCTACAGCTGGCTGGCCTACAACGACACCCCGTCCTCCTCCCGCAAATGACCGCCATGCGCCGCGCTCCACTCGTCCTCGCCCTGCTGCTCGCCCTGACGGCACCGTTCGCCACGTCGGCGCAGGATCGCCCCCCGCCGCCTCCGGGCCAGCAGCAGGCCCCCATGCCGTCGCCCCGTCCCTGGAAGGCGCTGACCGACGACGAGAAGGACATCCTGGCCCCGCTGGCCCACGACTGGGACACCTTCCCGCCCGAGCGCCAATCGAAGATGCTGGACAAGGCGCAGCGCTGGCGCGGCCTGCCACCCGAACGCCGCGCGCAGATCCGCGAGCGCATCGAGCGCTGGCAGCACATGACGCCCGAAGAGCGCGCCGAGGCGCGCCGGAACCGGAAGAAGTTCCAGGACCTCACGCCCGAGCAGCGCGACAGGCTGCACGATGCGTTCGAACGCTTCCGCAGCCTGCCGCCCGCGCAGCGCCAGGCACTGATGGACAAGTGGGAACGCCAGTCGCCCGAGCAGCAGCGCGAAGCAGTCGACCACCTCGGCCCGAACGACGCGCTGCCGCCTCCGCCGGACGACCACCAACCGCCGCCGGGTCATCCGTAAGCGCCACCGGCAGCACCTGTGGGAGCCGCTTTCAGCGGCGATGGGTGCTTGCAGCAAGCTTGCCCGCTGCCGCGGGATCGCCGGCTTAGCCGGCTCCCACAGGGAGCGCTTCCAAAGTCCGGTAAACTGTCCGGATGACCGATCTCGCCTTCCTCCATGCCCGCCGTTCGGTGCCGTCGCGCCAGCTCGGAGAGCCGGCACCCGACGAAGCCACCCTGCGCCGCCTGATCGAGGCGGCGCTGCGCGTGCCCGACCACGGCAAGCTCGTTCCCTTCCGCATCCGCATCCTCCGCGGCGACGCGAAGCTCGCCTTCGGCCGCAAGCTGGCGAAGATCGCCGAGGAAGCGAACCCCGGCCTGTCGGAGGCGAAGCGCGAGAAGGAGCGGCACCGCTACGAACACGCTCCGCTGGTGCTCGTCGTCTCGGCGAAGATCGACGACGACAGCAAGGTGCCCGAGATCGAACAGAGACTCGCCGCCGGCTGCGTTGCCTACAACCTCCTGCTCGGTGCCCAGGCGCTTGGCTACGGCGCGCAGTGGCTCACCGGATGGGCGGCGTACGACCGCGACGTGGCGAAGCTGCTCGGCATGAAGAAGAGCGAGCACATCGTCGGATTCATCCACGTCGGCACGCCCGCGATGGAAGCCCCCGAGCGCGACCGTCCGTCCTACGGCGACGTCGCAAGCGTGTGGGAACCGTGAGCGGCGATTCGCTCGTCCACCTGGTGGATGGCAGCCTTTACGTATTCCGTGCCTGGCATTCCATGCCGGACGAGTTCCACGACCATGACGGCGAGCCGGTCAACGCGGTTCATGGGTTCACGCGGTTCCTCTGCGAGCTGCTCGAGCGCAGCCGTGCGGAGCACATCGCGGTGGCGTTCGACGCCTCGCTGACCACGTCGTTCCGCAACGCGATCTACCCCGCCTACAAGGCCAACCGCGAACTGCCGCCGCCGCAGCTGGTGCGCCAGTTCGCACTGTGCCGCGAGATCGCCGCCGCGCTCGGCCTCACCGTCCTCAACGACCATCAATACGAAGCCGACGACCTTATCGGCAGCGCGTTGTGGGGGCTGCGTTCGCACGGCTTCCGCGGCGTGATCGTATCGGCGGACAAGGATTTCGGGCAGTTGCTCGGCGAATTCGACGAGCAGTGGGATTTCGCGAAGAACGTACGCTGGGGCGCCGCCGGCGTGTTCGAACGCATGGGGGTACACCCCCACCAGGTGGCCGACTACCTGGCCTTGTGTGGCGACGCGGTGGACAACATCCCCGGCGTACCCGGCATCGGCGCCAAGACGGCCGCGGCGCTGCTCGCGCACTTCGGCAGCCTGGACGATATCCTCGAGCGCATCGACGAAGTGCCGTACCTGCGCATCCGTGGTGCCGCCGCGTGTGCGGCACGCCTGCGCGAGCACGCGGAGCAGGCCCTGCTCTGCCGCCGCCTCACCCGCATCGCGCTGGATATCGCCGTGGCCGAGACCGCCGACGCGCTCAGCCGGCGCGCGGGCGACGCCAGCGCCGTCGACGACCTCTGCGAACGAATCCGCTTCGGACCGCTGACCCGCACCCGCCTCAAAGCCCTGATCTGAGGGCGGACCGCAACGGGCCTACCCTGTAGGAGCCGCTATAGCGGCGAGGAAAGCTGGCGATGAGGTCGCAAGCGTGCTCTCGCCGCTATAGCGGCTCCTACAGCGATATCGTAGCGGCGGGAGTAATCGTACCGGCGAGCCCCCGAAGCACCGCAGCGTCACACCGACGCGATACCCTTGACGGGATACTTTGCCGTCCCGCCAAGGAGCCGCTCATGAAGCACAGCCCGCTGCCCCACGCCTCGCCCATTCCCGACGACGCTTCCGCACCCGAGGAGACGCTCTGCACGGGCAAATGGCTGACGCTCAAGAAGCGCGGGCGGTGGGAATACGCGGTGCGCAACAATCCGCGCGGCGCGGTGATCATCCTGGCGGTCACGCCGGAGGACAAGGTGGTCTTCGTCGAGCAGTACCGCGTCTCCGTCCTCGCCAACACCATCGAGATGCCCGCCGGACTCGTCGGCGACGTCAGCGGCTCCGAGGACGAGGACGTGCTGCTCGCGGCACGCCGGGAGCTGGAAGAGGAAACCGGCTACGCCTGCGGTCGCATCGAATTCGTGCACGAGGGCCCCTCCTCGGCAGGGATGAGCACGGAGATGATCGCCTTCGCGCGGGCCTGGGATCTCGTGAAGGTCGGCGCGGGCGGCGGCGACGAAACCGAGAACATCGTGGTGCATGAAGTACCGCGGGCTGAAGCGGGGCGGTGGTTGTTCGAACGGGCCAAGGAGGGGTTTTCGATCGATGCGAAGCTGTTCGCGGGACTGTGGTTCATCGAGCATCCCGACGCGCACATGCGGTGAGCGGGGCGGAAACACGCCTGTCAATCTTGTCCTGCGCGCACCCGTCGGGGTAGCCTTCCCTTTGCCTCATCCGGCCGCGTCCATGCCCGTCCGCTTCGCCCATCTCCATCTGCACAGCGAATATTCGCTGGTCGATTCGACCATCCGCATCAAGCAGCTGGTCGCCGCGTGCGCGCGCGCGGGTATGCCGGCCGTCGCGCTGACGGATGAGAACAACCTCTTCGGCCTGGTGAAGTTCTACAAACAGTGTACGGCGGCCGGCATCAAGCCGATCGCGGGCTGCGACATCTGGGTGTCGAGCCCCGACGATCCCCGTCCCTGGCGACTCACCCTGCTCTGTCAGGACCGCGACGGGTACCTGAACCTCTCGCGTCTCGTCTCGCGCGCCTGGCGCGAGGGCCAGGGCTCCGGGCGGGCGCTGGTCGAGGCCACCTGGATGCATCCGGAAAGCGTGCGCGGCCTCATCGCCATCGCCGGACGCGAAAGCGAGGTTGCGCGCGCGGCGCTCGGCTCGGGCCTGCCCGCCGCCGGACAACGCCTCGAATCGCTGCGGCGGCTCTTCCCCGACCGGCTCTACCTCGAACTCACCCGCACCGGCCGCGAGAACGAGGAGCTCTGGGTGCGCGCGGCGATGGCGCTGGCCGGCGACTACGCGCTGCCGGTCATCGCCAGCAACGACGTGCGCTTCCTCGAACGCGAAGGCTTCGAGGCCCACGAGGCACGCACCTGCATCAACCAGGGTCGCGTCCTTGCCGATCCCAAGCGTCCGCGCGACTACAGCGAGGAGCAGTACTTCAAGTCCCCGGAAGAGATGGAAGCGCTGTTCGCCGACATCCCCGAGGCGTTGGAGAATACCGTCGAACTGGCGCGGCGCTGCAACCTGGAGCTGTCCTTCGGCACGTATTACCTGCCGAACTTCCCGGTGCCCGAGGGGCACACGCTCGATACCTTCATCCGCGAACAGGCGCAGAAGGGCCTCGAGGAGCGCCTGGCCACCAACCCGCTCGCACCGGGCAAGACGCTCGAGGACTACCAGGCCCGGCTCGACCGCGAGGTCGACGTCATCATCCGCATGGGCTTCCCCGGCTACTTCCTGATCGTGGCCGACTTCATCAACTGGGGTAAGCAGAATGGCATCCCGGTCGGTCCGGGACGCGGCTCGGGCGCCGGCTCGCTGGTTGCGTGGGTACTCAAGATCACCGATCTGGATCCGCTCCAGTTCGAACTGCTGTTCGAGCGCTTCCTGAATCCCGAACGCGTGTCGATGCCCGACTTCGACATCGACTTCTGCATGGATCGCCGCGACGAGGTCATCGACTACGTCGCGCGCAAGTACGGCCGCGACCACGTCAGCCAGATCATCACCTACGGCTCGATGGCGGCGAAGGCCGTGCTACGCGACTCCGGCCGCGTGCTCGGCATGGGTTACGGCCAGGTCGATCGCCTCGCGAAGCTCATTCCGAACCGGCCGCTCGACCTTACGCTGTCCGACGCGCTCGGCCGCTCCGAAAAATCGAAGAAGGAGCCGGATCGCGTCGTCAAGGATTTCTGCGATATCTACGATGCCGAGGAAGAGGCGCGCGCACTCATCGACCTCGCGCTGAGCCTCGAAGGCCTCACGCGCAACGCCGGCAAGCACGCGGGCGGCGTCGTCATCGCGCCCACGCCGCTGACCGACTTCGCGCCGCTGTACTGCGAACCGAGCGGCGAAGGCGTCGTCACGCAATACGACAAGGACGACGTGGAGGCCGTGGGCCTCGTGAAGTTCGACTTCCTCGGCCTGCGCACTCTCACGATCATCGACTGGGCCGTCAAGGCGATCAACAAGCGGCGCGAGCGCGAAGGCGTCGAGCCGCTGGTGATCGAATCGCTGCCGCTGGACGATCCCAAGGTCTACGACCTCCTGAAGAAGGCGCAGACCGTCGCCGTCTTCCAGCTCGAATCCCGCGGCATGCAGGGCATGCTCAAGGATGCCCAGGCCGACCGCTTCGAGGACATCATCGCGCTCGTGGCGCTGTACCGCCCCGGCCCCATGGACCTCATCCCCAGTTTCTGCGCGCGCAAGCACGGCAAGGAGGCGGTGGACTATCCCGATCCGCGCGTCGAACCCATCCTGAAAGAGACCTACGGCATCATGGTCTACCAGGAGCAGGTGATGCAGATGGCGCAGATCGTCGGCGGCTACACGCTCGGCGGCGCCGACCTGCTGCGCCGCGCGATGGGCAAGAAAAAGCCCGAGGAGATGATCAAGCACCGCGCCACCTTCCGCGAAGGCGCCGCCAAGGACGGGATCGACGGCGACAAGGCCGATGCGATCTTCGACCTCATGGAGAAGTTCGCGGGCTACGGCTTCAACAAGTCGCACGCCGCCGCCTACGCGTTGGTGTCCTACCAGACCGCCTGGCTGAAGGCCCACTATCCCGCCGAGTTCATGGCCGCGACCATCTCGTCGGACATGGACAACACCGAGAAGGCGGTCACCTTCCTCGAAGAAACCCGCGCCATCGGCATCAAGGTGCTGCCCCCGGACGTAAACGCGTCCGAGTGGATGTTCGAGGCCGTGGAGCCAAAGGTCGTGCGTTACGGTCTCGGCGCCATCAAGGGCGTGGGCCAGGGCATCTGCGAAGAGATCGTGGCCGAACGCAAGGCACGCGGTCCGTTCCGCGGCCTGGTCGATTTCTGCCAGCGCGTCGGCTCGAACAAACTCAACAAGCGCACGATGGAAGCGCTGGTGCAGTCGGGCGCGCTGGACGCGCTGGGCGCGAACCGCGCCACGCTGCTCATGCACATTCCCGAGGCGATGCGCGCCGCCGACCAGGAAGCGAAGAACCGCGCTTCCGGCCAGGTCGACATCTTCGGCAACGCGTTCGGCGCCGCGGAGGCACCGAGCATCATCGAACTCTCGGGCTCGGTCCCGGAATGGCCGCTCGAACAACTGCTGCAAGGCGAACACGATACGCTGGGCCATTACCTGTCCGGCCATCCCACCGATCCATGGAAGGCCGAACTGGCGCAGCTGTCCAGCTGCCCCATCGGCGAGATCCCGCAGCGCTACCAGCCGCCGAAGCCGCGGCGCGGGGACGACGACGATAACGCCAGCCGCTTCCGCCGCGGACCGGAAACGCCCTGGACGGTCGCCGGCATGGTGGTCGGCATGCGCAAGCGCGGCGACAGCGACGCCTTCGTGCAGATCGAGGACGCCACCGGCCTGCTCGAAACCAGCTTTTTCCGGGAGGTGTTCACCGACGCCGCTCCGCTGCTCACGCGCGGCAACCTGATCGTCGTGGAAGGCGGCCTGCGCATCGACGACTTCGCCGGCGGCTACCAGCTGCGTGCACGCAAGGCATACGCCCTCTCCGACGCGATGGAGCATTTCGGCAAGCTACTCACCGTAAAGCTCAATGGCATCGGGCCGGACTTCCCGCAGCACCTGCGCCAGGCCCTCATGGGCTACCGCGGAGGGCGCACGCCGCTGCTGCTCGCGGGCTATCGCAACGACACGGGCCAGGCCAGCTTCGAACTCGGCGACGCCTGGCGGGTGCGTGCCCTGCCCGACCTGCTGCGCACGCTGCGCACGTTGCCGGGTGTGCTGGGTACCGAGCTGCGCATGGTGCGTCCCTCCGACTGAAGACCGCCGCCCGCTTCGCACGGACGGCGGTGGCGCAAGCTCAGAAGGTCGCGTCGCCATTTGACTTCAATCGTCAGGGTGATTGGGCTTACATAGAGCAAGAGCCATTCCTACAAGGCTAAGCGATCAGCTGACGCTCCCGAAGCACGTCGACGATCCGCGCCGCGAGGGATGCCGGCCTCTGCTCCGCACCGTCCAGGCGAAGGTCGGGGGCTTCGGGCACTTCATAAGGATCGCTGATGCCGGTGAAGTGCTTGAGCACGCCCGCACGTGCCTGCGCATACAGCCCCTTGCTATCGCGCGCTTCGCAAACATCGAGAGCGGTACTGACATGCACCTCGATGAAGTCGCCGTGCGCTTCGACCAGCGCGCGGGCCGCCGCGCGGTCTTCGGCATAGGGAGCGATCGGCGCGCAGATGGCGATGCCGCCATGGCGGACGACTTCCGATGCGACGTAGGCGATCCTGAGGATATTGGCGGAACGGTCGGCACGCGAAAACCCGAGGCCCGCCGACAAGGTTTTACGTACCTCGTCACCGTCGAGCATGCTCACCTGCCGTGCGGTGTTTTCGAGGATGACCGCCATGAGCGCTTGCGCGATGGTCGATTTGCCTGCGCCGGAAAGCCCGGTGAAAAAGATGGCGCACCCCCGGTTCTCCGGACGCGGGAACCGCTGCCGGAGGATGGCTTCCACTTCCGGATAGGTGAACCATTCCGGGAGGGTGCTGCCCTCACGGAGATGCCTGCGCAGCTCGGTTCCCGAGACGTCGCTCACGGCTTCGCCCGCGTGCAGCTCATCGGTGGAGACATAAGCCTGCCGTCCCGGCGAATACACCATGGGCGCAAAGGGGACGACAGCGATGCCCAGCTCCTCGGCGTGCGCCTGGACCAGGGCCTGCGCGGCCAGCGGCTGGTAGAACGGCCGCCCCGATGCATCCTTCCCGGGGCCGGAATGATCGCGCCCGACGATGAAGAAGTTCGCGCCGAAGTTCTTTCGGATGATCGCGTGCCAGAGCGCTTCGCGTGGGCCAGCCATGCGCATGGCCAGCGGCAGCACCGACAGCTTTACCGCTTCCGGCGGGTAGTGCGCCAGCAGCGCACGGTAGCAGCGGACGCGGGTGTACATATCGATATCGCCGTCCCGTGTACGCCCGACGACGGGGTGCAGCAGGAGTCTGCCGCCGACAGCCTCCATGGCCCGCCGCACAAGCTCCCCGTGCGCACGATGCAACGGGTTGCGTGTCTGGAAGGCGACGATGCGCTCCCACCCCCTGCCGGCGAACCAGGCTCGCATTTCGCGCGGGGAGGCACGCAGGTCGGTGAAGTCGTGGTGGGCCGGGCGCTGCAAGCCGCGAAGGCGACCGCCGAGGTAGACCTCGCCCCGACGCAGCAGATCGGCGACGCCGGGATGGTGGCGGTCCAGCGTGCCGTAGACCTGGAAGGCTTCCCGGACCTTGTCCGGACGGAAGATATCGGAGAGGGTGAGCACCGCGAGCGCCGTACCCTGGACGTCACGCAGCACGACATCCTGCCCTACCGATAACGATGCCGCGGCGTCTTCGGAGACATCGAGCACGATCGGCATGGGCCAGAGGGTGCCGTCTTCCAGACGGAGGCCGTCGAGCACGGCGTCGTAGTCGGCCTCCCCCATGAAGCCTTCGAGCGGCGAGAACGCACCGTCGAGAAGCAGTTCCAGATCGCAAAGGTGCCGATGATCGAGCAGCACGCCGGGCAGCGTGCCGGATGCGCGCCTCGCCTCGAGCGCCTCCGCCTCCGGCAGGTACAGTTCCTTGAGCACGCCGCCATGCGGCTCGACCGGCGTAGTCAAACGATGGTCACCTGGTTGACGTTGTTCTTCGGATCCGCCCAGAACGCTTCGTTGGCAAAACGCCCGAAAACCTCGCGTGGCAGGACAGGCGCGCGCTCGACGGCCTCGACCCTGGCGCGGACGGCGTGCAATCCCGGCATGCCCACGCGCGCATCGAATTCGTCGGCGCTGTACGCGATGTCGTCGAAGTCGTGCTCGAACCAGGGCTCGCCAAGGAACCGGTACACCGAGCGCATGGCCGCTTCGGGATCGCGTACCAGGCTCTCGTAGGTCAGCAGCAACAGGTGATCGCGCGCGTGCTCGCCGTAGAACGCTTCCTTGGTCGCCTGGTAGGCGAAACCGACCATGCCGCGCGGATCGGTCAGCGCTTCGATCCGCGAATACACCGTCGTATTGGTGTCGAAGCGGAACACCTTGCTGACGCTCACCGGTTGCTTGAGGACCAGCCGCTCCATGCTGTCGAGCACCCAGGCCAGCTGGCGCACGCAGGCGACGACTTTCACCCCGGGGAACAGGGTGTTGAGCAGCCCCATGCGGCTACACCACAGACGGCTCATGTCGAACACCGCTTCGGCGCGGGTATCGACGGCATAGAAATTCTCCACCAGGCCCCGCAGCATGGCCACGCGCTGTTCGTCCGTGACGTCGAAGGCGAAGTCGTTCTTGCTGCTGGCCTCGGCCATGACGACGCCCATGATGTCGGCCACGGGACTGGTCATGCCGGCGCGGAAGCGCGGGTTCTGGTTCAGGATGGCGGCGAGCAAGGTGGTGCCCGCGCGTGGCAGACCGGAGATGAAATGGAACCGGCGCTGTGCTGACATGCGGTGCTTTCCTCTATCGGGGTGCGGGTGCCGTGGATGCACGCAGGCGCATCTGGTAGTCCACTTGGACCATGCGGGGTTCGCCCTTGCCCAGCAGACCGAGCAGAAGCTCCTCCGTGGCTCGCTTGCCCATGTCGCGCACCGGCTGGTGAACGGTCGTGAGCAGGGGCCACACCTGTGTCGCGATCGTGGTGTCGTCGAAACCGCAGATGGATACCTCCGCCGGTACCGCCACGCCGGCTTCGGCGGCGGCCCATATGGCACCGACGGCCATGTCGTCGTCGGCCGCGAAGATGGCCGTGGGACGCTCTTTCAGGCGCAGGAGCTGACGAGCGGCCTTCACGCCCGATTCGAACGAGAACTGGCCCTGGACCATGTAGTCGGCCCGTTCCGCCAGGCCCGCGCGCTTCAGTCCGTCGCGGTATCCCGCGAGGCGCCACACGCCCGCGCCATGCTTCGGGTCGCCGATGATGTGCGCGATGCGACGGTGTCCCAGCGCGACGAGGTGGTCCACCATCGCCGCGGCGGCCTCGCGTTCCTGAAGGATGACGCCCGCGATGCCCTTGGGCTTGCGCGGCGCGATGGAAGCGAATGGCAGTCCCGTGTCACGCAGGTGCGCAAGCAGCGCCGGATGGTCCGTGATGGGCGGCGTGAGGATCAGGCCGTCGGGGCGGTGCCGCCACAGGATGCCCTCGACGCGTTCCATGAAATCCCGCGCCGTGGAGTCCAGGGGCTGCACCATCATGCTGTACTGCTGCGCCTCGCAGGCCTCCTGTACGCCGGCCTGCACCTCCATGATGTAGCTGGGGGACAGGTTGTCGTAGAGCAGCCCGATCATGAAGGACCGATTGGACGCCAGGCTGCGCGCCGACGTCAGCGGACGGTACTTCAGTTCGGCGACGGCGGCCATCACGCGGTCGCGCACTTCCCTGCGCACGCCCGGTTCCTGGTTGAGCACGCGTGAGACGGTCTTCTTCGACGTATCGGACGCACGAGCCACATCGTTGATGGTCACGCGCGACATGAAGGCCTCTTCAATGCTTCGTTCCCCGGACGACTCCCGCGGCGACCTGCTCCGCGGGCGTGTTCCAACCGGATACCTCGACCACCGTACCGGCCGTGCCTTGCGCCGGGTAGCGCGCCGTGAGCACGACGGACTCGCCGGGCCAGAGCGTGACGTCATTGTCAGACCACCTCACGGGCAGCGCAAGCTCGCCCTTCGCGCCGCGGCGAATGGCCAGGTGCTCCTGCACGGCGGCCGAGGGCGACGACGAGGGGATGGAAAGCGTCACCGTGGCGACCTCGTCGGCACCCTCGCGAGCAACGGAGGCATGGACCTCGCGGGTCGCCTTCGGCAAGGACGCCAGGGCGGTGAAATCGCCGTACTGCGTCACCGGCGTGAGATACCAGTTCGACGTCGCCCAGTCGAGTTCGTCCTGGCGCGTGGACAGCCAGTAGACATTCCGGCTCACGGGCTTCCCGTCGGCGGCGGCGAGTTCCAGCTCGACGAAATAGACCGGGGACAATCCCGCGACCGGCGGCAGGTCGAGCACCGGCTGCGCACGATTGCCCGGGAGTTCGATACGCGGCACCTGCTTCTCATAGCGCACGCTCCCGTCGAGGTTGCGGACCTTTACCGAAGCCCGCAGCCCATGGCGTTCGTCCAGCGTGTGGTTCACCACCACGATGGAACGCGAGTCGTACGAGTACTGGATGTGCACCGGTTCGTTGGCCTTCTTGGCACCGTAGTACGCACCGGCCGGATTCAGGTAGTAGTCGTAAAGGTGCCAATGCAGCGACGGCCAGGCGTTGTTGAGCATCCAGTAGATGACCCCGGTGGCGGGGTTCGCCGCCCCCATGCGTGCGTTGAAGGCTTCGAATTGCGCGCGCACGTTGTCGTAGTTGTCGAGCTGGGCCTTCGCCACGTAGTCGGCGAGGCCGGTGGGCGCGCCGTAGCGCTCCGCCAGCGCTGTGTCGAACGGGGTGAGCACGGCGAACGTCGACCAGTCGGCCGAGGCGTGATACTGCCGGGCCTCGGGATACTTCCATAGGGCCTCCTGCTCTTGCGCCGAGAGCATGCGCTGCACGTCCTCGAGCCGCGGAATAACCGCGCCGGCGCTGACTTCCGAATCGAAGCCGAACGCCGCGCCGAGCTTGTCCGCGTACCAGTACGACGGCGGAATCCAGTCGTACGGGCCCGCCATCTTCATGCCGGACGGGCCGGCCTCGGCCGTCTTCTCGTCCACGGCGGCGGAGATGATGGGCAACGACCAGCCTTCGGCGCGGAGCGTGTCCGTGTACATCTTCGCGAGCTTCGGCGGCGGTGCGTGGTCGCTGCCGATGTAGAAGCCGATCACCGAGGGATGGTTGCGCAGCAGGCGGGCCTCGCTGGCCATGGAAGCCTGCGCCACGCGCATGTCGGCATCGGTCCAGGGCTCGCCGCCCGTCTTCGCGGCGGCTTCCCATTTGTCGCAACATTCCCAGCCGGGCAGGACGAGGATGCCGTGACGGTCGGCCAGGTCGTAGAACCGGTCGCTCTCCAGCTTGCCTTCGCTACGGATGGCGTTGATGCCGAGGTTCGCCACATAGCCGAACTCGGCCTCCATGCGCGCGGGATCGTCGCGCAGGAACATGTCGGGCGCCCAGCCGCCGCCGCGTATCAGCAGGGGCTGCCCGTTCACGATGAACTGGCGATAGCCCTGGCGGGTGAGCGTGGACTCGACACGGCGCACGCCGAAGCTCGTCTCCGCCCGATCCGACAGTGCGCCGTCGACCGTCGCGGTCACCGCCATCCGGTACAGGGGGTGCTCGCCCATGCCGATGGGCCACCACACCTTGGGACGGTCCAGCGTCACGGCCGGTGTCGATCCGGAGGCGAAGGACACGACCTTCGCCTCGCCTGGGGCGAGACGCACCGTCTGCCGCACCGGCGCATCGGCGACCGTACCCGAGACGGTGGTTTCGTGCGGCACCGTATCCAGGTTCGTCGCCGTGACGGTCACGGCCAGGGTCGCCTGCCCGAGGTCTGCCGACAACGTCGGGGCGACGTACGGCGCACTCAGCGCCACGGGGCCGGTCTGGACGACATCCACGCCGCGCCAGGGGCCCATGTTGTTGTCCGGCGGCGTGGGGTTCCAGTCCACCCAGCCGATGGACAGGCTCATTCGCGGGTCGCCGGGGTAAACCTTCAGGGCGACGGCATTGGCGCCGGCGCGCACCCAATGCGTCACGTCGATGTCGTGCACGGGATAGGCTCCCGCGAGGTCCGCATGGTCGGCGACCTTCTGCCCGTTCACCCAGAGGTCCGCGCTCGCGATGATGCCGCGGGTGCGCAGCAAGGTGTGTCGCGTCCCGGCGGCCTTCGCCAGGGTAAAGCCCGCGCGGTACCACCACGGCGTCACGAACAGGTTGCCGCTCGCGTCGGGTACCTGCACGGCGCGAAGGTTGTCGCTGTGGAACACGTCGAACTTGAAGACGTCGTTCTCCAGCAACCCGGCCATGACCGTCGCGCGGCCCGTCACCGGGTACCAGTCCTTCGTGGCGAAGCCGCTGGCGGAAATCGCCGCGCCGTCCTCCTGCGCTTTCGCGATGTCCTGGATCTGCCAGTGGCCGATCGGACTGACGGTGCCCGCCTCCGCGGCGACGCGCGTATCGGCATAGGTGGTGCGGGCCATCGCCACCGGGCCGGAGCCCAGGCCCATCGCGACGACGGCGGCAAGGACGATTCTCTGCATGGCGTCAATGCTCCCCGGTGGCAGTGCGCTGGATATCGAGCGATGCGAAAGGCCATGCGTCGTTCACCCGCGCCCACAGCGCGAAGACCACCAGGCCGGCGACGATCCATGCACCCGAAAGCAGCAGCGACAGCGCCGAAGCGGACACGTAGACGTACACCCAGCCCACCAGCGCGATGATGCAAGGTACCGGATAAAGCCATTGCCTGTAAGGCCGATGCAACTGTGGCTCCCTGCGGCGCAGGACGACGAGGGCGACGATCTGGGCGAGGGACTGCACCAGGATGGTCGCGGTCAGCAGCATGTTGATGACCTCGGTCAGGTCGAAGAAGGTGCCGATGGCCGTGACCGTGCCCATGGTCAGCAAGGCGACGTGAGGGAAGCCGTCCTTCGCATGGAGCCGGCCGAACGTCGAAAGGAAGACCTTGTCCCGCGCCGCCTCGAACGGCACGCGCGAGCCGCCGAGCAGGCCGGTGAAGACCGAGGCAAGCGCGGTGACGATGATGAGGGCGGTCATCACCGAGGCGGCCGCGTGCCCCCAGCTGCGTTCCACCACCAGCGACGCGACGGACTTGGACGTCGCGATCTCCTGCCACGGGGCCACCCCGAGCACGCTGATGTTGAGGAGCAGGTAGACCACCATCATCGCCGTGATCGAGATGATGATGGTACGCGGCATGGTATGCCCGGGATCGCGCAACTCGTCGCCGATATACGCCGTCGTGTTGTAGCCCAGGTAGTCGTAGACACCGATGATGAGGCCTGCCCCGAGCCCGGCGAAGAAGCGGGGGCCGAACGCGCCCGGCGGGAAGTCGAAGGCGAGCCTGGCGTCGAAGTGCGAGAACCCGGCGGCCGCCACGCCGACGATCGAGACCAGCATGATCGCCCACAGGGCGATGGTGATGACACGCACCGATTCGATCCGGCGGTACAGCATCCACGTCACCAGCACCGTCGCCGCCACGCCGACGAGGTGCGAGGTCCACCAGCCCATGCCGGGAAAGAAGAATTGCAGGTACTCCACCATGCCGATGATGCCCGTGGACATCAGCAGGGGGATGGCGAGCAGCATCGTCCAGATGAAGAGGAACGGCATGAGCTTGCCGGTACGTTCCTGGAAGGCCCTCCGGAGATACACATAGGTGCCGCCGGAGCCTGGCATGGCCGCGCCCAGCTCGGCCCACACCAGCCCGTCGGCCATGGCCAGCAGGGCGCCCACGATCCACCCGACGATGGCCTGCGGACCGCCCATCGCCGCCACCATCAGCGGAATGGTGATGAACGGGCCGATCCCGCACATCTGCGTCATGTTGATGGCGGTGCCCGAGAAGACACCGATCGACCGATGGAAGTGACGCTCGCTCATGGGTTCCCCTACCACTGGCCGCGGATGCCGAACATGAACATGCGCTCGGAGAATGTCGAGTGCCCGGGCTGGTCCTTCCACGTCAGGTAATAACGCTGGTATTCGTTCGTCAGGTTCGTGCCGTTGAGGAATACTTCCAGCTGCTTGGCGAATTTATACGAGATGGACGCATCGATGTATTCCTGCGGAGCCTCGTACATCTCGAGGCCCGTGATGCCGCCGACACTATCGGCCACTGCGCGTCGCGAGCGGTAGTTGTACGCCACGCGGGCCTGGAAGCGATCGTCCTGGTACCAAAGAATGACGTTACCGGATTTGGTCGAATTGTCCTGGAACGGGATCTTCTTGCCGGCCAGATCCTTCTCGCCGGAGTTGCTGGGCGCGTACGTGGCATTCAGTTCCATGCCCGTCTTCGAGAGGATGCCCGGCAGGAAAGTGAAGCCCTGGCGGTAATCGAACTCAGCACCCTTGATGCTGTTGCCCGTGCCCTGCACGGGCTCGGTGATGACGATGCAGTGATTGCGCACCACGCCGTCCTCGTCGGGCAGCGTGCAGTTGGTCACGCTGCCGTTCTTGATGAAGCTGTCCACGTTGATGCGGAACAGCGCCAGGCTGACCATGCTGGTGGGATTGATGTACCACTCCGCCGAGGCGCCGAAGTTGGTGGAGCGCCAGGGGTCGAGGTTCGGGTTGCCGGAGGACGTACCGTTGGCGACGCGGAACACGGGCCCATCGGGCGTCTCGGCCAGCGAGTAGTTCAATTGCAGGCCGCCGCCCCAGGTGCTCAGGTCCAGCGGCATCATGTTCTTCGAATACGCCAGGCGGAATTTCAGGCTGTCGGTCACGTCCAGGGCGAAGTTCGCCGAGGGCAGCACGTCCTGGTACGAGCGTTTGGTGATATCCCTGCCCACGTCCTCCGGTTCGTCGCCATAGGCACCCGGGTCGCCGCTGAGGTGCTGCGTCACGTCGAGCTTGCTGCGGATGAGGCGCACGCCCACGTTGCCGCTGTAGGGCATGTCGCCGATCATCCCGTTGAAGTCGCCCTGCAGGTAACCCGATAGTTCCTTGAGTCGCACGCCCCAGGTGGTACCGGGTTCGCCCACCCGCACGGTATCCGGGTACAGCGACTTCCAGTAAGCCTCCGGGTTCTTCATGGCATCGGGGTCGATCGCCCAGAAGTCGATGCCGGAACCGAGCAGGTTGCGATAAGCCTTGAAATTGTTTGCCAGCGGCCCGGCGGTATTCGGCATGGAGATGGCCGACAACGGGCCCGCACGGAAGTAGCCCTGGTCGTTACCGGCGGTACACGAACCACTGTTCAACACCACGTCGGCGCCGACGTAGCGCACCAGGCAGCCGTTCGGATCGCTCGCACCCATCCCGGCATATACCGGCGTTTCGAACGTCCAGCCCTTGTTGCCCGCATCGCGGATGCTGTTGCGCACGCCGAACTCGAGCTTGAACCCATCGTTGAAGTCGAACTTGCCGTCGAAGCGCAAGGCGTTGAGGGCCACCTTGCGGTCATAGTTGCCGGACGATTCGAGCGTCTTCATGGTCCAGGCGGCAGGGTCCGCGAACGCCGCCGCCAGTTCCGCCGGCGTGCTGATCTTGAGGTATCGGCCACGGAAGTCGGCCACGATGGGAAGGGTGTTCTGCGGGATGCCCCTGGGATTGAACACGCGGTTGCCGCCCAGTTCCTCGGGATACACCATCGTCCCGGGCGGCACCGCGTCGTCGGGCACGCCGTCCTTCAGCACGTTGGGCCACAGGGCGCCGTCCGAATCGGAGATATTGACGTCGGTTTCCTGCAGGGACTGCGACGCCGTGTCATGGATGCCGCGGAGCGAGGCGGTGAAGGGACCGCCGTTGTCGTAGTCCAGCTGCAGGTTCAGGTTCTTCGCCACGGAGAACTTGCGGATCATCGACGAATACGATTCGACGTCCCCCGGCCACTTCCGGTAGACCTGCGTGGTGTAGATATTCGACCCTTCCCAGCCGGGCTCGGGCGTGCCGTACGAACCGAGCGCCGGCCGGCCGGTATCCCTCGACTGCAGCGGCACGTACGTCGCGCCTTGCCAGTTGGTGGAGTTGAACTGGACACCGACGTTCCGGTCGAACTGGTGCTGCTGCGAGTAGAAGTAATCGCTGGTCAGGCTGAAGCCGTTGCCGATGTCGAACTGGAAGGACGCATTGCCGGACTTCCGCTGGCGCTGGGTGATGATCTGGTTGATGCCGAAGTTCTGGCTCCCCATGAACACGCCGTTCGACCGGCCGTCGCCGTTCACGTCCACGCTGCCATCGGCGTTCTGCACGATCTGCGACGGGATGGGCGCGTCGTTCCATGGCGTGAGGAAGCCGTTGTAGCCGCCGGCGCTCGCGGCGTTCTCGCCGTTGAGCACCACGCCGTACTGGTCCAGGCCTTCGGTGGAGTTCATGCGCCGGGTATCGGAGTAGTCGCCCGATATGAGGAAACCCCAGCGGCCATTGTCGTTATAGGCGAAGAGACCGTTCGCTTCGGGCCCCGTGTGCTTCGTGGTCGAGCCGCGCTCGCCGTTGGCCGAGTAACTGTACGTGAAGCCGGAAGGCAGGTCCCAGGGCCGGTAGGTATGCAGGTCGATCGCACCGCTGATACCCGAATCGGTTTCGTTGGCGGTGGACGATTTGACCACGTCCGCGCCGTGGAACAGCGTCGACGGCAGCATGCTGAAGTCGGGTTGCTGGGAATCGATCTGGTCCGCGGTGATGAACACCTCGCCGTTGAGCATGGTGCCCACCTGCGGCAAGCCGCGAACGTCCACCGACGTACCCACGCCCGCGTCGCGGTTGATCTGCACGCCGGTGATGCGCTGGAGCGAATCGGTGATCGTCGTATCGGGCAGCGCGCCTATGTTCTCGGCGGTGATGCTGTCCTGGATCCTGTCGGCGTCGCGCTTCACGTCGATCGCCTTCATCTGCGACGCGCGGACGCCGGTGACCGTGACGCCGGAGAGATCGACAGCGCTCTTCGGGGCGTTCTTCGCCGGTGCCGAGGGCGGCGCTGCCTGGGTGGCCGTCGCCTGGGCGGGTGGCGCGTCCTGCTGCACGTCGAAGAAGGTGGAAGCGCCTGCCGACGTCGCGGCGACGGCGAGCAGTGTCGCCGTGATGGCGAACGACAAGGGATGCTTGCGAAGTGCTGTGGACATGAGCCGTGACCTCGTGACTGTTGCCTTTCGGGAACGCCTACTTCGAAAACGAAATCTTTCCCAGCGCCCACTGCCCTTCGCGCGGATCGCCTGTTGCAAACACACATAAGGCATGCACATCCGCCGCGATCGGCGCGGAGAGTCTCGTCTCCAGGTGCCTTTGCCCCTCCGATGACGTGACGCGGCCAAGCGGCAACGTCGCAAGCCGCGGACCGTCGCAACGGCCCGCGTGGATCTCGATGGCATCGTCCGTGCGACGGTTGCCACGCACCACCGCGCCACGGGCTTCGTCGCCGTAGCGCCACGGCAGCTCTTCGGCCGTCACGGCGACGCTCAGGGCGCCCTGCACGTCCACCTTCGGCCACATCCAGCAGGCGTTGCCGATCTCGACCGCGTAGACCGGGCTCGGGCCATGCGCCGGCCGGGCACCTTGCAGGCGCGACGGCGGTTCGCCCGAGCAGGTCTCGAGCGCGCTGCTGTCGCGACGCCATAGCGTGGCCTCGTCCAGCGAGATCGAACGGGCCGCGGCGAGCATGCTGCCGTCGGCTGCGAAGGTGGCGGCTCGCAAAGTGCTGCCCATGGGCAACGTGAGTGGCTGCGTATACGTCGCGGAGGTCGCGACAGGTTCCGTGCCGTCGGTGGTGAACCGGATGTCGCCGCCATCCACCTGGTTGGCAAGCACGACGCGCATTCCGCCGTCCGCCGCGCGCGATATCCCGAACGTCGGCGCGAACGCGCTGTCCGCGGCGCCGATGCCCAGCGCGCGATAGCGGACCATTTCCGCGGGAAGTCTCGCCAGGAATCCGTTCCAGTCGCGGGCCCCGGGCGGCGACCAGCCCAGTTCCGCCAGTGCGGCGATGCGCGGGAAGGCGGCATGCTGCGTGTGCGCGAACGTCTGCATCTGCTCGGCCCAGAGGCCGGCCTGCACGCCGACGACGTGTTTCGCTTCCTCCGGGCCGGTGCCCGGAGGCACCAGCTGCGTGTCATAAGCCTGGCGCAGCGTCACTTCGGGCGGCGGCCCCGCCCATTCGTCCGGATGCCCGGACTGCCGATGATCGAAGTACAAGGACTCCTGCGGCGTCATGACCACGTCGTGACCCTGCCGCAAGGCAGCGAGCGCCACGCGCTCGTCGTGGTCGCCGTGCCAGGACATCACTACCTGAGCGCGGGGCAGCGCGACGCCGGCGGCGACTTCGTCATCCCAGCCCACCGGCGTGCGCCCATGGTCGAGAAGGTACGTGGCGACCTGCTGCATGAACCAGCCTTGCAGCTCGTCCATGTTGGCGAGCTTCAACGCCTTCATCTGCGCCTTGACCTCGGACGAGGCGTTCCACTGCTGCTTGTCCGCCTCGTCGCCCCCGATGGAGATGTAGCGCGACGGGAACAGGCGCATCGTCTCGTCCATCACGTCGTCGACGAAGCGCAGGGTCTTCGCATTCGGCTTCAGCAGCCAGGGACTCACGCCCCAGTCGGTCCACACGGGCGGGCGCCTGCCCGTCACCCCCAGCCACGGATAGGCGGCGATGGCGGCCTGCGAGTGTCCGGGAAGATCGATCTCCGGCACGACCTCGACATAGCGCGCGGCGGCGTAGCGCACGATGTCGCGGATTTCGGCAGCCGTATAGACCTTGCAGTACGGCCTGGCCCGGCCACCCGACACTTCGCTGTCGTTGCCCACCGCCTCGCGGCAGGCGGCTTTCGTGGAGAGCTCGGGATAGGCCGGAACCGGAAGGCGCCAGCCCTGGTCGTCGGTGAGGTGCCACACGAGCACGTTGAGCTTGTCGAGCGACATCCAGTCGATCAGCCGCTTGATCTCGTCGGCGCTCTGCTCATGCCGGCTGGAGTCGAGCAGCAGGGCGCGCCACGCGAAGCGCGGATGGTCCTCGATGCTGCCATAGGGCACACGCGCCGCGGTGCCAGGCCTCCAGCCCGGCGGCGTCATCAGCTGCCATGCCGTCACGCTGCCGTAGAACGCGCCACGCGCGGTGCGCGCGGTAACGACGATGCCCTGCCCGGTAACGGCAAGCGCATAGCCTTCCTCGCCGACGACGGCCGCGTCGGGACGCACATCGAACGTCACCGCGGCCGGCGCTCCGCTCGCGACCTTGCGCATCCTCAGGCCGCGAACGCCGGCGATGCGCTGGATGAAGTTGTCCACGACAGCCGCCACGGCGGCGTCGGCCGTTCCGCGCACGGCGACACCCGCACCGTCGCCGATCTCGACGATGCCTGTCCCGGCCGGCTTCGCCATCGCGGGCATCGGCAGCAGCGACCAGGCGGGTGCGGGTACGGATGTGGCGGAAGCGCAGGTCGCGAGCACGCCGACGGCCACGGCCGCCCACGCGAGGAGGAAGCGGCGGCTACGCCTTCCCGGCATGCCCGGCCTCATGCGGCAGCGCCCTCCGTGGGCGCGGCACCGGATAGCGCCCGTTGGCGCATGTACCAACGGGCTGCGCCCTGCACACCATGGCAACCATGCTCGGTGACCCATACCGGCACCTGCGCCAGCAAGGCCCGCACGCTGCGGCCATGCAGGAAGCGCTCTTCAAAAGCACTGCGCTCGAGCAGGTCGAAAAGGGAGGACAGGAAGCCGCCGGCAAGGAAAATGCCGCCGGTCGGCATGGTCGTCATGGCGAGATTGCCGGTGAAGCTGCCGAGGGCCGCGCAGAACAGCGCCACCGCCTCCACCGCGTGCAGGTCGGCGTGCGCCGCGGCCGCGGCCGTGACGGCCTGTGGCGTCGCGAGTCCGGGGACCCTGCCATCGATGGCGCACAGCGCCTCGTATACGGTCAGCAGGCCCGGTCCCGATACGATGTGCTCGACCGGTACGTATCCGCCGCGCGGCGCAAGCCACGCCAGCACCTCGCGCTCGCGCAGCGAGTGCGGCGCGAAGTCCATCTGGCCGGCTTCGGTCGCGAAGACCGCCGCATGGGGCGCGCCGGGCACGTGCACGGCCGCGCCCAACCCCGTGCCCGGGCCGACCACCAGCGACGGTCCCCGGCCAGGAACCGACGGACCGCACAGATGCCTGGCGCTGGCGGCCAACGGCCCCTCGATGGCGTAGGCCAGGGCTTCGAAGTCATTGAGCAGCGCGACCTCGGCCAGGCCGAACGTCGCGCGCAGGACATCGGACCGGACGGGCCAGGCGAGGTTGTCGTTCACTACCTCGTCGCCCATCACCTGGCCGGCGCATGCCAGCACGCAGTGCGAGACCGGCACGTGTACCTCGGCCTCGATGAATGCTTGCAGCAAGGCGGCGAGCGAGGGGAACGCGGCGCAGCGGAAGACGCGGTAGGCGAGCGTCTCGATACCGCCCGGCCGCCCGTCGGTGGCGACGCGCATGAGCGCGACGTGGCCGTTCGTGCCGCCGATATCGCCCGCGAGAAAGTGCATCCCCGATGTCCCCCACCCCTTTTGATCCACGGGTGAATCACCCCGTCCAGGTGCCCCCGCACCGGATTGGTCATCAGGGTGTAACGGGACTGACACCGGTGTCAAGGCATGGCGCAGCAGGGGCGTGGCCCACCTGCGGCTCGTGTCGATTCAGCTACTTAGCCCGTCGGCGCGCGATCCATACCCTTACGCACACCCGCCAGCCCGCCACTCGGTATAATCAGCGGTCTTGCCCGGATCACGCGACTTCATGAATCCCAACTTCCTCGATTTCGAACAACCCATCGCCGAACTGGAAGCCAAGATCGAGGAATTGCGCCATGCCAGCAGCGGGCAGGCGTTCAACATCGACGAGGAAGTCGCTCGTCTGCGCGAGAAGCTGAAGGTCAAGACGGCCGAGATCTTCCGCAACCTCACCCCGTGGCAGATCAGCCAGGTGTCGCGCCATCCGGCGCGTCCGTACACGCTCGACTACATCCAGGGCATGTGCGAGGAGTTCCACGAGCTGAAGGGCGACCGCATGTTCGCGGACGACCAGGCCATCGTGGGCGGCCTTGCGCGCATCAATGGCCGCTCGATCATGATCGTCGGCCACCAGAAGGGCCGCGACACCAAGACCAAGGTCAAGCGCAACTTCGGCATGCCGCGCCCGGAGGGCTACCGCAAGGCGCTGCGCCTGTTCAAGCTGGCCGAGCGCTTCGGCATCCCCGTCTTCACCTTCATCGACACCGCGGGCGCGTGGCCGGGCATCAACGCGGAGGAGCGCGGCCAGTCCGAAGCGATCGCGCGCAACCTGCTCGAGATGGCCGAACTGCGCGTGCCGGTCATCTGCACGGTCACGGGCGAAGGCGGTTCCGGCGGTGCGCTAGCCATCGGCGTGGGCGACCGCACACTGATGCTCCAGTACTCCACCTACTCGGTCATCACGCCCGAAGGCTGCGCCTCCATCCTCTGGAAGAGCGCCGACAAGGCCAAGGACGCCGCCGAGGTCATGGGCCTCACCGCGCCGCGCCTGCTGGAGAACGGCCTGATCGACAAGATCGTGCGCGAACCGCTCGGCGGCGCGCACCGCAATCCGCAGTCCATGGCCGTCCGCCTCAAGGCCGTGCTGCTCAACCAGCTCGACGAACTCGAGGCCCTGCCGGTCGAGGAACTGCTGGAGAAGCGCTACCGGCGCCTGCGTGGCTACGGCGCCTTCACCGAAGGCTGAGCCATGGCGATCACGGGCCTCGCGCATGTGAACGTTCGCGCCTCCGAGGCCATGATCGAGCGCGTGCGTCGCTTCCATGCGGACGTGCTGGGCCTGACGGAGGGCCCGCGCCCACCGTTCCGATCGCGGGGTTACTGGCTCTATGCGGGCTCGCTCGACGTGATGCACCTCACCGTCGATCCGTCGATGGACGACGACGCACCCGCGCGCACCGGCTGGCTGGATCATGTCGCCTTCACCGCCAACGACCTCGAAGCCAGCCTGGCGCGGCTCGAGGCGCACGGCGTGGCCTACCGGGTCGAGCGCGTGCCCGCCTCGGGCGCGGCCCAGGTATTCACGAGAGACCCTGCCGGCATCGCGATCGAGCTGAATTTCGCCGGCTGATCGCTGCCGCGTCATCCCCAAGACGTCGTTCCCCACCCTATAACCCCGGGTAGAACGCGTACCATCGGACATCCGCTGCCTCCGGAGCCCCCTCGATGGCCAACGAAAACACCGCCAAGCTCGCCGTCCTGATCGATGCCGACAATGCACGCCCCATGATCGTCGACGGGTTGCTGGCCGAAGTCGCGAAGTACGGCACCGCACACGTGAAGCGGATCTACGGCGACTGGACAGGGCCGAATCTCGGCGGATGGAAGGCGGCCCTGCTCGATCATTCGATCCAGCCCATCCAGCAATTCGCCTATACCAGCGGCAAGAACGCCACCGACTCGGCGATGATCATCGATGCGATGGACCTGCTCTACGCCGAGCGCTTCGACGGCTTCTGCATCGTCTCCAGCGACAGCGATTTCACGAGGCTCGCCTCGCGCATCCGCGAAGCGGGCCTGATCGTCTACGGGTTCGGCGAACGCAAGACACCGCTTCCATTCGTTTCCGCGTGCGACAAATTCATCTATACCGATCGCCTTGTCGGCACCGTCGACAGCGAGCCGGAAGAACCGAAGGCACGCAAGTCGCCAAGCGAACTGCGCGGCGACACCAAGCTCACCAACCTGTTGCGAAACGCCATCGACGCCGCCTCCGACGAGAACGGATGGGCCGCGCTGAGCACCGTCGGCGGCATCGTCAACAAGCGTTCGCCCGATTTCGATTCGCGCGATTACGGCTATTCGAAGTTCAGCGGCCTCATCAACGCGCTTGGACTGTTCGACATCGAAGACCGCCAGATCGGCAACGCCAAGCATCCCTACGTGCGGAACAAGCCGCGAAGCAAATGAGTTCGCTCCATTGCGTCACTGGTGTAGAACCGCACCGTAAGCGCGCACACCAATCTCGATACCGGCAGTTTGACGCCACTGCAAAAACAATCACGGTCAGAGCCTGGTAAGGCGTCGGCAACGGGATTAGGGCTGGCCCCGGCACGGATGGCTCCCGGCCCGGCATGGCAACGGATACGGCGAATTTTCCGGAACCCTGGCAGTTTAATCGCTGGCCCAAATGCTTCTCCCGACCCCGGTTCTTAGCCCCGCACGTCGGTCCGAGCGCTTGGCATGCACGCATGGTGGTTCCCATAGGCGGCAACGAATCGAGGATCGGTTGCAATGGCGTTATCCGAACCGCCACCCGGGCTCGGCTTCACCCACCACGCCCGCGACCCAGTCGACGAAGGCGCGCACGGTGGGCGACAGGTGGCGGTTGCGCGGGTAGAGCACCGACAGCGGTGCGGAAGGTGCCGCATAGTTCGCCAGGATGCGTTGCAGCTGCCCGCTCTGCAGGTGCTGCCGCACCATGTAGCTACCGGCACGGATGATGCCGAGGCCTTCAATCGCAGACGTCACGTAGGCATCGGTGTCGTTCACGATGAGGCGCTCGGGCATCGAGATGCAGCGGCTCTCGCCGTCCATGACGAAATTCCATTCCAGCGAACGCGCCGTGCGGCTGGAGAGATAGCCGACGGCGTGGTGGTTCGCGAGGTCCTCCAGCGTCTGCGGCGTGCCGTGGCGCGCGAGATACGCTGGCGACGCGCATGTGATCCACTCGAAAGCACCAATGCGTTTCGCCACCAGCGTGGGTGAATCTTCCGGCGTACCGGCACGGATCACGCAGTCGATGCCTTCCTGCACCAGTTCAACGGTGCGGTCACTCGCCGACAACGTGAGCTGCACTTCGGGAAAGCAATCGAGGAACTCACTGACCCGCGGCAGCACGACGAGACGGGCAAGGGAGAGGGTCATGTCGACGCGGAGCCGGCCGCGCGGCTTGCCGGCGCTGCCGGGGAAGCTGGCCTCGACGGATTCGATATCCGCCAGCAGGCGCTTGCACTCGTCGAAGTACACCAGGCCATCGGGGGTGAGGCTGATGTGGCGGGTTGTCCGCTGGAGCAGGCGAACGCCGAGGAAAGCTTCCAGCTCCTTCACCACGCGGGTGACGCGGGATGGCGGCAGCGAAAGGCTTCCTGCTGCCCGGCTGAAGCTCTGCATCTCCACCACGCGGGTGTAGATCTGCATCGACTGGAGGCGATCCATGGGGCGCGACCCTCGGTAGCTTTTATTGCCCAAACGGGCAGTAACACAGGCTCATCTCGAGGCGAATCGGCCCCACGACGCCTGACAATTCTATCGGAGGCAAGAATGTTACCCATTTTCTTGCCTAGATGGCGCCCGGCAGCGACCACAGACTGGCGGCTACCTAACCCTGCCGGTCACGCCCATGAACCGCCTTACCCCACCCCGCCTAGCCGTCCTCGCGGCTGCCGTCGCCCTCGCGGTCGCCGGCAGCGCCTTCTGGAAGGGTGGCCCCGTCGCGCACGGCGCCAGGCCCGCGCCCCTCCCCACCGTCACATTCCGCGCCGCGGAAGAGCGCACGGTTTTCGACTACCAGGACTACACCGGCCGCCTCGAGGCGGTGGATGTCGTCGATGTCCGCCCACGGGTGCCCGGCACCCTCCTCGCCGTGCATTTCACCGATGGCCAGCACGTGGCCGCGGGCGACCTGCTGTTCACCATCGATCCCGCGCCCTACCGGGCGCAGGTCAACCAGGCGCAGGCAAGCCTCGCGGTGGCGGAAGAGCGTCGCCGCCTTGCAGGCAGCGAACTGGCCCGCGGCCAGAAGCTGGTCGAAGCCAACGCGATCTCACGCAAGGAATTCGATGTACTCGACAACACGGCGCGCGAAGCCGCGGCGTCGCTGAAAGGTGCCGACGCCGCGCTGGCGCAGGCACGGCTGCAGCTGGCGTACTCGCAGGTGCGCGCACCCATCGCGGGGCGCATCTCCCGCGCCGAGATCACCACCGGCAATGTCGTCGGTGCGGGTGGTGACGCCACGCCGCTGACCCGCATCGTCTCTGACGGTGCGCTCTACGCCTCGTTCAATGTCGACGAGCAGAGCTATCTCCGACTCATCGCACCCTCGCTGCGAGCGGGCGTGCTGCCCACGGTGGCGGTCGGTCTTGCCGACGATGACGCGTACCCATACGCAGCGACGGTGCAGGGGATCGACAACCAGATGGACACGCGCTCGGGTACGGTCCGCGTGCGCGCACGCATCAACGCGGTATCACCGGCGATGCTTCCGGGCTTGCAGGCTCGTGTGCGCCTGCATGGCGGGCAGCCTTACCACGCCGTCGTCGTCGACGATGCCGCCGTGGGCACCGATCAGGACCGCAAGTTCGTCCTCGTCGTGAACGCGAAGGACACGATCGAGCGCCGCGTCGTGGAGCCCGGCGTGCTGCAGGGCCGCGAGCGCGTGTTGCGCAGTGGCATCGAACCCGGCGCGCGCGTCGTCATTGATGGTGCCTTCAAGGCACCGCCGGGAACCACCGTGAAGGCGACCGTCGCCGATGCCGGGGCACGGCCATGAACATTTCGAAGTTCTTCATTGATCGACCCATCTTCGCGTGCGTGCTCTCCGCGTTGATCCTGCTCGCCGGTGTCGTCGCCGCCTTCCACATGCCGGTATCGGAGTACCCGCAGGTTATCCCGCCGTCGGTGGTGGTGCACGCGCAGTATCCAGGCGCCAATGCGAAGACGATCGCCGAGACGGTCGCTGCGCCGCTGGAACAATCCGTCAACGGCGTGGAGGACATGCTTTACATGGACTCCAAGGCCAGCGGCGACGGGCACCTTTACCTGACGGTGACGTTCAAGCTCGGGACCGACCCGGCCAGGGCACAGCAGTTCGTGCAGACGCGCGTGTCGCAAGCCTTGCCCCGCCTGCCCGAGGATGTGCAGCGCCTTGGTGTCACCGCGGTTAAGAGTTCGCCGATCATCACCATCGCCGTGCACATGGTTTCGCCGAAGGGCACGTACGACAACAACTACATCAGCAACTACGCCGTGCTCCACGTGAAGGATCGCCTCGCCCGCATCGCGGGCGTGGGCGACGTCGTGCTGTGGGGCCCGGGTGGCTACGCCATGCGGGTGTGGCTCGACCCGGCGGCCCTCGCCGAACGGGGCCTGGCGGCCAGTGATGTCGCCGATGCGATCCGCCGCCAGAACATCCAGGCGGCCGTGGGTACCATCGGCAGCTCGCCGTCGGCACCCGATGCCGCCTTCCAGCTAACGGTCAACGCGGACGGCCGGCTCAAGACGCCCGATGAATTCCGGGGCATCATCGTCAAATCCGACGCCCATGGCGCCATTACCCGCCTGGGCGATGTGGCCCGCGTGGAACTGGGCGCCGAGGACTACGGCATCCGCGCCACGCTCAGCAACCAGCCCGCCATCGCGCTGGCAGTGCAGGAAGCGCCCGGCGCGAACTCGCTGGACATATCGCACGACGTCCACTCGGCGATGGAGGAGCTCGCGAAGGAGTTCCCGCAGGACCTCACCTACCGCGTGGTGTACGAGCCCAGCCGCGCTGTCCAGACCGGCATCGACGCGGTGGTCAAGACATTGCTGGAATCGGTAAGCCTGGTGGTGCTAGTGGTATTCCTGTTCCTGCAGACGTGGCGCGCCTCGATCATCCCGCTGCTGGCCGTGCCGGTGTCCATCGTCGGTACCTTCACCTTCCTGCTCCTCGCGGGCTATTCCATCAACACCCTTTCGCTGTTCGGGTTGGTGGTCGCCATCGGTATCGTCGTCGACGATGCGATCGTGGTGGTCGAGAACGTCGAGCGCAACATCGCCCGTGGTCTGGCGCCGCGCGAAGCGACCTACCAGGCAATGCGCGAGGTGAGCGGGCCGATCATCGCCATCGCGCTGACCCTTTCGGCCGTATTCCTGCCGCTGGCGTTCCTCAGCGGTCTCACGGGCGAGTTCTACAAGCAGTTCGCCGTCACCATCGCGATTTCGACCCTGATCTCGGCCATCAACTCGCTCACGCTTTCCCCCTCGCTCTCGGCGATGCTGCTGAAGGGCCACGGCGACGCGCCCGATGCGCTTACGCGCGTAATGCACCGCGTGTTCGGCCGCTTTTTCGGCGCGTTCAACCGTACGTTCGAGCGGGCCTCCGAAGGCTACGGCGGCGGTGTTGGTCGGCTCGTCAAGCACAAGGGCACGATGCTCGGCGTGTACGCCCTGTTGCTCGCCGCAACCTGGTGGCTCACGGATCATGTACCAGGCGGCTTTGTCCCCGCGCAGGACAAGGAATACATCGTGAGCATGGCGCAGCTGCCGGAGGGATCCACGCTTGACCGCACCGAGGCCACGATGAACCAGATGAACGCCGTGGCCATGAAACACCCTGCCGTCATGGGCACGTCCACCTACAGCGGGCTCTCGATCAATGGCGTGACGAAGAGCTCCAGCACGGCATTGACCTTCGTGTTGCTCAAGCCGTTCAAGGACCGCCCGGGCATCAGCGCCGACCAGGTGGCCGCCGACCTCAACCGCGATTACGGCAGCATCGGCCATGCCTTCGCCGCGGTGTTCCCCGCGCCGCCGGTCTACGGGCTGGGCACCCTTGGCGGTTTCAAGCTGCAGATCGAGGACCGGGCCGATCTGGGCTACGAGGCGCTGTATAAGGCCACGCAGGCCTTCATCAAGAAAGCCTCGACCGCGCCGGAACTGGGCCCACTGTTCTCCACCTATACGGTGAACGTGCCGCAGCTGAAGGTGGACATCGACCGTGCGAAGGCGCAGCAGCTGGGCGTCGACACGCCGGCCATCTTCGGTACGTTGCAGGCGTTCCTCGGCTCGTATTACGTGAATGACTTCAACTTCTTGGGCCGCGTGTACCAGGTACGCATGCAGGCGGATGGCAAGTACCGCTCACGGCCGGACGATATCGGCCAACTGCACGTTCGCAGCGCGAGTGGCGAGATGATCCCGCTGGCCTCCGTAGCCCAGGTATCGCAGACCTATGGCCCCGACCAGGTACAGCGCTACAACGGCTTTACCTCGGCCGATGTCGGTGGCAGCCCGGCGCCGGGGTATTCCTCGGACCAGGCCATGGCCGCCATCAAGCGCATCGCGGCGGAGACGCTGCCACCGGGCATGGCGTATGAATGGACCGACCTTACCTATCAGCAGATCATCGCCGGCAACAGCGCGGTGTGGATCCTTCCGCTGAGCGTGTTGCTCGTCTTCTTCGTGCTCGCCGCGCAGTACGAAAGCGTGACGCTGCCGCTGGCCATCATCCTCATCGTGCCCATGAGCATTTTTTCGGCGCTACTGGGTGTGTGGCTAACGCATGGCGACAACAACATCTTTACCCAGATCGGCCTCATCGTGCTGGTAGGCCTGGCGACAAAGAACGCCATCCTCATCGTGGAGTTCGCCCGTGAGCTCGAGATGGCGGGCATGCCCACGTTGAAGGCCGTGATCGAAGCATCGCGCCTGCGCCTTCGCCCCATCCTGATGACGTCGATGGCGTTCATCATGGGCGTGATCCCGCTGGTGCTCTCGACCGGTGCTGGCGCCGAGATGCGCCACGCGATGGGTATCTCGGTGTTCTTCGGCATGCTCGGCGTCACGCTCTTCGGCTTGTTCCTCACGCCGCTGTTCTACGTGCTGGCCAGGGCGCTCAGTGGCGGCCGGCCCCTGCATTCCGCCGCGCACCACGATGCGCCTGCCCTCGTCCCGCATCACGTGGCCCCGGGCCGCGTGGGAGGTGATGCATGAACACCCTTTCGACGCTTGCTCGTACCGTCCTCGCTGCAAGCACGATGCTGGTACTCACGGCGTGCTCCCTCGCGCCCACCGAGCACCGGCCGACGATCGACGTGTCGGCGACCTATCGCGAAGCCGATGCGGCGATCAAGCCCATGCCGGGCGAGGAACTCGGCCAGTGGGTTCCCGCCCAGCCGGCTGACGAGCAGAAGCCCTCGCCCTGGTGGACGACGTTCGGCGATCCCGTCCTCGTCCAGCTCGAGGAGCGGGCGCTCACGGCAAACCCGGACGTGGCCATCGCCATGGCGCGGATCAAGCGGGCGCGGGCGCTGAGCTCACGCGCCGAGTCGGCACGCTATCCGAGCCTCGACGTGGGCTTCGGCCCGACCCGTCAGCGCACGAGTGGCGCGGCGGCCTTCCGTGGCGACGGTGCGCCTGGCATCGAGCAGACGCTGTGGCGTGCGCAAGGCACAGTCGCGTATGAGGCGGATGTGTTCGGCCGCGTCGCGTCGGACGTCGCCGCGGCACGGGCGTCGTCGGCCGAGCAGCAGGCGCTGTCGCACCAGATGCTGCTTATCGTGCAGGCCGATGTGGCGAGCACGTATTTCACCTTGCGGCAGCTGGAAGGTGAGCGGCGTCTGCTCGCCGACACCGTGGCGATTCGCGAGGCCGGTGTCGCGTTGCTTGAGCGCAAGCGTGACCTTGGTGCCGCGGCCGCCGTCGTTGTCGACCAGGCCCAGGCGGAGCTCTCCGCCGCGCGTGCGGAGCAGGCCACGGTGGAACAGGACGCGGCCCTCGCGCACCACGCCCTGGCCGTGTTGCTTGGCCAGGCGCCCGCCGCGTTCACCTTCGCGGCCGCGCCACTGGAAAACGTCTCGGTGCATGTGGCTGAAGGGCTGCCGTCCACGCTTCTCGAGCGCCGCCCTGACGTGGCCGCGGCGGAGCGTTCCATGGCTGCCGACAACGCACGCATCGGCGTTGCCCGAGCCGCGTATTTTCCGTCGCTGTCGCTCACCGGGGCCTTTGGCTATGAGTCCAGCGAGCTCGGCAATCTCACGAATTGGTCGCAGCGGACGTTCCTTCTCGGACCCCTGGTGGGTACCGCCCTGAGCTTGCCGATCTTCGACGGCGGCAAGCGCAAGGCTGACGTGGCGCGTGCCCGTGCGGACTACGAAGAGAGCGTGGGCGCGTATCGCAAGACGGTCTTGAACGCCTTCCGTGAGGTCGAGGATGCCCTGGCCTCCACGCGTTCACTCGATACGCGGCTGGCGAACGAACGCGATGCCGAAGAGGCCGCCGCCCGCGTCGCGTCATCGGTCAAAACACGGTTTGACGAGGGCGACGTGGACTACCTCGCCGTCGTCGACGCCGAACGCACCCTGCTCAGGAACCGCCAGGCACGCCTTCAATCCGAGGGCGCGCGTGTTCGCGCTTCGGTTGATCTCGTCCGCGCGCTCGGCGGTGGTTGGCATGCCCCTGAATCCAAAGGATCCGTCCAATGAACGTATCAGACCTGTTCAAGCCCCTCACCCTCATGCATGGGCCAGCCATGCGGAACCGCTTCATGCTCGCGCCGTTGACGAACCAGCAAAGCGAGCTTGACGGCGCCCCATCGATCTACGACCAGAACTGGATTCGCCAGGTGGCGAACGGCGGCTATGGCCTGATCCAGACCGGCGCGGCCACGGTGGAGGCGGGCGGCATCGCTTATGCACGCCAGCTGGGCGTGCATAACGACTACCTCATGGTCGGGCTGAGGGAGATGGCCTCGTCCATTCGCGACGGTGGCGGCCTCTCTGCCGTACAGCTGCACCACGGTGGCCACCGGGCCCGGCCGGAAGTGGGTGGCGTACCCGCGCCGGCTTCCAGCCGCACGCTCAACAACACGCGGGCGCTAACGACCGAACAGGTCGAGCGCATCCGTGACAACTTCATCGCGGCTGCCCGGCGCGCCGAGTTGGCGGGTTTTGATGGCGTGGCGTTGCACGGCGCCTTCGGCTGGATCCTGTCGGAATTCATGTCGCCACTATTGAATGACCGTGACGACCGGTACGGCGGCAGCGTCGAGAACCGCGCGCGGCTCACCATCGAAGTGATCGAAGGCATACGCAAGGCGACGGGCCCCGACTTCCAGATCGGGTGGCGCCTGTCGGTGGAGCGTTACGGCCACCAGCTGGAACAGCTTCGTGAGATCACCGCGTGCATCCTCGACCGCGAGCTCATCGACTACCTCGACCTGGCGCTGTGGGATTCCGCGCAAGTGGTACGCGAAGGCGCGTACCGCGGCCAGTCGATGCTCAGCGTGTTCACCAGCATTCCCCGCAAGCGCGTCCGCGTCGGCACTGCCGGCAAGATCATGGGGGCCCAACGTGCGGCGCAGTTGCTGGACGAGGGGTGCGACTTCGTCCTCATCGGCCGCGCGGGGATACTGCAGAGCGACTTCCCGTTACAGGTGATGGATAACCCGCTGTACGACAGTCCCGCGCTCCCCGTCACGGCCGACTACCTGCGGCGCGGCGGCCTGAGCGAACGCTTCATCAACCACATGCGCGGCTGGCCACAGTTCGTGGTGCCGGGCAGCCCCTGAGACGACCCGAGGAGAGCGCAATGAGCAACGACCCTAGCGAGAGCTTCCCCGCAGGTTACGAGCCGCCGGCCGTGTGGGCGCCCAAGGCGGCTTACGGCGGCCAGTTCGGCAGCATCAACCGTCCCGTGTCCGGCGCGCGCTTCGACCGCGAACTGCCCGTGGGTAAGCACCCCTTCCAGCTGTATTCACAGGGCACGCCCAACGGCCAGAAGGTGACCATCCTGCTCGAGGAGCTGCTGGAGGCCGGACACGCTGGGGCGGAGTATGACGCCTGGCTGGTCAACATCTTCGACGGTGACCAGTTCGGCAGCGGCTTCGTCGACATCAACCCGAACTCGAAGATCCCCGCGCTGGTAGACCACACGAAGGACCCGACGACGCGTGTATTCGAGAGTGGATCGATCCTGGTTTATCTCGCCGAGCGTTTTGGCGCCTTCCTGCCGACCGAACACAGGAAGCGAACCGAGACCTTCAACTGGCTGATGTGGCAGATGGGGGCGGCACCCTTCGTCGGCGGTGGCCTCGGCCACTTCCTCAGGTACGCGCCCGTGAAGGTCGAGTACGCGATAGACCGCTACGCCATGGAGACCAAGCGGCAGCTCCACGTGCTGAATACACACCTTGCCACGCATGAATTCCTCGCGGGCGACGAATACACCATCGCCGACATGGCCGTGTGGCCGTGGTACCCGGCCAGCATCTATGGCGTGTACGGCACCGCGGAGTTCCTCGCCGTCGAGCAATACACGCACCTCCTGCGTTGGCACCACGCCATCGCCGCGCGCTCCGCCGTCGCACGCGGGCGCGTTGTCAACCGGATCAATGGCGAGCCCGGCACCATGCTGCGCGAACGCCATGACGCCAGTGATTTCCTCTCCCTCACCCGTTAGAAGGCACCACGCATGAAACTGTATTTCACCCCTGGCTCCTGCGGCCTCGCCGCCCAGATCGCGCTGCGCGAGGCTGGGGTAGCGGTCGACCTCGTGAAAGTGGACTTCGGCACGAAGCGCACGGCCGAAGGCGATTACCTGCAGGTGAATCCAAAGGGTTTCATCCCTTCGCTGAAGCTCGAGAGCGGCGAGGTGGTGACCGAGAACGCCGTGATCCTGCAGTGGATCGCGGACGCGTATCCCGGCGCCTCGCTCCTGCCTCCCATGGGGAGCATGGAGCGCTACCGCGCGCTGGAGTGGCTGAACTACGTGGCGACCGACTTGCACAAGGGCATGGCGGTGATGTTCTCGGGCTTCATCGACCGCGATTCGAAAGTGCGGTTCGCCGAGGGTAATCTCGCCAGCCGCTTCGAATACGTCGACGACCACCTGGCCAACAACGACTACGTGCTGGGCGATCAGTTCTCGGCGGTCGACGGCTACCTGTATAACGTGTTGCGCTGGCCGGTGCGTGTGAACGTTGATATCTCGGTCTTCGCCGGCATTCAGGCCTATATGCGCCGCATGGAGCAGCGGCCGGCCGTCATCGCCGCCATCGAGGCGGAAGGCCCTGCCGCGAAGTACTAAGTGCGTGGGAGGATAGCGGCGGGCATGCACCCGCCACCACCACGTCAGTGGTTGCCGCGGGCGATCTTCGACTGGTCGTACAGGCGCAGCACCGGGAAGTCGATGTCGGTGCGGGCTACCTTCCAGAAGTAATTCGTGAGGAAGTTGAGGATGAGGTGGCCAAACACTTCGGACACGTCCTCATCGCTCCAGCCCGCATCCTTCACCGCCTGCACTTCGGCGTTCGTCAGGTCGCCCTTGTGCCGGACGAGCAGCAGGACGAAGGTAAGCAGG
This sequence comes from Luteibacter yeojuensis, assembly GCF_011742875.1. NCBI lineage: Bacteria > Pseudomonadati > Pseudomonadota > Gammaproteobacteria > Lysobacterales > Rhodanobacteraceae > Luteibacter > Luteibacter yeojuensis. The sequence goes on from NZ_JAAQTL010000002.1 coordinate 95,742, forward strand.
GCTTCTTCCTTCGCATCGGTGGACTTGCCGTGGCGGGCGAGTTCGATGTCTTCGTCGGTGAGCTTCTGCAGCTTCGCGATGGCCGCCAGCAACGAGATGCAGTATTCGCAGCCGTTCTCTTCGCCGATGGCCAGGCCGATCTTGCGAGCCAGCTTCTTGTCGAAGCGGCCGTCCGTGAGGTTCTGGAACAGGGTGAGATAGCTGTTCATCATGGCCGGCGAGTTGGTCATGGTCGACATCAGCAGCGGGTTCTTACCGAACTTCGCGACAGTCTTGGCGAAGATTTCCGCCTGCGCGGGCGTGGCGGTCTCGGGGGTGAGGACGGGGATGCGTGACATGGGTGACTCTCCTAGTAATTTACCGATCGTTCGGTAAATATAGGATCGCTACGGCACGGGTCGGCTGTCAAGACCTATTTGACCGAATGTTCGGTTACAATGGTCGCAGGAGGGCACTATGCCGAAGCCGCGCAAGATCGAAGACGACGAGCTCACCCGCAAGCTGACCGCCATTTTCAAGGAGGTCGGTTATGACGCCGCGTCGCTGGCCAGCCTCTCCGAGGCCACGGGTCTGAAGAAAGCGAGCCTCTACCACCGGTTCCCGGGCGGCAAGGAACAGATGGCGGAGGAAGTGCTCGCGGCCACCCGCGACATCCTCGACGAACACCTGTTCCCCGCGCTGGCGGACGATTCATCGCCCGAGCGGAAGATGGCCGCGTTCGTGAAGACCATCGATGCGTTCTACGCGAGCGGCAACGAGTCGTGCCTGCTCAACATGCTGGCGCCGCCGCGCGGCCACGAGAACGGACGCTCCGTAGCCATCGCCTCGATCTTCCAGCGCCTGGCCGACGCGCTCACGCGCGTGGCCGAAGAAGCCGGTGCACCGAAACGCCAGGCGAAGGTACGCGCCGAGCAAGCCCTCGTGGAGCTGCACGGCGCGCTCATCCTGTCACGTGGCATGGCCGATACGAATATCTTCCAGCGGATGCTGGGGCGGTTGCCGAGGATCGTGCTGACCTAGGGCCACGCGCCGATCAGCGGTAAGCCACCGCCACATCGATCAACCAGATGACAACAAACCGTTCCTCGAGCGTGCCGTACAGAAGCGACCACGGCGAGGGGGCATGGGCTCGAGCACGGTGCCGCCTTCGCCCAGCGCGTTCCGGAGCGTGCGCGTCGTCCTCGCTGTCGCACCTTAGCGACACGAAGAAGGCGTTCTCACCCGGATTCGACAACTGGCTGCCTGCACGTCGATCACGTCATCGCCCCTCTCATTGGACGGTATAGGTAACAACCGTGACGAACGAGAGCAGCATGAGTGACACCTTCGATCCAAGCTCGTTGACCAAGAAATCCTATCGAAATGTTCGGACCGAAATCCGAAATGGATGGCCGAATGGATCTCGTGCTGCACGGTCTTTGCGCTCGTGATTATTTTGGATTTTCATATCGGGCAGTACGACACCATGGAGCATGACCTCCTGTTTTTCACCGTAGGAGGATCTTGTTACTTGCTTTGCTGCCTGATTTCACTTCGATACTTCAGGCAACCAAGGTGAGCGTCGAATACCGGATTCGGCACTACCGGGTCAGGGGCTGTCTGGAGCGGGGTCCACCACCGAAATAGCCCCGCCCCCTTCCCCTCCGCACCGGCTCGCGCGATGATCGCCCCGGGAGAAAAGGGGTGTAACGCATGTCTCACGCGCAGGATCAGCAGCTCGAGCGGCTGACGTTCTTTTCGGACGCCGTCTTCGCCATCGCCATCACCTTGCTGGTGATCGAGATTCATGTGCCGCATCCGGAGGATCGGAGCGACGAGGCCTGGCTGCAGGCGCTTATCGAGCTTGCCCCGCATTTCGTCGGCTTCATCCTCAGCTTCGTCGTCATCGGTGCGCTCTGGGCTGCCCACCATCGCGTGTTCGGGATGCTTCGCCACTATGACGCGTCGATCGTGTGGCCGAATCTGTTCCTCTTGATGGCCATCGCGTTCATGCCGTTTTCGTCGGCCTTGATGAGCGCGCACCCGACGGAGCGGGTGCCGGAATGGTTCTACACGGGCACCCTGCTGATCGCAGGGTTGCTCCAGTACCGGCTGATACGGCGCGTCATGAAGGCCCCCTTCCTCCGGGAAGACGTCACCGACGAGGTCGTCGCCATGCTGCGGCGCCGGGCCCTGGCACTGCCGTCGATGGCGATCCTCGCGGGCATCCTGGCTATCTGGTGGCCGGGGCCGAGCAACCTTCCGTTGATGCTCATGCCGCTGATCGTCCGGGTGTTCGCGCGGATGAAGCGCACCCGTTCGATCGAAGCGCTGTAGAGCCGCCGTGGCGGCGAGGAAGTCTCGCGACACCGCGGCAAGTTTCCCTCGCCGCTGTAGCGACTCCTACAGGCCTCGCACCGGTTGCGGGAGGATTACGACAGCGTCGTCAGCTCGACCGGCACGATGGTGTCGCCGCTGATGACCTGGGCCTGGCCGTCCTGCACCATGAACTGGATCTGCATCGTGCGCTGCGTGAGCGCAGCGAGCGCTTCGACCGTGGCGGGGGCGATATCGACCACCGAGACGTTCTTCGTCCGGGCCACGGCGGCAGCCGTCTTCTTCCACCAGACTTCGGCGCTGCGTCCGCTGTAGCTGTAGACGATCACCCGGTTGGCGCGGCCGGCGGCGCGGCGGATGCGCTGCTCGTCGGGCTGGCCGATCTCGATCCACAGGTCCACGTCGCCGGTCAGTTCCTTGCGCCAGAGATCCGGCTCGTCGTCCGAACTGATGCCCTTGCCGAACGCCAGCGCCTCGTCGGCATTCAGCGCGAAGGCGAGCACCCGCACCATCATCCGGTCGTCGGTTTCCGACGGATGCTGGGCGATGGTCAGGGCGTGGGACTGGTAGTAATGCCGGTCCATGTCGCTGACCTGCAGGTCGGCCTTGAAGACCGTGGATTTGAGGGCCATGAGTAGTGCTTGAGGTCGATGCCGGCCGCAGAGCGTACACGACGGCGCGCCGGGGCGCTTACCTCGGCGCGTGAAGACGGTGCAGGAGTTCGGCTTCCGTCATCGAGATACCGCAGGTTTCGGCGATGTTCTGTGGGGTGGCGCCCTGGCGCGCGAGACGCTGGGCGAGCGCGAGCGCACGATCGTTGGTGGCGCCGGGTTCGCTGGCGACGGTCACAGCCGGTTGCCGGCGAACCTGGTCTTCGATGTCGCCCAGGCGATGGTCGAGGCGGCGCAGCATGTTGGCGAGGGCATCGGCGGGGATCGCCGGCTCGGACGGAGCCTGTGCGGGGGCCGTTGCGACGGTTGCCGCCGGTTCCTTACGCGATGCCGTTTGCGCCGTGCCGCCGATCCGGCGAAACAGGAACAGCAGGCCGACGAGGTTGAGGATCGCGAGGGCGATCAGCACGTATCCGATGGCGGCGTTCATGCGTGGGGGACTCCGTTGGGTCGCGGGACACGGTAGCGCAGTATGCATGTCTTTCGCGAGCACCCGGTCGCGCCCAGGTGCGCTCCTACAAGTTCTTCGTACCGTTCGGAGGCCGGTAGCCGCTTAAGACATGAACCCGCGCAGCGGGTTATCCGATGTCGGTCAGGCGCGGCATAGCTTCTGGACGTCGACCAGCGCGATGAAGCCGTCCTCGCGGGTGATGACGCCACTCACGGGGTCGTCGCGGCGTTCGGCGCGGCCCGGGGGTGGCGGGGCCACATCGTCGGCGTCGAAGGTGAGCATGTCGCCGATGACGTCGATGCGCATGCCGACCACGCCACCGCTGTCGTCGAAGACGATGACGCGGCGTGCGTCTTCCGCCCCCTCTTCCATCGCGCCGTCCAGCCCGAAGCGGCGGCGGCCGTCGAGTACCGGCACGATCTGGCCGCGCAGGTTCACGATGCCGAGCACGTCGTCGGGGGCACCCGGCACCGGTGTGATGTCGCCGGGGCGGATCACCTCGCGCACGCTGGCGAGCGACACCGCGTAGCGCTGCCCTTTCAGGGAGAAGCCGAGCCACGCGCCTTGCGCGTCGTGTTGAGGATGGGTCATGGGCCCAGCTCCTTTTCCAGCCAATCGATCAGCGCGGTCACGTCGACCACGCCGCATTTGGGTTCCAGCGACATGCCCGCCAGCCAGGGACGCGTCGCGGCGCCGCTGCGCCACTGGATCATGTCCGTCGACAGTTCCACGGGCTCTTCGTCCACCACACAGGCCAACGCCCAGGTGCGGTCGCGGAGGATCACCAGCGTGACGGTCGGAGCGCCGCTCAGGTCGGGCGAAAGGATCGCCGCGAGGTCGGCGGCACGCGCCTCCCCGCTCGGATGACGCCAGCGCCCGAGGCAGATCGGATTGCTCGAATTCGGGGGTGTCAGCGGTGGCATCGGAATCACGTGGGTGACATCCGCCATCGGCACTGCGAGCTTCACACCCGCGGCCACGCACAACAGGTAGCGGCAATCCATCTCGCGCGCAGGAGCCGAGGTCGGCGTGTTGCGCCAGGGCTCGAACGCTACCACCTTTACCTCGGGCGCGGGCGCCTGCACGGGCGCGACGACCGGGGTCAGCAGTTCGGCGAGGTAGTCGGCGACGATCTGTTCGGCGTCTTGCATGGCGCGCATCACGCGGCGGCGTCCGTCACGGACGGCACGGGCATGGCCAGCAGTTCGTCCAGCAGCTGGCGATACGCCAGTCCGCCACGTCGCGCCGCCGGCCATGCGGCGAGCGGCACGCCGGCGGCGCTCGCTTCGCGAATCTGGGTATCGGTGGGAATCACCGACTGGCTCACGTCGTCGCCGTATTGCTCGCGCAGCTGCGCCAGGCAGGCGCGCGATGCGTGCGTACGCGCGTCGTACAAGGTGGGCACGATGGTGCGCGGCATCGGCTTGCCGCGGGAGCGCTCGATCATCGAGAGGCTGCGCAGCATCCGCTCGAGACCGGCCAGCGCCAGCGCTTCTGTCTGCGTCGGCACGAGCAGGCGATCGCTGGCGGCGAGCGCGTTGACCATCAGCACGCCAAGTGTCGGCGGGCAGTCCAGCAACACGTTGTCGAAATCGGACGCGAGTTCCGCCAGCGCCTGGCTGAGGACCAGACCCATGCCGGGCCGTGTGCCAAGCTGGCGGTCGAGCGTGATCATGGCGGCGGAGGCCGGCAACACGCTCAGACGGTCCCACTGCGTGGCGTGCACGAGCGTGCGCACCGGCAACGGATTGCCGCCCACGCCGAACAGGTCGTACACGCTGCCGTGCGCTCCGCCTTCGACGCCGACATAGCCGGACAGCGACGCGTGCGGATCCATGTCCACCAGCAGCGTGCGCTTCCCGGCACCGGCCAGCAGGCTGCCGAGCGCGACCGTTGTCGTCGTCTTGCCGACGCCACCCTTCTGGTTGGACACCGCCCATACGCGCATCAGCGGGCCTCCGCGGTGGGCGCGAAACGGGCGGCGCCTGCCGTGGGCGCCACGATGCCGCGGGACGCGCTCGCCGTCGGGGCGGAGCCGCCCGAGGCGGCGGGCCTCGCGGCCAGGTCGACGCGATCGGCGTCGCTATAGAAACGCGCCGGGGCAGCCTTGTCGCTCATCACCACGATCAGCACGCGGCGATTCCGGTTACGGCCGTCTTCCGTGGCGTTGTTCGCGGTGGGACGGAATTCGCCCCAGCCGATGATGCCGACTCGATGCGGGTCGACCCCGGTGATGGTCAGCAGGCGCGCAACCGTGGCCGCTCGCGCGGCCGACAATTCCCAGTTCGAGGGGAAGGTCGTCGTCGCGATGGGCGTGTTGTCCGTATAACCCTCGATGCGCATGGCGTTCGGAAACGGCGCGAGGATGCCCGCCAGCTTGCGCAGCACCTCTTCCGCGGGCGCCTGCAGCTTCGCTACCCCGACCGGGAACAGGATGTCCGTGCGCACTTCGATCTCGAGCCAGTCGGGCGTCTGGCGGACGCTGACCAGGCTCTTGTCGATCAGCGGCTTCATGGCCCGCTGCACTTCCGAGGAAATCTGGCTGAGGCTGGCATCCTCGGTCTTGCCGATCGAGGTGTTCGCCGCGGGAGCCGTGTTGATGCTCGCCGTCTCCTGGCGCTCGGGTGCCGCGCCCTCGTGCCCGGGCAGCGGCAGGTTGCGCGGGGGGATGGGTACGTCGATCTTCGCGATCGGCGCGGCCGAGGGTGCGCGCGACTGGTTCGGCAGCGGCACCTGGGCGGCAGGCGTGGCCTCGCGGATCGGCTCGATCACCTTGCCGGTGCCGTTGAAGGCCTCGTTGATGGACTGCGCCATGACCCGGAACTTCGTCTCGTTCACCGCCGACACCGCATACATCACGACGAACAACGCGAGCAGCAGGGTGATCAGGTCCCCGTAAGGGATCGCCCAGCGCTCGTGATTGATGTGTTCCTCGTGGTGGCGGCGCTTCACGACAGGAATCCCTGCAGCTTGCTCTCGATGTGGCGTGGGTTGTCGCCCTGCGCGATGGAGACCAGGCCTTCGACCAGGATCTCGCGCATCTGCGAACGGCGCCGCGCGAGTCCCTTGAGGCGCGAGGCCATCGGTAACGCCAGCAGGTTGGCGAGGCCGATACCGTAAATGGTGGCGACGAAGGCCGCCGCGATGCCATGGCCGAGCTTGCTCGGATCGGCGAGGTTCTGCATGACCGACATAAGGCCCATGACGGCGCCGATGATGCCCATGGTCGGCGAATACGCGCCGGCGTTCTCGAATACCTTGGCCCCTTCGATGTCGTTGTGCTCGCGCGCGAACACTTCCACCTCGAGGACGGAACGCATGGCGTCGGGTTCGGTACCGTCGACGAGCAACTGGAGGCCCTTGCGGATGAAGGGATCCCCTTCGCGCTCGATCGCGGGCTCCAGGCCGAGCAGGCCGGTGCGGCGCGAGATCTCGCTCCACCCGACGATACGGCTGACCAGGTCTTCGGACTCGATATCCGGCGGACGGTAGACCCAGGGCAGCATGCCCCAGGCCCGCTTGAGGACGGTACCCGGCGTCTGCACGAGCAGGGCCGCGAAGGTACCGACGAAGACGATGATGAACGCGGCCGGATTCCACAGGGCGTCGAGGCTCGAGCCCTTCAGGATGGTGCCCAGGATGATGACCACGAAGGCCAGGATCGTTCCGACGACGCTCACGATATCCATATCAGACGGCCATCCTCAACGTGGGCAGGACCTGGCCGCCATCGTCGGCAAGACCGGAGAGATCGAGCACGAGCGAGATCCGGCCGTCGCCGGTGATCGTGGCCCCGGCCACGCCGGGCACGTCCTTGAGGAAAGGGCCGAGCGGCTTGGCCATGACGTCCTCGCGACCGAGCACTTCGTCGACGAGGCAGCCGAGCGTCTGGTGGCCGATCTGCACCACGACGACGTGACCGCCCTTCCCCGCCGCGCCGGCCCAGCGGCCGAGGTCCGCGAGGGGCAGCGCACGTTGGCGATGCGACGCGACGATGCGACCGTCGAGTTCCTGGATCTGTCCCGGCACGAGTTCGAACACTTCGGCCACGTTGGACAGTGGCAGCGAAAGCAGGCGGTTGCCCACGCGCACCATGAGCACGCGCAGGATGGCCAGGGTGAGCGGCACCGAAAGGCGCACGGTGCTGCCGTGGCCCACCCGCGAGTCGATGGACAACGTGCCGCCGAGTTCGACGATCTTCGTCTTGACCACGTCCATGCCGACACCGCGCCCGGAGATGTCGGACACCTGGCTGGCGGTGGAGAAGCCCGGACGGAAGACGATCTCGTAGCACTCGCGCTCGTCGAGGCGCGCCGCCTGCTCCTCGTCCATCAGGCCCTTTTCGACGGCCTTGCGGCGCAGGACCTCGGGGTCCATGCCCTTGCCGTCGTCGGTGACGGTGATGACGATGCGGTCGCCGAACTGGCCGGCGGCGAGACGGACCGTGCCGGAGCGCGGCTTCCCCTCGCGCTCGCGCACGTCGGGCATCTCGATGCCGTGATCCACCGAGTTGCGCAGCAGGTGCACCAGCGGATCGGCCAGTGCTTCCACCACGGTGCGGTCGATATCGGTTTCTTCGCCTTCCGTGACCAGCTCGATCTCCTTGCCGAGCTGGCGGGCAAGATCGCGGACGATGCGCGGGAAACGCGAGAACAGCTTGCCCACCGGCTGCATGCGCATGCGCAGCACGGCGTTCTGCAGGTCCTCGGCCACGCGCTCGAGTTCGCCGATGGCGCGTTCCATCGGATCGTTCGTGCCGCGCGGGGCGAGGTTGGTGAGGCGGTTGCGGACCAGCACGAGTTCGCCGGCTGCGTCGACGAGGCCGTCGAGACGGTGCGTGTCGACGCGGACGGTAGTTTCGGCAGCGGAAGCGGCGCGCTTTTCGGGCTGAGGCTTCGGCGCCGGTTTTGCAGGCTCCGGCGCGGATACCGGGAGCGAAGGCGCCGCGGACGGGTCCGTTCCCGCGGGCGCGACGGCAACCGCGACACCGGGGGCGGCGGCACCGTGAAGGCTGTCGAGCAACGCCTCGAATTCGTCGTCGCTGATGGTGTTGCCGGCCGCCGCCGCGGGTGCCGGTGCGGGCACCGGCGCCGGCTCGGGGGCGGCGGCATCCGGCTCGGCGCCAGGCGCGCCGGTGCCGTAGAGCGAATCCAGCAGCGCCTCGAACTCGTCGTCGGAGATCGTGCCCGAGGAGGTGGGTGCCGGGTCGCGCTCGTTGCGCGCGGCGTCGAGCATCGCCTCGAATTCGTCCTCGATGGGATCGTACGGACGCGAGGGCACCGCCGCCGCGGGAGCGGCGATCGGCGCGGCCAGCGCCACGGGCGGCGCCGAGGCGGCACGGCCCGGGATCAGCAGGCGGTCGAGCAGCGAACGCGGCGCGGCGTCGATCGGCACGCCACCGTCGGCGGCGCGCATCATGTCGTTGAGGAGATCGAGCGACTCCAGCAGCGCGTCCATGAAGCCGGCGTTGAGCACGACGGCCCCGTTGCGCGCTTCGTTGAGCAGATCCTCGGCGCGATGGCACAGCTCCACCATCGGGTTCAGGCCGAGGAAGCCCGCGCCGCCCTTCACGGTGTGGAAGGCGCGGAACACCGCGTTCAGCAGGTCGACGTCGCCCGGCGACGACTCGAGGTCCACGAGCTGTTCGCCCAGGCTCTCGAGCAGTTCGCGTGCCTCGATCAGGAAGACGTTGAGCAGCTCGTTGTCCAGCTCCACGCTCATAGGGCGCTCAGAAGCCGAATTCGCTGAGGAGGCGATCCACTTCGTCCTGGCTTACCTTGTCGGCGGCTGGCGCCGCCCCGCCCGCGAGGGAGCCGGTCAGGCGTACCAGTTCCACCAGCGAGGATTCGACCTTGGCCATGAACGCCTCGACCTGCGCGACGCGCTGGCCGGAGAGGTCCTGCCACGACTGGGCCTCCACCATTTCGCCGAAGCCGATGTCGCAGCTCTGCGCGAAGTCGCCCACGCGCACGGCCAGCGCCGTGGCGTTGCCGGCGAAGGCCGGGTCGGCCTGGTCGAGCACCAGCACCTCGTCGGCCTGGCGGGCGAGCGCCTGGGCCTGGGGGCGCAGCTTCTCGCTGAAGTCGAGCGTGCGATGCGCGGCCTGCGAACTCATCTCGAGTACGTCGCGCAGGTGCTTGCGCGCGTCGCTCATGTTGCCCGGCACACCGTCGTGCGAGATGTCGGCGGCGAGGCGGCGTGCGGATTCGTGCAGGTCGCGGGCGAGATGACCCAGGGCCAGGAACAGGTGCTGCTCGCGGGTGCGGAGGAGGTTGTCGAGCGCCTGCTCGAAGGCGGCCGGGTCATCTGCGTCGAGCAGCTCGCGCAGTTCGGGAGCCACGTCGTGGCCGGTGGAAAGCATCGTGTTCATGGGTCGTTCCTTAGCCCGCGGCCGCAGCGAGACGTTCGAAGATCTTGTCGAGTTTTTCCTTCAGCGTGACCGCGGTGAACGGCTTGACGACATAGCCGTTCACGCCGCTCTGCGCGGCGGCGATGATCTGGTCGCGGTTGTTCTCCGCCGTGACCATCAGCACCGGCAGGGCCTTGAGCGCGGCGTCGGCGCGAATCGCGCGGAGCAGGTCGATGCCGGTCATGTTCGGCATGTTCCAGTCGGTGACCACCAGGTCGAACGGCTGCGCGCGCAACACCGCCAGGGCGGCATTGCCGTCCTCGGCCTCCTGGATCAGGGTGTTGGTGAACCCCAGCTCCACCAGGAGGTTCCTGACGATGCGTCGCATGGTGGAGAAATCGTCCACCACGAGGATCTTCATGTTCTTGTCCAAAACTTCTCTCCGCCTTGCTGCTGCGCGTTCGTCAATGCTTTTCTTTCCAACCCGACATGCGTGCGCGGAGGCGGATGAGGGCCTGGCCGTGGATCTGGCACACCCGCGATTCGCTCACACCCAGCACCGCGCCGATTTCCTTCAGGTTGAGTTCTTCATCGTAGTACAGCGACATGACCAGCTTTTCGCGCTCGGGCAGCCCGTCGATGGACTGCGCCAGCGCGTCGCGCAGGCCTTCCTGTTCAAACAATCCGTCCGGACCCGCGGCATCCGGGTCGGCCACGTCGATCGCGGCGCCTTCGTCGCCTTCGGGCGCCGTCAGGCTCAGCAACCGCGCGCTCGCCGCGTCGGCCAGGATCTGGTTGTATTCCATGGCGTCGATGCCCAGCCGCTTCATCACTTCCGCGTCGTCGGCGTCGCCACCCGTCTCGTTTTCGATCTGCCTCGTCACCTCCGCGACCTCGCGCAACTTCCGATGGACGGAACGCGGGGTCCAGTCCGTCTTGCGCAGTTCGTCCAGCATGGCGCCACGTATGCGGATACCCGCATAGGTTTCGAAGCTGGCCGCGCGAGTCGGCGAGTAATTTCTTGCGGCCTCGAGCAGTCCGATCATCCCGGCCTGCATGAGGTCGTTTGCGTCCACGCTCGGCGGCAGCCTGCCCATCAGGTGATAGGCGATACGGCGCACCAGCGGCGCGTGGGTCTTTACCAGTTGATCCGCCGGGATACGCGTGATCTCGAGATATTCGGTCGCGACGCTCACAGTGGCAGCCCTCCTCCCAAGTGGGACCGCTCGGCGAAAAAGCCGATGCGGCCCTGTGCCCGGGGCTCGGGTTCACCCCATGTATCGACCGACCTGGCCAGATTCTTGAATCCGACCGCGGACCGGCTGCTCGGCCAGGCGTCGACCACCGCCGACTGGCGGCGGATGGCCTGGCGCAGGTATTCGTCGTGCGGGACCATGCCCATGAAATCCAGGGACACGTCGAGGAAGCGGTTGGTCACCCGCGCCAGCTTCTCGAACAGCTGGCGGCCCTCCTGGGCGTGGCGGACCATGTTGGCCACGATGCGGAAGCGGTTCACGTCGAATTCCCGGCTCATGACCTTGATCAGGGCGTAAGCGTCGGTGAGCGAGGCCGGCTCGTCGCAGACCACCACCACCACCTCGTCGGAAGCCGCCGCGAACATGGACACACTGTCGGAAATGCCGGCCGCGGTGTCCACGATCAGGTACTCCGGCGCCAGCGGGTATTCGTCGAAGGCCCGGATGACCGCCGCGTGCTCGATGTTCGGCAGCTGCGCCATGCGCCGCGCGCCGGAGGTGGCCGGAATCACCTTCAGGCCGTGGGCGGCCTCGAGGATGAGGTCCTCGATCCGGCACTCCCCTTCCAGCATGTGGCCCAGGTGGCGGGTGGGCTGCAGGCCGAGCAGGACGTCGATGTTCGCCATGGCGAGGTCGGCGTCGAGCAGGAGGACATCACGGCCGCCCATCGCGAGCGCCATGCCGAGGTTGACCGCCACCGTGGTCTTGCCCACGCCACCCTTTCCACCGGCGATCGCGATGCTGCGGGTGGGGCGACGGTCGGCGAGCCAGTTGAGTCCGGCGGCCTGGGTGGAATCGACGTGTGTGCTCATGAAGGAAGTCACTGCCCGTGTGTTTCTGTCTATGGTCCGTTAGGCCGCTTAAGCCAGGGCCGGCGCAGCCGTGCCGAAACGTTCGGCAAGCAAGGCGTCGTCGGGTTCTTCGTTGCGCTGCTTCAACAGCTGTGCCGCGAGGCAGACGAGCTTGCGCGCATCGGCCGAGGCGATGTCCTCGGGTACGCGCTGACCGTCCGTCGTGTAGTCCAGCGGCATGTTGTGGCGGATGAGGGCCGAGAGCGCGCCGCCGATGAGCGGCGCCTCGTCGAGCTTGGTGAGGATGGCGGTCTGCGGCGCCAGCGGCGCGTAGGCCCGGATGGCGCCGTCGATGGCCTGGGCCTGCGCGTTGGCCGCGAGCACCAGGCAGACGCGCACGTCGGAGGTGGCGCGCAGCGTCTCGAACTGCTGCTGCAGCTTGGGGTCGTTGCCGGCCAGGCCGGCCGTGTCCACCAGCACGGTGTGCTTGCCGCGCAGCTGGAGGAGCACATTGCGCAAGCTGGTGGCATCGTGGGCGTTGAACACGCGCACGCCGAGCAAGCGGCCGTAATGCTCGAGCTGCGCGCCGGCGCCGATGCGGTACTGGTCCGCGCTGATCAACGCGACGTTCGAGGCGCCATGGCGCAGCACGGCGCGCGCGGCGAGCTTGGCGATCGTGGTGGTCTTGCCCACACCGGTGGTGCCGACCAGCGCGGTGACGCCACCGCCGGCCGTGTCGAAATGGCGTCCGCTGGTGCGGATGTTGCGCGAGAGCAGCCCCAACGGCAGGTAGCGGGCCTGGTCGGAGGTCATGCCCGGCGGCAGTTCGGCGCACAGCGCACGCGCGACGTCGCCGTCGATGCCCAGGCGGGTCATCTCGCGCAGCACGCGGGCGCGCAGCGGCTGCTCGCGATCCATCTGGTTCCAGGCGAGGGTGGAGAGCTGGACTTCGAGCATCTCGCGCAGGTTGTTGATCTCGGCGCGCACGCCGTTCACGGCGGCATCGTTGTTCGGCACGACGGTGGCCGCGCGCACCACGTCGGCCACGCTCGCGGCCAGCGCGGCGCTGGACTGGCGCTGCGGCGCATTCGCGCTGGCCGGCGCACCGGACTTCGCGGCGCGTTCCACTGCGGCCGCCGTGGCGGCGCGGGCCTGGTCGATGCGCGCGGCACGCTCGGCTTCGTCGCGGAGGGCGCGCGCCGGGACTTCCTCGCGCTTCGGCGACTCGATGCCGAAGCCGGCCTCGCGCACCAGCGCCTCGTCGTAGTCGAGGGCGGCGATGATCTCGATGCCGTCGTCGAGCCGGCGGGTGGACAGGATCACGGCGTCCGGCCCCTGCTCGTCCCGAACCTGGCGCATGGCCTGGCGCATATCCGGCGCAACGAATCGTTTGATTTTCATGCCTCTATCCTTTCCTCATCCTGGCGCCCTCATCCCGAAGCGCGCTGCCTGTTCGATGGTCCGCGCCCCAACCGCGCGGGTGTTCATGTCTTACCGTCCGAGGGCCGTCACCAGCTTGACGCGTCGGTTGTCCGGAACCTCGTTGTAAGCAAGTACATGCAGGTTTTGGGCCACATGACGGGTGAAGCGCGAAAGCCAGGGACGAAGCGCCGGCGAGACCAGCAGGACAGCCGGTTCGCCCGCCGCTTCCTGGCGCCGCGCCGCATCGGCGACGCTCTGCTGCAGGCGATCGGCGAGCCCCGGTTCGACAGCCGCGCCAGCGGGACCGCCGCCTTGCAGCGACTGCAGAAGGATCTGCTCCAGTTCCGGCGCCAAAGTAATGACGGGAACTTCCGTGCCCAGACCGGCGATTTCCTGGACGATCTGTCGGCCGAGGGTGACGCGCACCGCCGCGGCGAGCACGCCCGGGTCCTGGCTCTGCCCCGCGTGCTCGGCCAGCGATTCCACGATGCCGCGGAAGTTGCGGATGGGTACGCGCTCGGCAAGCAGGTTTTGCAGCACCTTGACCACGGCGCCGAGCGACAGGCGCTTCGGCACGAGGTCCTCCACCAGCTTCGGCGTCTGCTGGGCCAGGCGGTCGAGCAGCTGCTGCACGTCCTGGTGGCCGATGAGCTCGTGGGCGTGGTTCTGCAGGATGTGCGAAAGGTGCGTGGCGATCACCGTGGCCGGATCGACCACCGTGTAACCGAGGGTCTGCGCGTGCTCGCGCATGCCCGGCTCGATCCACACGGCGTCGAGGCCGAAGGCCGGGTCGCGCGTGGCGATGCCGTTGATCGTGCCATGCACGCGGCCCGGGTCGATCGCGAGCATGCGCTCGGTATGGATTTCCGCCTCGCCCATCGGCACGCCCATCAGCGAGATGCGGTAGCCGTGCGGGGCGAGGTCGAGGTTGTCGCGGATGTGCACCGAGGGCACCAGGAAACCCAGTTCCTGCGACAGCTTGCGGCGGACGGACTTGATCCGCGCCATCAATTCGCCGCCCTGTGCCTTGTCCACCAGGGGAATGAGGCGATAACCCACTTCCAGGCCGATGGTGTCGACCTGGGCCACGTCCTCCCAGGAGAGTTCAAGGCGCTCGGCCGGCGGCGTCGATTCCAGCGCCAGCTCCGTGCCCGGCCCGGCCGTGCCGGCGGCGACGCCGGCGGCGGCATCCATCTGCTGCTGGTGGAGCTTCCACGCACCGAAGCCGGCGATCGCGGCCAGGATGAGGAACGGCAGGTTCGGCATGCCCGGGATGAGGCCCATGGTGCCGAGCACGGCGGCGGCCACGGCCAGCGCCTTCGGCTGGCCGAACAGCTGGCCCATCACCTGCTTGCCCATTTCCTGCGATTTCGACACGCGGGTGACGATCACCGCCGTCGCGATCGAGAGCATGAGTCCCGGCACCTGGGCGACGAGGCCGTCGCCGATCGTCAGCAGCGTATAGGTGCGCGCGGCTTCGGCGGCGGAAAGCCCGTGCTGGAGCATGCCGATGAAGAAGCCGCCGATGATGTTGATGGCGAGGATCAGCATGCCGGCCGTGGCATCGCCGCGGACGAACTTGGACGCACCGTCCATCGAGCCGTAGAAATCCGCTTCCTCGCGCACTTCCTGGCGGCGCTCGCGAGCCTGTTCCTGCGTCAGCAGGCCGGCGTTGAGGTCGGCGTCGATGGCCATCTGCTTGCCGGGCATGGCGTCGAGGGTGAAGCGCGCCGTCACCTCGGAGACGCGGGTCGCACCCTTGGTCACCACCACGAAGTTGATGATGGTGAGGATGGCGAACACCACGAAGCCGACGGCGAAGTTGCCGCCGATGACGAACTCGCCGAAGGCCTCGATGACCTTGCCGGCGGCGCCCGGGCCGTTATGACCATGCAGCAGCACCACGCGGGTGGAGGCGATGTTCAGCGCGAGGCGAAGCAGCGTGGCGAACAACACCACGGTGGGGAACGAGGCCAGTTCCAGCGGGCGCATCACGTACATCGTGGCCAGCAGGATCACCAGCGACAGCGCGATGTTGAAGGTGAACAGCAGGTCCAGCACGAAGGGCGGCAAGGGCAACATCATCATGCCGAGCATGACCAGCATCGCCAGCGGCGCCGCGATGCCGCGGCGGCCGATCTGGCGGAAGGTGCCCATGAGGGTGGTGCTGCTGGCTGCCATCGTCAGTTGTCCATGCGGTAGGGACCCATGAGATCAGGGTCGATGTCCTGCTTCGGGAGATCGGGCGGGAGATCGCCCACGGCGATCGCCTGCTTCAGCCGGAACACGTAGGCCAGGATCTGCGCCACGGCGATATAGAGCGCCGAGGGGATTTCGCGTCCGATTTCCGTCGTGTGATACAAGGCGCGTGCCAACGGCGCGGCTTCGACCACCGGCACCTTCGCGCCGCCGG
Source organism: Luteibacter yeojuensis (assembly GCF_011742875.1). Taxonomy (NCBI): domain Bacteria; kingdom Pseudomonadati; phylum Pseudomonadota; class Gammaproteobacteria; order Lysobacterales; family Rhodanobacteraceae; genus Luteibacter; species Luteibacter yeojuensis. Next base: position 111,411 of record NZ_JAAQTL010000002.1, read on the forward strand.
CCACGTCGCGGATCTGCTGGGCGATCACGTCCACGCCCTTGGCCACCACGCGCGGCGCGCCCATGCGGTCTTCGTCGTACTTGAGCGCCACCGCGAAGTGGGTCGGGTTGGTCACGATCACGTCCGCCGTCGGCACGTCTTCCATCATCCGGCGCCGCGCCATCTGGTGCTGCATCTGGCGGATCTTCGACTTCAGTTCCGGACTGCCCTCGTTTTCCTTGTGCTCGTCCTTCACTTCCTGCTTGGTCATCTTCATCTTCTTGGTGAAGCTGAATTTCTGCCACGGCGCATCGACGAGGGCGATGGCGCCGAGGGCGCAGGCGAAGACGAGCGAAGCGTGGCCCAGGATGCCCAGCGCATGGGCGATGCCGTTCGCCACCGGCCCGGTGCCTGCGGCGTACATCTCCTGCGTGGAGCGCTTCAGGAACCAGACCAGGGCACCGCCGATCAGCGCCAGCTTGAGCAGGGACTTACCCAGCTCGACCAGACCGTTCAGCGAGACGAGGCGGGAGAAACCCTTGATCGGGTCCAGGCGGTCGAATTTCGGAAGAAGCGCCTGGCCGGAGAAATTGAGGCCACCCATGAGGGCCGGTGCGGCGATGGCGGCGACCATGGTCACGGCGAACAGCGGACCGAGCAGTCGCAGGCCTTCCGCGGCGGCAGTCATCAAGGCATGGCGCAGGCCGTCGACGGCGAACAGGTCGTCCCGCGAGTAACGCAGGCCGACGCGCATGATGTTGGCCGCATGCGTGGCCATCTGGTCGCGCGAGGCGATCATCGTCGTCACGCCGGCGAGCACCACCACGGCCGTGGAGAGGTCGCGCGAACGCGGCAGGTCGCCCTTCTCGCGGGCTTCGCGAAGGCGTTTTTCGCTGGGGGCTTCGGTGCGGTCTTCCTTATCGGTTTCGCTCATGGCGCTACCTCCCGATAAGCCCGCGCATGGTTTCCCACGCGTCGGTCTGCAGCGAATCGAACGCGCCCGGCAGGGCGCGCAAGGCGAGCCACACGGCCAGCAGGCCGAGGCAGATGGTGATGGGGAAGCCCACCGCGAACAGGTTCATCGACGGTGCGGACCGGCTGATCGCGCCGAAACCGAGGTTCACCACCAGGGTGGCGGTGAGCGCGGGCAGCGCCACGCGCACCGCGCCGGTGAACAGGTGGCCGGCGAATCCGAGCACGCCCCACAGGCCGTCCGCGCCGATCCCCTGCTGGCCTACCGGCAGCGTGCGGAAGCTGTCGGCTAGCAGGGAAATGAGTTGCAGGTGGCCGTTCATCACGAGGAACAGCAGGGTCACCAACATCATGTAGAACTGGCTGAGCACCGGCGTGGTACCGCCGACACCCGGGTTGACCGTCTCCGCGAAGCCGAGGCTCATCGCCTGCGACACGATCTGCCCGCCGAACGACACGGCCTCGAACACCAGCTTGAGGACGAAACCGAGGGAAGCGCCCACCAGCACCTGCTGGGCCAGCGTCGCCACGCCCTGCGCGGACAGCGGACGGATGTCCAGCGGCGCCAGCGGAGCGAGGGCCATCGTCAGCAGCAGGGCCAGGCCGATGCGGATCCGGGCCGGAATCGTCGTGGCGCCCAGCACCGGTGCCACGAGCAGCAGGCCGGCGATGCGGGCCAACGCCCAGCATGCGCTGCCGACCCAGGCTTCGAGCTGGCCGAGATCGATCGGCATCAACGCACCGCCTGGGGCAGGTTCTCGATGAGCGTACGGGTGAATTCCACCAGCGTGCGCAGCATCCAGGGGCCGGCGACGATCATCACCAGGGCCATGGAGATCAGCTTCGGGATGAAGCTGAGCGTCTGTTCGTTGATCTGCGTGGCCGCCTGCACCATGCCGATGATGAGACCCACGGCGAGCGCCGTGAGCAGCAGCGGCGCGCCGATCAGCATCGCGATGTGCAGGGCCTGCTGGCCGAAGCCAATGACCGATTCGGGCGTCACTGGAAGAAGCTCCCCGCCAGGGTACCGAGCAGCAGGGTCCAGCCGTCGACCAGCACGAACAGCATGATCTTGAAGGGCAGCGAGATGATCATGGGCGAGACCATCATCATGCCCATCGACATCAGCACCGAGGCCACCACGAGGTCGATGATGAGGAAGGGAATGAACAGGAGGAAGCCCATCTGGAACGCGGTCTTCAGTTCGCTGGTCACGAAGGCCGGCAGCGCGACGCGATACGGCACGGCGTCCTTGTCGGCATAGGGTTGCTCGCCGGCCAGCTTCGTGAACAGCTGGAGGTCGGGTTCGCGGGTCTGCTCGAGCATGAAGTGACGGAACGGCGCGGCGGCGAGCGGCAGGGCTTCCTGTACGTTTATCTGGCCGTCCATGTACGGCTTGATGCCCGCGTCGTACGCCTTGTTGAGCACCGGCGTCATCACGAACAGCGTGAGGAACAGCGAGAGGCCGAGGATCACCTGGTTCGGCGGCGTGCTGTTCGTGCCGAGGGCCTGGCGCAGGAATCCCAGCACGATGACGATGCGGGTGAACGAGGTCATCATGAGCAGGATCGCCGGCAGCGCGGTGAGCGCCGTCATCAGCGCCAGCACCTGGATCGACAGCGACCAGGTCTGGCCGCCGTTCGCGCCGGGTTGCACGTTCAGCACAGGAATACCCGGCTGGGTCTGATCGGCGGCGAAAGCAACGACGGGAAACAGGAAGAGCAGCAACATCACCCACACGTCGCTCCTGCGCAGGCAGGAGCCCAGCGACTTCCGCCGCGCTGACGAAGGCGCGGGGTTCCCGCCTTCGCGGGAACGACGGCGGCCGGGCCAGGAAAACCCGAGCCTCATGGGCGCCTCCACTGCGCCAGCACGTCGCGAAAACCGCGAATCGTCGGCGCGGCCGGAGCGGCCGGATCGTCCTGTACCGGCGTGTCCAGCACATGCAGCGTGCGCAGGCCACCCGTCGGCGAGGCGCCGACCAGGAGCTGGGTGCCGCCTACTTCGAGCAACACGATCTTTTCCTTGACGCCCACCGGCATCGACTCGATCACGCGGATCTTCCTGCCGCCCTGACGCACGCGCGCCTGGGCACGACGGCTGAGCCAGCCGACGAAGAAGATGAGCGCCACCACGCCGAGCAGGCTGACCAGGACGCGGAGCAGTTCCGCACCCGAATCGACGGCGGGCGCGGCGACCGGGGCCGCCATCAGGGCGCAGGGAAGGAAGCCGCCAGCGAGGGCGGCGGCGAAACGGCGCATCGGGATCACCGCAGCTTGCGGACGCGCTCGGCCGGGCTGATCACGTCGGTCAGCCGGATACCGAATTTCTCGTTGATGACGACGACTTCGCCGTGGGCGACGAGGGTGCCGTTGACGAACACGTCGAGGGGTTCGCCGGCGGCGCGGTCGAGTTCGACCACCGAGCCCTGGTTGAGCTGGAGCAGGTTGCGGATGCTGATCTTGGTGCGGCCGACTTCCATGGCCATGGTGACCGGCACGTCGAGGATGACGTCAAGGTTCACTTCGTTGCCGAGGCCAATGGTGGAAGCCAGCGAAGCGTCGCTGCCGGGTTCCAGTTCGTCGAGGGTGGTTTCGTTCATTTCCGTTCCTACAGAGGGCGAGAGCTGCGGTGCATGGCTCTTGAAGCAAGCGGCGTGCCATGCGCTCGGCGCTCTGTGATGAGCCAATTTGCACATCACATCAACCACTTGGAGCGACCACTCCGGGAACGGGACGAAGGTGACGCGGGAGGGCAGACGGAAACCTGACGCTCGACGGCAGTTAGTCGCCGTGACGGGGCATTGACGGTGTCCCGAGCATGCCGCCTGCCGGCGACTCGCCGCTATAGCGGCTCCTACAAGGGGCGTGTCGGAAGGGAGGGGCGTGTCGGAAGGGAGGGGCGTGTCGGAAGGGAGGGGCGTGTCGGAAGGGAGGGGCGTGTCGGAAGGGAGGGGCGTGTCGGAAGGGAGGGGCGTGTCGGAAGGGGGAGACGTGTCGGAAGGGGGGGCGTGTCGAAAGGGGGGGGACGTGTCGGAATGGGGGCAGCGCCCGAAGGGGGAGGCGCCGACCTGTAGGAGCCGCTATAGCGGCGAGCCCGCCGCGACGCGGCGGAGCATTCGACCTCACGCCGGCTCGGTCACCGGCTGGGTCGGCACGGGCGTCGGCCGGGGCGCGCTCCGCCGCAGCAGCGACTCGAACTGGATCGCCTTGTTGCCGTTGGAGTTCGCCATGCGGCCGCGGAAAATCGGCACGTCCTCGGCGAACACCGTGGCCGTCTCAGGGAGGCTGATGGGAATCACGTCGCCCTTGCGCAGGTGCAGGAAATCCCCGATGGTCAGACGCGCCTCGGCCAGCATCGAAGTGATCTCCACTTCCGCGTCGAGGATTTCCTCGTGCAGGTTCTGGATCCAGCGCTCGTCGCGCTCGGCGCGGTCGCTCTGTACGCCCGCGTCGAGGAGTTCGCGGATCGGCTCCACCATCGAATACGGCAAGGTCAGGTGCACTTCCCCGCCGCCGCCATCCAGTTCGATATGGAAGCGGGACACCACCACCGTCTCGGTGGGGCTCACGATGTTCGCGAACTGCGGGTTGATCTCCGAATTCAGGAACTCGAAGTTCATCCTCAGCACGGGCGCCCAGGCCTCGGCCATGGCGCCAAAGGCTTCCTGCAGCACGATCTGGATCACGCGGTTCTCGGTGGGCGTGAAGTCGCGGCCCTCGATGCGCGCGTGGTAGCGTCCGTCGCCACCGAAGAAGTTGTCGATGACGGTGAAGACCAGGCGTGGCTCGAACACCATCAGCGCGGTACCGCGCAGCGGCTTGATACGGATCAGGTTGAGGTTGCTCGGGACGGCCAGCGAGTGCACGTACTCGTTGAACTTGGTCATCTTCACGCCGAGGACCGACACCTCGCACGCCTTGCGCAGCACGTTGAACAGGTTGGCGCGGAAGTAGCGGGCGAAACGGTCGTTGACCATTTCCAGCGTGGGCAGGCGGCCGCGAACGATGCGGTCCTGCTGGGTGAAATCGTAGTCCAGTATGCCGCCGGGGGGCGGAAGCTCGACCTCGGTCTCGACCGCGCCGCCCTCCACGCCCGCCAGCAGGGCATCGATTTCTTCCTGGGTAAGGATGTCGCTCATGGCCGCGAGCCCTTCACTGCATGATGAAGCTGGTGAAGAAGACGGCGTCGACGCCCGGACGGCCGATCTTCTGCTGCAGGATCCGCTGGATCTCCGCCAGCGCGGCCGCCTGGAGCTTCTGCTTGCCTTTCACGTCGGAGAGGCTCTTCACGTCCTGCGCCGAAAAGAGCATCAGCAGCGCGTTGCGGATCTCCGGATCGGCTTCCTTCGCTGCGGCGATGGCTTCCGGATCGTACGACATGACGTTCACGCCGACCTGGAGGAAGCGCAGGGCGGCGGCGTCCTGGAAGTTGACGACGAAGGCCGGATCGAGCTGCAGGTAGATCGCCGGCTTCGACTTGGCCGCGGTCGCGGCGCCCTCGGGGCCGCCCTTGCCACCCTTCATCAGCACCCAGCCACCCGCGCCGCCGGCCACGAGCACGACGAGCGCACCGATGAGCAGCAGGCTGCCCTTCTTTTTCTTCTTGGGGGTGCCTTCGGTGGCGTCCGTGGGTGCTGCGGCCATGCGGGGTAAACCTCTTGGGAATGCGTGGATGCGTTGAGCTTACAGGTGACGTGCAATCGTCGTGCCAGCTTTAACGTCGGAAGTTTGACGTACTTTTCTGTGGGAGCCGCTTCAGCGGCGATGGCGACTTGCGGCAAGATTGCCCGCTGCCGCGGGATCGCCGCTGAAGCGGCTCCCACATGGATTGCGCACCATCAGGCAACTTCATCGACGAGGCCGCGGGAGAGGCGCGAGGTGGCGATCGTTTCGACGCCGGCCGAACCGGCATCGCCGGACTGATCCGATGCGTTTCCGTTGCCGCCCTCCCCACCCTGCCCCGCCTGCCGCTGGCCGACGTCGGCCTGACCGAGCGAAAGGCCATGGTGGGCGAGCATGCTGTCGAGCTGGGACAGTGTCTGCTGCACGGCGTGCACGGCGGCCGGATGCTGGGCGATGACGGCCACATTGACCTTGCCGCCGTCCACGTTGACGCGAACGTCCATGCTGCCGAGTTCTTCCGGATGCAGCTTGATCCGCGCCTCCTTCACCTGGCCCGAGCCCATCCACGCGATCTGCTCGCCGAGTTCCTGGGCGAATTGCGGCGACGTGGCCGGCTGCGTGGCCTGCAGCTGCACGCTGGGCGCGCCCTGCCCGGCGCCCTGCGCATGCGCGAACGGCATCGGGCTGGCATTGGCCGCGTCGACGGAGGAGCCGTCGTCCTTCGCCGCCTTCGCACCCACCTGGGTCGCGAGCAATGCGACGAACGAAGGCGCCGTGGCCGTCGCACCCGCAAGGGTGCCGGCCGGCAATGCGTCGGCTGCGAGGCCGGTCGAAGCGGCGGTCGCATCCTTGAGGCCGGCCGTCGCCTCGGCGTCGGCCGCCGCGGTACCGGGAAGGATGCCCGCGAGCGGGCCGGCGACACCGAGCCCGGCACCCGCACCGGCGGCACCGACAGCCGCGTCCTTCGCGGCGCCCAATGCCTTGGCGGCACCCCCTGTCACGGCGGGCGGCACGCCGATCAGCGAGAGCATCGTCGTGGCGATCGAGGCATCGTCGGCGGACTCGTCGTCGTGCTTCTCGGACTTGTCGTCCTGTTTCGCGCCAGCCTTCGCGCCGGCGGCTTTCGCCGGCGGCGGCGCGTCCTTGTCCTTCGGGGCGCCTTCCGCCGGCTTGCGCGGCGCACGCGCATCGGCGAGGGCGGCGTCGAAGCGCTTCGAGGACGGCACGTCGTCCTGGCCATGCCCCGTCACCGGCGGCGTGGTCGGCGCGGGGGGGCGGGCGACGTTGAGGGCGAGGGTGGCGTTGTTCATGCGATTGATCCGGTTCGATGCGTTCGATGGGAGGAGCCGACGTTGCGACACGTCAGCCCTCGCTCCGTGGCGGACGGCGGTATTGCGAGCGCTCGTCGGCCTGCTCCTGCTCACGGCGATCCTGCGTCTTGCGTTCCTGCTCGCGATATCTGGTGGTGACCGTGTCCAGCGCCTTCGCGCGGCCGCGGGCGTCGGTCCAGTCCTTGCGGGCGCGGTCGAGCGCGCGCTCGCGCCGCTGTACCTCGCCCAGCTGCTGGACGATCGCCACGTCGATCTTCTGCAGGAACTGCTGCCGGTTGAGCAGCGCGCTCACGCCGATGCCGCTCGGCATCTCCGCGTACTCGTTGCGATAACGGCGCAGTTCCGTCAACTGGCGTTCGGCGTCCGCCAACGCGCGCTGCTGTGCGGCGAGCGCGCGCGTGGCGTCCTCGGCCTTCTCGGCGGCGAGGTCGACGACGGGTTGCAGGCGGTCGGCGCGCGAAGGCATCAGGCCACCTGCGTGGATTCGGCGAGGGCGGCTTCGGCTTCCTCGATGTTCACAGGCACATCGGTTTCCTGCTGGAGGAAAGCCGAAAGCCGCGGATAGAGCGCGATCGCCTCGTCGGTGCGCGGATCGCTGCCCTTCTGGTAGGCACCCACCGCGATGAGGTCGCGCTGCTGACGGTAGGCGGAATAGACTTGCCGGAAGCGTTGCGCCGAACGCATGTGCTCCTTCGTCACCACGGCGGGCATGACGCGGCTGATCGATGCCTCGATGTCGATGGCCGGGTAATGGCCGGCTTCGGCCAGGTCGCGCGAGAGGACGATATGGCCGTCGAGGATCGCGCGGGCCGAATCGGCGATGGGATCGTGGCGGTAATCGTCGCCCTCGGTCAGCACGGTGTAGAAGGCGGTGATGGAGCCCCGCCCCTCCGCATCGTTGCCCGCGCGTTCGACAAGCGCAGGCAGCATCGCGAACACCGACGGCGGGTAACCCTTCGTGGCCGGGGGCTCGCCGATGGCCAGCGCGATCTCGCGCTGCGCCTGCGCGTAACGCGTGAGCGAATCCATCAGCAGCAGCACGCGCTTGCCCTGATCGCGGAAATGCTCGGCGACGGCAGTCGCCACCTGTGCGCCACGCAGGCGCGACAGCGGCGGCGCGTCCGCCGGCGCGGCGATGACGACCGCGCGGCGGCGGCCCTCTTCGCCCAGGGTGTGGTCGACGAACTCCTTTACTTCGCGGCCGCGTTCGCCGATCAGGCCCACCACCACGACGTCCGCATTCGTGAAGCGGGTCATCATGCCCATGAGAGTGGACTTGCCGACGCCCGAACCGGCGAACAGGCCGATGCGCTGACCGCGTCCCACGGTAAGCAGGGAGTTGATCGCACGCACACCGGTGTCCAGCGGCGTGTCGATCGGCTGGCGCAGCATGGGATTGATCGGCTCGCGGCGGAGCGGCGCGCGCTCGCGCACCAGCAGCGGTCCCTGGCCGTCGAGCGGCACGCCGTCGGAGCCGATCACGCGGCCCAGCAGGGCATCGCCCACCGGAATGCCGGACACCGCCGCAACGGGCGTGACCCGCGCGTTCGGCAACACGCCATGCATCTCGCCGGTCGGCATGAGCAGGAGGCGGCCATCGGAAAACCCGACGACTTCGGTTTCCAACTGCTTGCCGTCGGCGCCCGCGACCATGCAGCGGGCGCCCACGGGCGCCTCGCAACCGACCGCTTCGAGCGTGAGCCCGACCACGCGGCGCAGCTTGCCCTCGGCCTGCAGGGGCCGCACGTGCTCGGCGCTCGCGCGCTGCGCGGCCAGCGTCTCGCGCCAGTGCGCGTTGCGCGTGGCCACGTGGCGGTCGGCGCTCACGACGCCTCCGCCTCGCCGTCGTCGCCGGAACCGTCGCGGCCCTGGAGCACGCTGTCGACCACGGCGGCGAGCCGGGTGCGCACACGCGCGTCGAGACGGGAATGCTCGCTTTCCAGCCGCACGTCGCCCCGCTCCAATGCGGGATCGTCGACGATCGTGCCCTCGTGGTCGAGCGACGAGCGGTGCTCGCGCACGATGGCCGCGTCGGCGGGATTCAGGTGAATCTTCAGGTGGCGCGTGGCGGCCGGCAGCACGTCGACGGCCTGGCGCACCACCTCGACGATCTTCTCGGGACGCGTCGCCAGTTCGTAACCGAGCACGCGCTCGGCGATCGTCGTCGCCAGCAGGGCGAGGTCGCCGGCCACGTCGTTATCCAGGTCCGCGAAGGGCCGCTCCACGGCGGCGAACAGGGCATCGAGCCGGGCCACCTGCGCGGCCAGCTCGCGTTTCGCCATCGCCCTGCCCTCGTTGAGACCGGCATTGAAACCTTCCTCCCGCGCCTGCCGCTCGATCGCCTCGATCTCGGCGACCGTGGGCCGCGGCGGGCCTTCGTCGGGCGCTTCGGCATCCTGCGCCTCGGCCGCGCCGACGACGGGCAACTCCCAACGTTCGAACTGGGCGACGCGCTCGCGCGCGAGGATCGAGGTGAGGCTCATCAGACGAACTCTTCCCCGCCGCCGGCGAGATTGATCTGGCCCGCGTCAGCCAGGCGACGCGCGGTGGCAAGGACTTCCTTCTGCGCCGCGTCCACCTCGGAGAGACGGACCGGTCCCTTGACCTCGAGGTCGTCGCGCAGCATGTCGGCGGCACGCTTGGACATGTTCGAGAAAATCTTCTCGCGGATGGCGCTTTCCGCACCCTTGAGCGCGGTGATGAGACGCGCCGACGGCACTTCGCGCAGCAATGTCTGCATGCTGCGGTCGTCGAGGTCGGCCAGGTCGTCGAAGACGAACATCAGTTCCTCGATGCGCTCGCCGAGGCCGGAGTCGATACCGCGGATCGAGGCCATCAGCTCGGCCTCGCGGGAGGTTTCCATCGCGTTGAGGATGTCCGCCGCGGCCTTGAGCCCGCCGACCGTGGCCGACTTCAGCTTGGTGGAGTTGCCGGAGAACTGGCGTTCCATGATCTCGTCCAGCTCGTTCAGCGCATGCGGCTGCACGCCGTCGAGCGTGGCGATACGCATCACCACGTCGCTGCGCGTGCGCGCCGGCATATAGCCGATGACTTCCGCGGCCTGGTCGGCCTCGAGGTGGGCGAGCACCAGCGCGATGATCTGCGGGTGTTCCTGGCCGATCATTTCGGCGATGGCGCGGCTCTCCATCCACTTCAGCGATTCCAGGCCCTTGCTGCTGCGGCCCAGGAGGATGCGGTCGATGAGGCCGCCGGCCTTGTTCTCACCCAGCGCGTTGACGAGGATGCGGCGGATGTATTCCTCGGTGCCGACGCCGATGGCGGTGTGCTGGCCCACGTCTTCCTGGAGCTTGGTGAGCACCTGGTCGACCTGCTCCTTGCTGACGTTCTTCAGCGCGGCCATCGCCGTGCCCACGGCCTGCACGTCGCGTGCGCCGAGGTGCTTGAGGATGGACGCCGCGTCTTCTTCACCCAGGGTGAGGAGGAGGATCGCCGCCTTCTGTGCGCCCGTGAGGGCCTCTTTCTGCTCAGCTGCCATCTTCGGATACCCAGCTCTTCACGACCTGTGCCACCTGCTTCGGGTTTTCGGCGGCCATGCGCTTGGCAAGGCCTACCTTCTGTTCGTAGGCCAGCAGCGCGGGGGAACCGAGCTGGGCCTGCGAGGTGGACACGCGGTCCGGTGCGATGTCGTCGTCGTCCACCATCACCGAGACGGTGGGCATCGGCCCGGCGAGTGCGACGTTGTTCATGGCCAGCGGCGCCGGCTTCAGCAGGCCCTTGAGGATCGGGCGCAGCACGAAGAAGCCCACGATCAGCGCGATCATCACGCCGAGGCCCTGCTTGATGAGGTCGAGCATGCCCGGGCGCTCCCAGAACGGGGTGGCCTGCGGCGCTTCCTCGAGGATATTTCCGCGGAACGGTTCGTTGATGACGCTGACACTGTCGCCGCGCTCGGCACTGAAGCCGACGGCGTTCTTCGTGAGTTCGGTCAGGCGCGACAATTCTTCCTGCGTGAAAGGCACGCTCTTGAACTTGCCGTCCTTGTCGGGCACTTGCTTGTTGTCGACCACCACGGCCACGGACAGGCGCGCCACCTTGCCGGCCGGATCGGTCACGTGGCTCACGGTGCGATCGAGTTCGTAGTTGCGCGTGGCGCTCTCGGTCTTCTGGGTCGGCGTCTGCTGGGCGGTCTGCGTCGCGGATGCCTGTGCGCCGGGCTTGCCGCCGGCGGCGGGATTCGCGGCCGTCGCGTTGGCGCCGGTATTGGGCGGCTGGTTGCTGAGCGCACCCGGCACGCCGCCGTTGTTCGCCGGCTCGGTGCGGGTATCGCTGCTGGTCTGCTCGCTGCGCAGTGCCGGGTTGTCGTGGTTGAAGGTTTCGCTGGCCTTTTCGGTCTGCGAGAAATCGAGATCGGCGAAAACCTGGGCGCGTACCTTGCCGGCGCCGACGAGGGGCGTGAGCAGGTCTTCGACGCGCTGCGTGTAGGTAGCCTCGATGCGGTTGGACAGGCGCAGACGGCTGTCGCCGATGGCCTGGGCACTGTCCGGGTCGCTCACGGTGAGCAGGTTGCCGGTCTGGTCGATCACCGACACCTGGCGCGTGTCCAGGCCCGGCACGCTTGCCGCGATCAGGTGGACGATGGCGGCGACCTGGCCCTGGTCGAGCTGGCGGCCCGGGTAGAGCGTGACGACGACCGACGCGCTTGCCGGCTTGTTGTCGCGGATGAAGGCGGATGGCTTGGGCAGGGCGAGGTGCACGCGCGCGGCGCGCACGGACTGCAGGCCCGCGATGGTATTGGAGAGGTCGTTCTCCAGCATCGACTGGTAGCGGGTGCGCTCGGCCATATCGCTCATGCCGAACGGCGAATCCGTCTGCGGCATCGAGCTGGCGGCGCTGCCTTGCGGCAGGCCCTGGCCGGCGAGCTTCAGGCGGATACCCGCGACATCGGCGGCGGGCACGAAGATCGAGCTGCCGTCGGCGCTCAGGGTGTACTGGGTGTTGCTGGCCTGCAGCGCCTGCGTGACAGCGGCGGCGTCCTTCTGTTCAAGGCCGCCGTAAAGAAGCCCGTAGTTCGGCGCGCGCGACCACATCACCGCGGCGATGCCGATGGCGACGGCACCGGCGATGCCCGCGAGCATGAACAGCTGCCGCGCCGCGGGCGTCTGCGCCAGCGATTTCAGCGAGTGCATGCGCGAAGCCGCGTTGCTATCCGTGGTGGCGACGCCGTTATCTGCCATGGTTGAACCCGAATCCTGTCATTGCGCTCATGTCGTCAGATCGACATGTTCATGATTTCTTTGTAGGCATCGACCATCTTGTTGCGCACTTCGTTCATCGCGCGGAACGAGAGGTCGGCCTTCTGCCCCTGGATCATGACCTGGGCGAGATCGACGCCCGGATCGCCGCGTTCGAACGCCGCGGCCATCGTCGCGGCCTTGCCCTGGCTCTGCGCCACGCCATCGATCGATTGCTTCAGCAGGTCGCCGAACGTGCCCTTCTGCGTCGGAGCCGTCTCCCCCACGCCGCGCAGGGCGGGCATCTCGGTCTGCGCGCTGATGCGGCGCATCTGGAGCAGGAGGCTGTTGACGTCGATCGTGGTCATGACGGTTTTCCAACGCGTTATCGGGTTTCAGACACCCGATGCACGTCCTGTGCCAATGAAGACCGCGATCAGCCGGCCTGCACGGTCTCGGACAGACCGTACTTGCGCAGCTTCTCGACCAGCGTGGTGCGCTGGACGCGGAGCAGCTTGGCCGCGTGGGCCACGACGCCGTTGGCCGAGTTCAGCGCCTGGCGAATAAGGCCGATCTCGATGCCGGCGAGGTGGTCCTTCAGGTCCAGGCCGCCCTGCGGAAGGACGGAGGGGTCGCCCTCGCCCGCATAACCGAAGGACTCGACCACCTCGGGCTCGGCTTCCATCATCGCGATGAGCGCCGCACCGGAGACTTCTTCCACCGGCAGCGCGCCGCGGTATTTCTCGGGGAGGTCCGCCGCGCGCACTTCGCCGTGCGGCATGAGGATGGCCATGCGCTCGACCAGGTTCGACAGCTCGCGCACATTGCCGGGCCAGGCATGGCGGCACAGGGCACCCATGGCGCTGGGGGTGAAGCGGACGGAGGACAAGCCGCGCTGGACGAGGCGCTGGTTGAACTCGGCGATGAGCGCCGGGAGGTCTTCCAGCCGCTGGCGCAGCGGTGGCATTTCCAGCGGGAACACGCTGAGGCGGTAGAACAGGTCCTCACGGAAGCTGCCCCGCTCGATCGCACTCTCGAGGTCGCGATGGGTCGCGGCGATGATGCGCACGTCGCAGCGCTGCGGACGGTTGCCGCCCACGCGCTCGAACACGCGCTCCTGCAGCACGCGGAGCAGCTTCACCTGCATCGGCAGGCTCATGTCCCCGATCTCGTCGAGGAACAGGGTACCGCCCTCGGCCATCTCGAAACGGCCCTTGCGGGTATTGATGGCCCCCGTGAAGGCGCCCTTCTCGTGGCCGAACAGTTCGCTCTCGAGCAATTCGGCGGGAATGGCCCCGCAGTTGATGGCGACGAACGGCTTGTCGCGGCGCGGCGAGCAGTCGTGGATGGTGCGGGCGACCAGTTCCTTGCCCGACCCGGATTCGCCGAGCACGAGCACGCTGGAATCGAACGGCGCCACCTGGCGGATCAGCCCGTTCACGCGCTGCATCGGGCCCGACTGGCCGACGAAGCGGCGGCTGGCGTGCACCGGTTCCATGCGCGACTGCAGGGCGCGCAGCGCTTCGGAAAGGCGCTCGTAACGCAGCGGCATGTCGATCAGTTCCACGTTGTTGCTGCGCGCGTCGTCGGCGATCAGGGAAGTGGCCAGCGGGGAATCCGCGGCAACCAGCATCGGCAGGCTCTTTCCGCCCCGGCTGACGGTGGCGAGGTGCCCTTCCAGTTCGGTCTCGTCCTCCACGGTGCCGACGTACACGCCGCGCCAGCTCTCGGCCAGTTCGGCGGGTTGGAGGCGGTTGGCGAGCACCGGGCGGTAGCCCAGGAAAGCGAGCGCCGAAACGACGCTCTCGGCGCGGGAAGCGTCGGACTCGACAACGAGAAACTGGGAAGACTTCACCGTGAATACCTCGCGTTCATGCCTTGGATCGAAGGGCTCGAACGGGTTCCGCGATGGAATCCCGTCGGCTTCATTGCCAAGGTATCAATCAAGGAGCGTGCCAACGCCGGAATTCCGACGCACGCGAGCCGAAATTGACGTGGTGGCGCGGCGCGCGGAGGTGTGGGGCAACCCGCCGGAGAGGTCCGGCGAGTGCTCGCGGCATGTGGGTCGCGCCCAGCGTGACGGTCGGCGTCACGAATGTGACGCGGGACGCCACGCGACGTTCTTACGTCACGTGACGCAAAAGGTCACTTCGCTTAGGGCAAGCTTGCCCGCCGCCGCGGGATCGCCGCTGAAGCGGCTCCCACATAAAGCAGGACCCGTTGCGGGACCCGGCCAGGCCAGCGTCCCAGCCCACCGGCAAACTTGTCGTATCGGCTCAGGATTCGCTTTCGGCGGGTCGTGACTGGGCCCGCGCCTCGGCGACCTGGCGCCGGTGCTGACGGAAAACCAGGCGCTCGATGCCATCGCGAACGGCCTCGGAAAGCCCCTCGAAGCCGACGAAGCCCTTGCCGTCGGTAGGCCCGGCCAGGCGCACCCCGGGCAGTTCCAACGGCAGTGCCCGGCAGGTGTCGAAGTGAATTTTCAGCATCACGGACTGGCCGACCGGCGGCAGACCGGCCCAGGGCAGCACGGCCCCGGCGGCATTGAAGCGGAGAGGAATGCGCGGCGGCAGGCTCGACTGCGGAAGCAGCAGCCGGTTCACGATCTCCATGAGCACGTTGAGCTTGGCGTCGAGCCGGGCCACTTCCTGCGAAAGCGGGCTATCGTCCTCGGCGCTGTCGGCGCGGCGTTCCATCAGGGCCGAGACGGCGACCAGGACGTTGGCGTTGCGGTCGTTGATGAGCGCCAGTGCGGTGGCATCGGGCCGCGATGCGATCTCGCAGGTAGCGTGGAACGTCGCGTCCCAGGCCACCCGCTCGGAAAATGCCTTCCAGCCCTCGTCGCTCATATGCCCCGCCCTCACGGAAGAAGGTTCGCCGCTCAGAACGAACTATACGCGGCCACGGCGCGGCGCACGCGGCGAGAGGCGTCCCACGCCACCGCTGCTTCGTCGCGGGCGACGGACACGAGATCCTTGATGAGTCCATCGAGCAGCATGATGGACTTCAGCGATTCCAGCGTCTCCGGCGCCGGCCGCATCGTGCCGCGGCGCAGGACCGGCTCGCGTTCGGCTTCGAGCGCGGCGAGGTCGTCCCAGCGGGCTTCGCTGGCCGCAGCATGCATCGCCTCGGTCAGGTCCAGCACGCGGTCGAGGTCGCACCAGACCTCGGTCACGCGCCGGCTCCGGTGGGCTGACGTGCCTCGACGGGGATGGCCACCCAGCTTTCGCGGATCTGGCCGAGCAGGCGGGTCACTTCGTCGATCGCTTCGCTGTCGCTGTACAGATTGGCGTGGAGCAGACGGCGGCTCATGTAGTCGTAAAGGCCCGCGAGCTGGCCGACCAGTGGTGTCGGCACCTCGTGATTCAACGAGGATTGCAGTCCACCGACAATCTCGATGGCCTTGGAAATCGCCTCGCCCTTGCCGGCGACATTGCCCGTCGCGATGCAGCCACGGGCGAAACGCATGCGCTCGAGCGCACCGTCCATGAGCATGGTGATGAGGCCATGGGGGTCGGCCGTCTCGACGCCGCCCGCCGTACGAACCTGCTGGTAGGCGCCTGCGCCCTGGGAATATCCGAGTGCCATGTCTGTTTCCTGGGGCCGCCGTTACTTGTTCGCCGTCAGCGCGTCGAACTGCTGCTGGAGATAGCTGCTGGTACCGGCCAGCTTGGTCATCATTGCGTCGAGCGCCGTGTATTGCTTGGTCAGGCGATCGGTGTAGTCCTGGATCTGTTTATCGAAGTCGGCGGCCTGGTCTTGCAGGTCCTTCGTCTTCTGGTTCAGGTTGTTCGTACGCTGGGTGAGGATGCCGGTGGTGGACGTCCAGCCGGTGATCAGCTTGTCCAGCTTCGGCGCGATGCCGTTGTCCCCGCTGAGAAGGTTCTGCGATTCCCGGGGGTTGTCGGCCAGCACCTTGTTGAGCTTGGTGGTGTCCAGCTTGAGCGAGCCGTCGACCTGGAACGAGACGCCGAGGTCGCTCAGCGAGGTCGGACCGCTGCTGTTGCCGGTGAATTGCGAGCCGAGCAGGGTCGAGACCTGGCTCTTGATCGAGTTGACCGTGGCATCGCCGATCAGCGCGCCCACCTGCTGGTTGGTGGCGTCGTACTTGGTCAGCTGCTGGTAGGTCGAGATGAAGGCGTTATACGAGGTCACCAGGGCGCCGAGCGCGGTGGAGACGGCGCTGGTGTCGTTGGTGATGGTGACGGTCGTGGGGTTGAAGCTATTATCGGGGTTTTGGGTGGAGACCTTGGAAAGAGTCAGGGTCACGCCGTCGATCGCCTTCGTGACGACGTTGGTCGGACTGCTGGCAGGGAGCTTGTCGATCGTGAACAGGGCGTCCTGAGCCTTGACCGTCGGCGTATCCGTGGCCGGATCGAAATCCAGCTGGGAAAGCCCGCCGTCGCCACCGCTGGTGACGACCTTGAAGGCGTTGTCCTTGCCGGTGACCGAGGAGGTGAGCACCAGGTGCGCGCCATCGGTGCCGGTGACGATGCTGGCGGTGACGCCGGGGTTGTCCTTGGACTTGTTGATGATGTCGCGGATGTTTTCCAGCGAATTCGCGCCGCTCGCGATGTCCACGCTCATCGACTTGTCGCCGATGGAGATGGTGAGGTTGCCGGTACCGAGCGCGGCCTTGCTGTCGGTGAAGGCAGTGGAGGTCGTCTTCTGCGAGGTCGCCAGCTGGGTGACCACGATGTTGTAGGTGTTGGGCTGTGCGGTGCTGTCCGCGGCGGCCGAGAGCATCGACGAATCGCCGACCGAAACTTTCGTCGTCGTGAACGCCGTGCCGTCGGTCAGGGCCTTGATGGCGCTCTGCAGGCTGGTCAGCGAAGAAGTGAAATTGCCCACCGCCGAAATCTGGGTGGCGTTCGCCTGCGTGTCGGCCGCGTTCTTGGCGTCGGTGGCCTTGCGCTTGTTGGCGACAAGGTTGCTGACGATCGACGCGACGTCGATGGAACTGCTGCCGAGGTTGACGGGATTCGTGGCCATGAAGCTCTCCTTGAAGACGCCTCACTGCCCCGGGCGCCAATTTGTCGACGGCTGGCGCCCTCGCGAGCGCCAGCCGTGACAACTAAGCAATTACCCTGCCAAGACCCGGAAAGCCCGGGCCCGGCGGTCCTGCACCTGTTACTGGAGCAGCTTCTGGACGATCTGCTGGCTCTGGTTCGCCTGGGCGAGGACCGAGACGCCGGCCTGCTGCAGGATCTGGGCCGACGACATGTTGGCCGTTTCCTGGGCGAAGTCCGCGTCCGTGATGGCCGAACGCGAGGCCGTC
Organism: Luteibacter yeojuensis; assembly: GCF_011742875.1. Lineage (NCBI taxonomy): Bacteria > Pseudomonadati > Pseudomonadota > Gammaproteobacteria > Lysobacterales > Rhodanobacteraceae > Luteibacter > Luteibacter yeojuensis. The sequence continues at coordinate 128,788 of NZ_JAAQTL010000002.1, forward strand.
AGGTTCTGCGAGATGTTCTGCAGGTTGGAGATCGTGGACTCGAAGCGGTTCTGCACGGCGCCGAGGTCCGAACGGAGGTCGGAGATCGACTGCAGGGCGGCATCGACGCGGTTGATCGTGTCGTTGGCGCCGTCGACCGTCTTGACGCTCGAGGTGGCCAGGGTGTCGGTCGCGTTCACGGCGTCGGTCGCGGCGAAGCCGAGGTTGGTCGCTTCGGCACCCGACACGGCGATGGTCTTGGCCGAGGCGATGTTCAGCTTGCCATCGGTACCGACGTAGGCGGTGATGCCTTCGCTGGAGTGCGAGTTCACGGCGTCGGCAACATCCTGGGCGGACTTGAAGTTGCCCGTGATGTCGAACGAGGTACCACCACCCACCGAGATGGTCAGGTCACCGGCGGCAAGCGTCTTGCCGGCCGAGTTGTCCGTCACGTCGATCGACGTGGCCGTCGTGGTGTTGTTGGCAACGGTGAAGTCGCTGCCCAGCTGCGCCTGCAGGAAGGAGACGGCATCCGCTTGGGTGGCGCCCGTGTAGGTGCCCCAGTCGACGCTCTTGCTGCCGTACGTGACCACGCCCTTGGCGGAGGCATTGGCGGCCGTCCAGTCGGTGGCCACGGCTTCGGTGGTCGTCGTGCCGAGCTTGCCGCTCAGGTCGACCGAGTCCGTCGCCAGCTGGCCGATCTGGTTCGCCTTGACGCCCTTGTCGAGGCCGACGGTGATGACTTCACCGACGTTCGCGCCGACCTGGAAGCTGAGGTTCTTCGACGAACCGTCGAGGACCTTCATGCCGTTGAAGTTGGTCTGCGTGGCGATACGGGTCACTTCCGACAGACGCTGCTGCACTTCGGCGTCGAGCGCGGCGCGGTCGCTGGAGGAGTTCGACGCGTTGGTCGACTGCACGGCCAGCTCGCGGATGCGCTGCAGGTTGTTGGTGACTTCGTCCAGCGCCGACTCGGTGGTCTGCGACAGCGAGATACCGTCGTTGGCGTTGCGGACAGCCTGGGTCAGGCCATTGATCTGGGTGGTGAAGCGGGTCGAAATGGCGAGGCCGGCGGCGTCGTCCTTCGCGCTGTTGATGCGGTTACCCGACGACAGACGCTCGATCGCCGACGACAGCTTCGTCTGCGAGGTGCTCAGGTTACGCTGAGCGTTCAGCGACATGATGTTGGTGTTGATGGTCAGAGCCATGGGATTTTGATCCTTTGTAAGCGGAACCGAATTGCCGGAGGTTGTGCGGCGTAGTCCGGCGGGGTTCCGTTAGGGAAGCCTTCCGCCTCAGGGAGGTTTACGGCACGCCGGAGAGAAACTTGAGGACTTTTTCTACCTGTCAACAACTTTCTTGATCAGGGCCGGGTAGGCGTGATGCCCTTGGCTCTGTCGGGGAAGTTATCGGCCGCATCCCATCCAGATTTAGGCCCCTCCTCAAAATTTCGCCGCCCCCTTGTAGGAGCCGCCATGGCGGCGAGGAAACCTCGCGGCCACGTCGCACCGTGCCCTCGCCGCCATGGCGGCTCCTACAAAAAAGAAAAGAGGCCACCGGCCTCTTCTCCTTTCCGAGCGATCGCTCCGGCAACCTATTCGAGCAGCTTCAATACCAACTGCTGCGACGCATTGGCCTGCGCGAGCACCGACATGCCCGACTGCTGGAGAATCGTCGCCATCACTTTCTCGGAACTTTCCTCCGCAACATCCGCCTCCCTGATCCGGGTACGCGATTCGGTGAGGTTCTCCCGGATGTTGTCGAGATTGCGGACCGTCGATTCGAGACGATTCTGCACCGCGCCGAGTTTCGAGCGCACAGCGCTCACGGTCTCGAGGGTCGCATCGGTACTCGCAATGAGCGCATAGGCATCGTCATTGGTAAGTACCGAGCCATCGGCCAGCGAAGTCGACATGTTCAAATCATAGTTCGACGCAAAGCCGAGCTTCGTCGCCTCCGTGCCCGAAACTGTCACTGCCGACTTCGAATTGAAGTGCAGCTTTCCGTCCGCGCCTACGAAGGCAGACAGTCCGGCTCGACCATTCGCATTCAGCACATCGGCAATCTGCTGCACGCTGCGAAAAGAGCCGGCGACGTCCACCTTCTCACCGGACCCGGTGGTGAAACTGAGTTGCCCTTGCACCAGATCCAGCCGCGAGCCGGCAATGCGCTCGACCCCCAGATCCGTACCGTTACCTTCGATAGTCACTTTGAAGTCGGCACCAAGCTCCTTTTCCAGGAAGTCCCGTGCATCCTGCACGGTATTTCCCGTATAGCCTGCCCAATTCACATCCACGCCCAGGTATGTCTTCGCGGCCAAACTCGCACCATTGCCGGTCGACCAGTCGGTCGGCACCGCTTGGGAAGTCTTGGAGGAAAAGAAGGAACCGAGATCGACGGCGCCACTGGCGAGATGCCCGACATGATCGGCTCGCATGTTCTGATCCAGACCCATCTCGATGGTTTCCCCGATATTTGCTCCCACCTGGAAGGACAGGCGGGCTCCACTGCCATCGAGTACCTTCATGCCGTTGAAGCTGGTCTGGGTGGCGATGCGCGTGATCTCCGCAAGTCTTACTACCACCTCGTTGTTCAGCGCCTTCCGATCCTCCGGGGAATTCGAGCTATTGAGCGATTGCAACGCCAGTTGCCGGATTCGCTGCAAATTGTTCGTCACCTCATCCAGCGCCCCTTCGCTGGTCTGCGCCAGCGAAATGCCATCATTCGCGTTGCGCCTGCCCTGCGCCAGCCCGTTGATCTGGGTCGTGAAGCGAGTGGCGATGGCGAGCCCCGCCGCATCGTCCTTCGCGCTGTTGATGCGCATGCCCGAGCCCAAACGCTGATAAGCCGTTGCCAGCCTGCTCTGGGTGAGCCCAAGGGAACGCTGCGCGTTGAACGATGCCATATTGGTGTTGATGTGAAACGCCATGTCGATCTCATACCTTCTCTTATGGCGAACACGCCGCATGAAACGCGACGGCGTTGCGTGCCCGCGGCCATGTGATTTGCCGTAAGAGGTGATCGACTGGAAGCTGCTGGCTTTTTGACGGAGCAAACTGGAAGTTTCGTGGGCGGCGCAGTTGGTCGAACGTAAGCGTTCGCCCAGCGGATAGCAGCCACATGACGATCGGAAGTGGTCTACATACGCTCTGTTTTCTCTACGCGACGCTTTGCCAGTCCATGGATATCCACGGGCTCAACCATCCGCGGAAATGTCATGACTCTTCGATCGACAACGTAGGCGCGGAGAGTTGACCGCACTTAACGACGAGACAAAAGAAAAGGCGGCCTGATGGCCGCCTTGATGTATGCCTGTTGCCAGCACCCAATCGCCGCTGAAGCGGCTCCCACAGTTTCTTCCTTACCTATTTGAGGTAGTTGAAGAGGGTCAGGTTCTGCATTTTGACGTACGCCTGCTGCGCGGCGGTCAGCGCCGTCTGCTGCTGCACGAACTGACTCGTGGCGCTGGCGTAGTCGAGGTCCTGCAGGTTGGACAGTGTGGTCTGGTACTGCAGCTTCACGTCGTCGCCGATCTGCGACTGCTGGTCGAGGGTGTTCATGCGCGCGCCGATTTTCGTGCGCGTGTTGAGGAAGCTGCTCGAGGCCTGGTCGAGGTTCTGCAGTTGCGCGTTGATCTGGTTGTTCATCGGCGCGCCGCCGCCTGGGGCTTCGAACGCGTTGATGATGCCGGCGACAGTCGAGAAGACGTCCTGCGACGACGACGGCCCCACGGCGAAGGTGTCGCCCGCGGCGGGAACGCCGGTGATATTCAGCTGCGCGCCCTTGAAGTTGATGGTCCCGGTTTCACCGGTATAAGTACCGGTGGCAAGCGGCGGGTCCGTCGGAAGCGCGGCGTTGTCGCGGATCTCGTAATCCGTGGGAGAGGTGAAGGTGATCGTGTAGTTGCCGCCGTCCCATGCCGAGGCATCGGTGACGGAGGTGGCACCGACCACGGCCGTGCCGGTGTTGGCGGCGCCCGCGCTGGTGACGAAGCTGCCGTTGCCGCCACGGATTGCCATGAAGACGTCGGATCCGCTGTCGCCGGTGGCGACCTGCAGACCGGCGGCCGCCGCGACCATGCGCTGGTTCTGGTCGCCGCCGTAGTTCACGGTAAGGCCGTCGATGGTGAACGGCTGCGTCGTGGTCCGGCTGCCCGCGAAGATGTACTCGCCCTGCCCGTCCCGCGTGTTGCCCAGCGCCACCAGCTGCTTCAGCGTCTGGCGCAGCTCGGTGGCGATCGATTGGCGCGACTCGTCGGTCTGCGTGCCGTTCATGCCTTCCAGCGTGAGCGACCGGATGCGGTCGAGGATGTCGCCGGCCGAGTTCAGGGCCTGCTCCTCAACCGAGAGCCGGGTCGTGGCCGACTGGATGTTGCGTGTGTACTGGTCATTCTGCGCGGCGGCCGAGTTGGTGTCGACGGCGCGCGCGGCCGCGGAAGGATTGTCCGCGGGAGTCTGGATGGCCTTGCCGTTGCCGAGCGCGAGCTGGGTCTGCGACAGCGAGTACTGCCGGTCCAGCATCGTATTGACGGCCTGCTGCTGACCCCAGGAAGTGGAAATACGCATGATCAGCCCCGTACCGCGCTCAGGAGGGAATCGAAGATGGTGTTCGCCGCGTTGATGACCTGTGCCGCCGCCGCATAGGACTGCTGGAAACGCAGGAGATTGGCCGCTTCTTCGTCCATGTTCACTCCGGAGAGACTCTGCTGTGCCGACGTGGCCTGGTCGAGGATGCTCTGCTGCGCGTCGAGCGCGGTGTTCGCCTGCGCGCCCGCCGTGCCCACCTGGGCGATGAGCTGGCTATAGGACTTGCCCACGGTGGTGACGCCGTTGTCGAGCACGCCCTTGTTGGCGACGTCCGCCAGGGCAAGCGCGTTTCCGTTGTCACCGCTGGCCGATCCCGCCGGCTTCACGCTGAAAGTATCGTTAGCGGCAGGCACGCCGGAAAGCTTGAGCGTCCACCCGTTGCCGGTGATCGTGTCGCCGTCCGCGTAAGTTTGCGGGGGACCGCCATTGACCGTATAGGTCGTGGGCGAGGTGAAGACGATATTGACCGGCGTGTTGAACGCGGGGTCGGTCGGGTCGGTAACCGTAAGATTGCCGAGCGTACCCTTGCCCGTGTTCGAGGCCCCCTTGCCGGCCGACAGCGGACCGGAGGCCGCGATCTTGTTCGTGTCGGTGATCGCCACGCTGAGGCTCGACGCGGCGTTGCGCGTGGGTTGGATCTGGAAGCTGTCCCCGGCCTGGGGCGTGCCGGAGGGCACGGTGATGGCGAGGCCGTCGATGAGGATGGGATCCGCGGCCGTGCCCGTGCCGGTGGACGGCACCACGACACCGGCAGTCGTCGTGACCGACCAGTTCGTACCGTCGAAACGCATGACGTAGTCGGACGACCCGAGCTTGCCGACGTCGGTGACCTTCGCCGTAACTTGCGCGTTGCCGGTGTTGGCCGTGTTGTCGAAGACGGCCGGGTCGCCGATGTTGAAGAAGTTGCCGCCCGCGTCGCCGTTGAGGTCGATGCCTTGCGCGTGCTGCTTGTTGAACGCGTCGGACAACGCAATGGCCGCGCGGCCCAGCTGGTTGCGCGCGGGATCCAGCACATTGGTGCGAAAATCGAAGGTCGCCCCCAGCGAACCGGAACCCAGCTGGTTGCTGATGACCGATCCGGTCGGCCCGACGATTTCCAGGCGCGAACTGTCGTACGGATTATTGGCCGTGGCGATCTTGGTCGAATCGGTGCCGTTCACCAGCGGCAGGCCGTTGCCCACCGACACGGTGACCATGTTGTCGCTGCCCTGGCTGACGTTGACCCCGACGATCTGCGACAGCTGCGAGATGGCCTGGTCGCGCGCGTCGAGCAGGTCGTTTGGCGCGGCGCCGCCGATGGACGCGCGCGCGATCTGGCCGTTGAGGTCGGCGATGCTCTTCGCCAGGCTGTTGATGCTGTCGACCGAGTTGCTGATTTCCTGGTTGGTCTGCTGGTCGATCTGCTGGAATTGCGACGAGAGCGAGCGGAAGGTGGAAACCAGCGAATTGGCCTTGCCGAGCAGCGCCTGGCGGCTGGCGGTGTCGACCGGCGCGTTGGCCACGTCGCTCACCGCGCCGAAGAATCCGTCGAGCGCGGTCTGCAGGTTGGCCGAGCCGCTGACGGCGTTGTTCGCCGCGGCCGTGAGCCCCGCATATTGCAGGGCACGGCTCTGGCCGGAATTGGCCGACCACACCGATTGCGTGAGGAACTGGCTATAGGCGCGCTGGACGCTGGTGGCATCCGCGCCCTGGCCGATGTAGTAGCCACCGTTGAACTGCGGCGTGCGCGCGTTGAAATTCGTGATCTGCCGTGTATAGCCGGCGGTATTCACGTTGCTGATGTTGTGGCCCACGGTCGCGAGGCCTACCTGAGAGGCAAGCAGTCCCGAGATACCTGTGGAGAGCAGATCGGCCATCGTCGTATTCCCTTCTAATCCCTGGTCGGCTCGCGGGTCACAGTTCCGACGCGATGTGCTTCAGCGCGGCGAGCGCCTGCTTCATCACCGGTCCGTTCGCGATGTCGGTGAGCTTTCGCGCGTAGCTGGGGTCGGTGGCGTAGCCACCCTTCACGAGCGCATGCGCGAAGCCGGCCACATCGTCGCCCCGGCCCACGGCATCCGCGTAGCGGGGGCTGCTGGAAACCATGTCGGCATAATCCTTGAACGAGTCGGACGGTGAGTCGTAGGCGCGGAAGCTGTCCTTGCGCCGCACCGCCACACCGTCTTCGTATTCGAGCGTGGGCACGTTCACGCGCTTGCCGTCCCAACTGCTGCCGGCCTTGATACCGAACATGTTGAAGCTCGAGGTATGGCCCTGCGCGGGCATGTGCTTGCCCCAGCCGGTTTCGAGCGCGGCCTGGGCAAGAAGCGCGCGGACGGAGACACCGAGCTTCTTCGCCGCCTCGATCGCGTGGGGGGCGAGCTTCTGCACGAATTCCTCGGGGCTGGATACCGAAAGTTTTCCCACCGCGCCCGCGACAGCTTCGGCGCCCTCGCCCACGGCGCGCCCGGCCTTGCCCAGCATGCGCTCGAGCGAATCCATGAGGCCACTCTGCTGGTCGGACGGCGAAGACACCGCGGCGACGGTGTCGGCGGTGCCGGTCACCTCGGCGAACGGGTCGTTGGAGGCCGCGGCCGGGGCCGGACTGCCGCCGAGCTGGCGGATGAGCATATCGGCGATGCCGATGCCCCTGCCCTGCGACAGCGTGAGCGACAACTGGTGGTCGAACATGTCGCGATAAGCATTGCCCGCCTGCGAGCCCATGATGTCGTCGCCGAGCGCCGAACTCGCGTCGCGCATGGACTTCAGCATCATCTGGGTGAAGATCGATTCGAACTGCTTCGCGACGGTCGGCAGCGCCGCCTTGGAATCCTTCTGCGCGGCCGCACGCAAGCCGGCGAACGCGGACATGTCCGTGTAGGTGCCGAGCCTCTGGGTGTCGACCGGCGCCACCATGTCAGATCACCACCAGTTCGGCATGCAGCGCGCCGGATTCCTTCAGCGCCTGCAGGATGGAAATGAGGTCGCTCGGCGAGGCGCCCACCTGGTTCACGGCGCGCACGATGGCGTCCAGGCTGGTGCCCGGGCCGAACTTGAACATGTGGCCGCCCTCCTCGCTCACCGCGACCTGGCTGCTGGGCACGACGGCGGTCTGTCCGCGACTGAAAGGCGCCGGCTGGCTGACCTGGGGTTGCTCGCTGATGGTGACCTGGATGGAACCGTGTGCCACTGCGGCGGCCCCGACCTTCACGTCCGAACCGATCACGACGGTACCCGTGCGCGAATTCACGATGATTCGAGCCGGCGCGTCGCCCGGAGTGACCTCGAGCGCCTGGATGGTCGACAGCCAGGACACCCGCTGCGACGGTTCCATGGGTGCGCGCACGGCGACCGACGCGGCATCCACGGCGTTCGCCGTGCCCGCGCCGAACGACTGGTTCACCGCCTGCGCAATGCGCGCCGCCGTGGTGAAGTCGGCCGTATTGAGGTTCAGCATGATGTCGCCGCCCTTGTCGAAGGACGTCGCCACGCCGCGCTCGATGCTGGCGCCGCCGGGAATGCGGCCGCTGGCGGAGATGTTCACCTGCACGCTGCTGCCGCTCTTGCCCTGCGCGCTCACGCCGCCCACCACCACGCTGCCCTGGGCGATGGCATAGACCTGCCCGTCGGCACCTTTGAGCGGCGACATCAGAAGCTCGCCGCCGCGGATGCTCTTCGCGTTGCCGATCGAGGCGACGGTCACGTCGATGCGCTGGCCCGGCTTGGCAAACGGCGGCAGCTCGGCCGTGATGGTCACGGCCGCGGCGTTCTTCAGCTGCGGACGCACATTGGGCGGCACGTTCACGCCGAACTGCTGGAGCATGTTCTCCAGGCTCTGCGTGGTGAACGGCGACTGGCTGGTCTGGTCGCCGCTGCCGTCGAGGCCGACGACGAGACCGTAGCCGATCAGCTGGTTGCTGCGCACGCCGCCAACCTGCACGAGGTCGCGGATACGGTCGGCGTGTGCGGGAAGGATGGCACCGAGCGCCAGCACGGCCACGGCGACATGGAGGATGCGACGGAAGGAACGGAGCGCGTTCATCAGAACGGCATCCACTTCGAATCGAAGAAGCGCGACAGCCAGCCGCGCGTGTTCGAGTCCGCCAGCGTGCCCTTGCCCACGTATTCGATGCGCGCGTCGGCGACGCGGCTCGACGGGACGATGTTGTCGTTGCCGATGTCCTGCGGACGGACGATGCCGGAAATGCGCACCAGTTCCTCGCCCTGGTTGATCGTGAGCCACTTCTCGCCGCGCACCACCAGCGCGCCGTTCGACAGCCGCTGCGCCACGGTGACGGTGATCTCGCCGGTCAGCTGGTTGCTCTGGGTAGAAGATCCGTTGCCGTCGAACGCGTTGTTGCTGGCGAGCGAGCTGTCGGCCGCCTTGCCGCCGATGCGCAGGCCCTGGCCGAGCAGGGTCGGCGACGAGAGGGTGTTGCCGTTCTTCTTGCTCGTGCTGGTCGCCGCCTTCTTGCTGGCTTGGGTGGCCTCGACGAGGGTAATCGTCAGGATGTCGCCGATGCGGTGCGCGCGCGGATCGGCGAACAGTTCCATCGACTGCTGATCGGCATAGATGGATCCGGTGGCCTGGGGCTGCGCGGCCGGCTCGACCGGCAGCGTGGCCGTGTACATCGGCTTCGGGGTGGGCGGCACCATGGCGCAGCCACCGAGCGCGAGCAACGCCGGCGCGGCGACGAGGAAGCTGGCAAGGAGACGGTTCATGGGGTGTCTCAGGTCTTGTTGGAGATGAACTGGAGCATCTGGTCGGCCGCCGAGATGGCCTTCGAGTTCATCTCGTAGGCCCGCTGCGTCTCGATCATGTTCACCATTTCCTCGACGACGTTGACGTTGGAGGTCTCGAGGGAGTGCTGCTCGACGGTGCCGAGTCCGTTGAGGCCTGCGGTGCCCGTCTGCGGCGCGCCGCTGGCGGCCGTTTCCAGGTAAAGGTTGTCGCCGCGAGGCTCGAGGCCGGCCGGGTTGACGAAATCGGCGAGCTGGATGGTGCCGATCTGCTGGGAGGCGGGATTGGCCGCGGTGGTGACGCTCACCGTGCCGTCCTTGCCGATGGTGACCGTCTGCGCGTTGGCCGGAATGGTGATCGCCGGTTCCAGCGGGTAGCCGTCGTTGGTGACGATCTGGCCGTCCTGGTCCTGCTTGAGGCCGCCGTCGCGCGTATAGCCCACGGTGCCGTCGGGCATCGTGACCTGGAGGAAGCCGCGGCCTTCGATGCGTATGTCCAGCGGATTGCCGGTCTGCTGCACGCCGCCCTGGTCGAACATCTTCTGGGTGCCGACCACGCGCACGCCCGTGCCGATCATGTAACCGGTGGGCGACTGGGTCTGCTCCGTCGTCTGCGCGCCGGCTTGCCCACGGTTCTGGTAAGACAGGTCCTCGAACTCGGCGCGCGAACGCTTGAAGGCGGTCGTGTTGGTGTTGGCGAGGTTGTTCGACACGACGTCCATGCGCGTCTGCTGCGCATCGAGGCCGGTCTTGGCGATCCAGAGGGACGTGAACATCGTTGACTCCTGCGCGCACGCGCTTTACGTGCCGGCGACGGAATAGCGTCGCGCGACGGTGGTTACCCCACCTGTAGCAATTTCGATGCCGACTGGGCGTTCTCGTCGGCGGCCTTGATCGAGCGGACCTGCATCTCGAACTCGCGCGAGAGCGAGATCATCTTCACCAGCACGTCGGACGGATTGACGTTGCTGCCCTCCAGCGCGCCCGAAACGAGCTTCACGCCGGCGTCGGCCGGCGCCTGGGTGCCGTCGCGCATGTGCATCAGGCCGTCCGGCGCATAGGCGAGCTGGTCATTGCCCGGGTTCACCAGCTTGATCCGGTCGGTGGTGGCGATGGTGGCCGGCGATTCGCCAAGCGGCACGACTGAAATCGTGCCGTCGGCGCCGATCTTCACGCTGGACGCCTGGGGGATGGTGATGGGACCGCCGCCGCCCAGGACGGCGTTGCCCTTCGCATCCGTCAACAAACCGTCGGCGTCGATGCGCAGGTTGCCGGCACGGGTATAGCCTTCCGTGCCGTCCGGCGTCTGCACCGCGATCCATCCGTCGCCCTGCACCGCCACGTCGAGATCGTTGCCGGTTTCCATCTGGTTGCCGGCGGTGGTGTCCCAACCCGTGCCCTGCGCCACGCCGTTGATGCGTGTCTGCAGGCCATCGCCCTGCACGGGAAGGCTCTGGAACGCCGACAGTTCCGCCTTGAAGCCGGCGGTATTGGCGTTGGCCAGGTTGTGCGCCACCTCGGCCTGCGCACGCATGATCTGCGTGGCACCGGTCATCGCGACGTATACGGAGCGGTCCATGGCGGGCTCGTTTAGTTGCGGATGTTGATGATGGTCTGGGTCAGCTTGTCGTCGGTCGAGATGACCTGCGCGTTCGCCTGGTAGTTGCGCTGCGCCTTGATCATGTTGACCAGCTGGGCGGTCAGGTCGGCCGTGTTCGACGCTTCGAGCTGGCCGGCCTGCACGGTGCCGACGTCGCCGGAGTTCGCCACGCCGCGGATCGGCTGGCCGGACTCGGAGGACGGCACCCAATTGGTGTCGTTGAGCTGGCGCAGGCCCTGGTTGTTCGCGAAGGTGGCGATCGCCAGCTGGCCCAGTGGCGTGGACACGCCGTTGGAATAGATCGCCGAAACGGTGCCGTCCTTCGCCACGTCGATCTTCGAGAACTTGCCCGCGGCATAACCGTCGGTCGGCGCCGCCGTCGTGGCGTAGTTGTCCCCGAACTGAGTGATCTTGTTGACATCGACGGTAACGTTCAGCGGATCGGCGCCGGGATTGGGCGACACCGCGCCGAAGGTGAGCTGGCCGTTGGCCGGCGTGACGATCGCGCCGCCCGAGCTGAAGGCGATCGGCTGCTGCGTACCGACCTGCGTGCCGTCCACCGTCATGTACGCGTTCCACGTGTTCGGGTTGGTCGCGTCCTTCACGTAGTAGATGTTCGTCGTATGCGTCGCACCCAGCGAATCGTAGGCCTGGAACGTCGACAGGTAGTTATAGGTCTTGTCGTTCGTGGGATCGAACGCGCCACCGGTCGGCGCCGTGGCGCTGGCCGAAAGGTTCGCGGTGAGCGTGACCTTCGTGCTGGCCTTGGCCGGGCTGGAGCCGCTGGTGATCTTGAGGTCGGTGAGCGCGCTGATGTCGAAGCCGCCGGCGGCCGACGGCGGATACGCCTGCACGTACTGGCCGGTGGACGTGACGATGTTGCCCTGGTCGTCCGGATGGAAGTTGCCGGCGCGCGTGTACGAGTAACCGGCACCGTCGCGGATGGTGAAGAAGCCCGCGCCGCTGAGGCCGAAGTCGTATGAGTTGCCCGTCTGGGTGAGGTTGCCGTCGCTGAACTGCTGGGCGATGTTGGTCAGGCGCACGCCGCTGCCCGCGGCGTTGGCGGAAAGGTTCTCGCCGGCCACGGAATAGACCTGGGAGAACTCGGCGCGCGAGCCCTTGAAGCCTACGGTGTTGACGTTGGCGATGTTGTTCGCGGTGACTTCCAGGTCGGAAGACGCCGCGTTGATGCCGCTGAGGGCGATTTCGAATGGCATGGTGGGTATTCCTCGCTGGACTTACAGGATTTGCGCGATCTGGCTCAGCAGGGCGCCGCCGTAGCCGGCCACCTGCAGGTACGTACCGTCGGTGCCCGAGGCACCCACGCCTTCCACCTTGCCGCGAACGAACGTGTCGATCGCGGTTCCGCCGGAAGTAGCGGAGATCTGGTAAACGCCATCGTTGAGCTGTGTACCGTCGTCGGACTTGCCGTCCCAGGAGAACTTCACCAGGCCCGCGTCGGGCTGGCCGAGCGAGATCGTGCGGACGACATTGCCGGCCTGGTCCTTGATCTGCACGTTGACGTAGGTACCGGAACTGCCGACGTTCACGGCACCGGCGAGCGCGCCGTCGGTGAGCTTCCCGGCCGTGGACGGCACCAGCACTTCCTGGCCGACGAGCGAGGCGGCGCGCACGAACTGGTCGCCGGTGAGGTTCGAGGCGAGCGAGTCGAACGACTGCTGCAGTTCCTGGGTGGCGGCCACCTGGGAGAACTGCGCCATCTGGGCCACCATCTGCGTGGAGTCCATCGGCTTGGTCGGATCCTGGTTGGTCATCTGCGTGACCATGAGCTTGAGGAAATCCGACTGGCTGAGGGTCTGCTGCTGCAGCTGGCTCGAAGAGGATTGCTGGGAGGAGGCATTGCCGTTGACGGAGTCGACTGCCATGGGAGGGCCCTTACTTGCCGAGGTCCAGCGTCTTCTGCATGAGCTGCTTGGCGCTGTTCATGACTTCGACGTTGTTTTGATAGGAGCGCGACGCGGAGATCATGTTGACCAGCTCGTCGACCGGATTGACGTTGCTCGAGTACACGTAGCCGTTGGCGTCCGCGAGCGGGTTGGACGGCTCGTAGCGCGACTGGATGGGTGCCTGGCTCTCGGTGACGCCCAGCGTGCGCACGCCGGCGTTTTCCATCTGCCCGTTGACCTGCTGCTGCACCGCGGAGAACAACGGTTGCTTCGCGTGGTACGCGGCCGCTTCGCTGCTGGCGAGGCTGTCGGCGTTGGCCATGTTGCTGGCGGTGGTGTTGAGGCGCGCGGACTGCGCGGCCATGCCGGAACCGGCGACGTCGAAAATCCTGAGCAGGCTCATGAGGCGGATCCGGTGATGGCCAGGCGCATCGTATGGATCTGGCCGTTGATGAAGCCGAGCGACGCCTGGTAGTGGATGGCGTTGGCGGCGAACTGGGCCTGCTCGACCTGGGTATCGACCGTGTTGCCGTCCATCGTCGGCTGGGTCTCCGCCCGGTAGGCGAGCTTGTCGGCCTCGGCAAGGGCGACGGCGGGATTGCCGCCGATGTGTCCGGGCTCGGTGGCCGTCATCGGCAGCGCGTTGCCTTCGGTGGCGCCGGTGGCGGCCTGCATGACCTTGCGGAAATCGAGGTCGCGGGCGAGGAACCCCGGGGTGTCGGCGTTGGCGAGATTCGAGGAAATCACCTCGGCACGGCGCTGCCACAGGCCGAGGGCCTGCGCGTGAACGCCGAACAATGCATCGGGTTTGTCGATCATGGGCTCTATCCCCCTCGTGACCTTGGCGAGGGGTTCGAGCAATTCGCGTGCCACGCTTGGGGCACGGAGGTGAAATGGCTTCGTGGCGCCGTTTCCGGCGGCGAATCGCCAGGCGGCGGGCGCAGGCGCCGGAAATCCGACGCGCGGCACCAGCCCGAAACGACGGGTAACCGCCGCCCCCGCCGGCAGGAGCCGCTGTAGCGGCGGAAAATCTGGCGACGCCCGGGCGAGATTGCCCTCGCCGCTATAGCGGCTCCTACAGAATCCCGGGTCTTGTCAGGCCGGCAGGAGGTCGAGGACGGCGGTCGCCAGTATGTCGGGCTGGAACTTGGCGATGAAGCGGTCGGCGCCCACGCGCGCCACCATCGCCTCGTTGAATACGCCGCTAAGGGAGCTGTGCAGGAGGACCTTGAGGTGGCGCAACTGGGCGTCCTCGCGGATGGCGCGGGTCAGGGCATAACCGTCCATCGACGGCATCTCGATGTCCGAGACCACGAGCGCCACGCGCTCGTCGACGGGCCCCGTGGTGAGGGCACGGAGAAGCTCGAGGCCCTCGCTGCCGTCCTTCGCCACCACGCACTCGAGGTCCAGCTTGCGGAACAGGTCGACCAGCTGGGCACGCGCCACCATGGAATCGTCCACCACCAGCAGCCGCCGGTTGCCGGCGTGCTGGACCTGGGCCGCCTGCTGCACGCGGTCGGATACTTCCACGGCGCGGGGATCGACGAAGGCCAGTACCTGCTCCACGTCCACGATGGCGAGGAGATCGCCCTCCAGGCGCGTGACCGCGTTCACACGGGTGCCGTAGCCCAGGGCCGACGGCGGCGCCGCCATCTGCGAGCCGTCGACATGCACGATGCGATCGACGTCGGAGACGAGGAAACCCTGCACCGAGCGGTTGAACTCGGTGACGATGAGGTGCGCCGTATCCACCGTGGCGAGGGGCGGATAACCCATGGCCGCGGCAAGGTCGATCACCGGGATGGTGTTGCCGCGGTAGTCGAAGCTGCCGGAAACCAGCTCGTGCATGCTCGGCATCCGTTCCAGCCGCGGCCGGCGCAGTACCTCGCGCACCTTGAACACGTTGATGCCGAAGGCCTGTCGGTCGCCCAGGCGGAAAAGCAGCATGGCCACGCGGTTGTGCCCGGCCAGGCGGGTAAAGGTATCCACGGTGTCGAGGAGCGGTCGGGCCATGGGCTGCACGGGTATCTAAAGGAGTGTCGCGAACCATATCGGCCAGGGGACGGCTTTCTGTAGGAGCCGCTATAGCGGCGAGGGAAAGAGGCCTCGCCGCTATAGCGGCTCCTGCGGTTGTTGCCATGGCATATGGATTGCATGGCTCAAGAAAGACGGGCCCCGACCGATCTATTGGGCCGACCATCCGCAGAGCGAAAGCGAAACCATGACCCTCCTCTGGAGCCAGCACGTCCGCCTCCTCGCCCATGCCGCCGCCAGCGGCGACACGGCGCGTGTCCGTACGTTGGCCGCACAGTACCCTGCCGCCGCCAGCGCGCTCGGCGCCCTGCTCAAGCCCGCGGAACCGCGCACGGTCGCGGCGACGACGATCCAGGCCATCGAGCAGCAGGGTATGGCGCTGACCAACACCCAGGCGCTCGGCACGACACTGCTCGAACTCGGCACGGCCATCGAGGGCGCGCGCGATACCGCCGGACGTTTGACGGACGCGAGCGCCAGGATTTCGACGGCACTCGACCAGGCCCATGCCGGTGTCGCCGGCATGGCGGATGCCAGCGGTCAGGGTCAGGCGACCTCCGCCGAGCTCGACGGCCAGCTGCGACTGTTGCGTAGCGCGTTGTCCGGCATGAGCCGCAACCACGCGCAGTTCTCCGAATACTTCACCGCCATCCGCAAGCTCACGGCCACGGTGCAGGACATCGCCCATCAGACCAACCTCGTGGCGCTCAACGCCGCTATCGAGGCCGCGCGCGCCGGCGAAGCCGGCCGCGGCTTCGCGGTCGTGGCCGACGAAGTGAAGCAGCTCGCCGAAAAGACCACCCAGGCCACCGCCGAGATCGACGAAGTGACCCAGGCCGTGGGCGAATTCTCCGGCCAGCTCGACGATGCCGTGCAGACCAGCCTCCGCCGCCTCGAACAGTCGCAGTCCGGCATCGCCGGCATGCAGGCGTCGCTTGGCCGCGTGGACGAGGCCGTGCGCGGCGCGCGCGGCAGCCTGGAGTCGGCGCGCGAAGGCATGGGCACGCTGCAGGGCCGGGTCGCCGCCATCCAGGCGACGCAATCCACGCTCGGCCGCGTCAGCAACGAAGCCCGCCGCCAGGCCGACGCCTCGGCGCGTGCCGTCGTGCTCGCCCATCGTCTCGGCCTCGCCCGCCTGGAAACCGAGGGCAACCTCGATGCCGCCAGCCTCAGCCAGATGATTCGCGAAGCCAGCCAGGGCCTGCGCTATGCGCTCGAACTGGCCTCGCGCGATCCGTCCAGCCTCGATCGTCGCTGGCTCGACACCACGCCGATGATGCGTTGTATCGACCAGCTACGGGCGCTTCGCACCGACGGTTCGGCGGATGCGGTGCGCGCCGCGGGCGAACGTTTCTCCGCCCTCGCCTCGCAGTACGCCATCACCCTCGGCGAAGGCCGCCACGCCGACGCCAGCCACATGCTCCCGGGCCTCACCCGCGAGCTGGACGCCATCGTGCAGGGCCTCTCCGCTTCGATGGCCGAGCGCGCCGCGTGATTCGTCGCTCCACCACGCCCCCGCGCCCGTCATTCCTGCGCAGGCAGGAATCCCGTGCCTTTGTCTTCTACGGAGCGATGAGCCACTGGATCCCTGCCTGCGCAGGAATGACGGTGCGGGTGCGCGCCATGATCTTTGCCACGCTGCTCTGCGTGGCGCTTCCCGCGACGGCCTCGCAGTCGCTCGACACCGTGAGCACGACGGCAGTGACCTGGCTGCAGCAGCACCGCACCCTGCCGGGTGCGCGGATGACGGCCGAAGCCGCGCCGCTGGACAGCCGCCTGCAGCTGGCCGACTGCCCGGCGCCACTGGAAGCCTCCATGTCCGGCAATCGCCGGCTCACCGCGCGGGTCAGCGTCGCCGTCCATTGCCCCGTCGCCGGCGGTTGGACGGTGCGGGTGCCGGTCCGGGTGAAGATGTTCACCAACGTGCTGGTCACCAGCCGCCCGCTGGCCCGTGGCGACGGCATAGGCGCGGCCGACGTCCATATCGAGGAGCGCGACGTCGCCGGACTGGCGTATGGCTACGTGGCCGCGCTCGACCAGGTCGATGGCCGGTCGCTCGCGCGCCCGCTCAACGCCGGCACCGTGCTCACCCCCGGGATGCTCGCCGGCCGCCAGGCCGTACGCACCGGCGATGCGGTGAGCATGGAGGCCAGCGTGGAGGGCGTCACCATCCACGCGGACGGCGTGGCCATGGGCGCCGGCGACACCGGGACGAGGATCAAGGTCCGCAACGCGACCTCGGGCAAGGTGCTCGACGCGATCGTGAGCGGACCGGGAACGGTCGCCGTGCTGCCATGAACGAAATCCGACTCCTGTCACATTACGCAGCCTAGGCCCGGTTAAAGTTCGCCGATGGACCGCCGATACAGGCTCTGACGGAACAAAGCTCCGAGGGATATACCCATGACGAACACCATCAAACCCGGCCTCCAGGCGCCGCAGCCCCAGGTCCAGCTGCGCTCCCAGCACTCCGCCGCCGGCTCGGCCGGGTCCGCGCAAGGCGCGGGCACGGTGCGTCCAAGCGACGACAGCGTCAAGATCACCGACTCGGCCAAGGCGCTCGACGCCGCCAGCCGCGGCGAGGGCATCGATACGAAGCGCGTGGAGGAAATCCGCTCCCGCCTCGCCGATGGCACCTACAAGCCCGACGCCCAGGCCATCGCCAGCAAGTTTCTTGCGATGGAAGGCCAGATGGGCGGTGTCAAGGCATGAGCCGGCCGCTGGGCCAGGACTTCGATACGGCGCTCGCCGCCGTCATGGGCGAACTCGCCGGTGAGGTCGACGCCCTGCATGCCAGCCTGATCGACGAGCGCATGGCGCTCGACCAGGGCGATACCGTGGCACTCGAGACCGCGGGCCGGGCCAAGGGCAACCTGCTCGACCGCATCGAGAAGCTCGACGTCGAGCGCCGGCAGCTGAGCGAAGCCGCCGGTATCGACAGCCTCGGCGATCCGCGCTGGGCACCTGCGGTCGAACGCCTGCGCGAGTGCAGGAACATCAACGAGGTGAATGGCCGCATCGTCGGCCAACGGATGAGTCACGTGCGCCAGGCGCTCGCGGTCTTGACCGGCGAGACGCCAGGGGGCTCCACCTACGGCCCCAACGGCGTGGCGAAGGTGAAACTCCGTTCCGCGACGCTTGCACAGGTCTGACCGCCACGAAACAGCGACACTCCATCCCCCCACACGATGCAAGAAGTAGGCAATGGCAGTAACCCAGCTGACCGCAGTGAATGACGACGGCATCCTCCCCATCGTCCGCGTGCCGATCCTGGACAGGAAGCAATCGCTGTTCGCGTACGAGTTGTTGTTCCCACGCCCCATCGGCAGCGACATCGACGCCGCGGCACTCGCGCATACGCAGGCCACGCTGAGCGCCATCGCCGATGGCAGCCTGAAGCGCCTGGTGCGCGACAACCGCGCCTTCCTGCACATGTCGCGCGACCTGCTCCTGCAACACGCCGACATCCTGCGCCACAACGCCCGACTGGGTGCCAGCATCAGCGCCGACGTGGGTACCGACGAACAGCTCCTCGAGAAGCTGCGCGAGCTGAAGGGCCACGGCTGCCTGTTCATGCTCGAGGACTTCAACCTGCCCGCCGACCCGGAACACCGGGCCGGCGTGGACGCGCTGCTGCGCATCGTGCAGTTCGCCAAGGTGGCGGTGGATCATCGCCACCCGCTCGCGGCGCGCGCGCACATGGATTACGTCCATGCTTTCGGCGTCAAGGTGATCGTCACCGGCGTCGACACCCATGAAACCTTCGTCGACTATGCCGACCAGGAAGTCGACGGCTTCCAGGGCAAGTACCTGCTCCGTCCGGAGCGGGTCGACATGCCGCGGCTCACCCCGAGCAAGCTCGGCGTCCTGCGCCTGATGGGCGCCCTGCAGGATCCGGACAACGGGCCGGTGGAACTGGGCAAGATCATCCGCGACGACGCCATCCTCAGCTACAAGCTCCTGGGTTGCGTGAACTCCGCCTACTTCGCCCTGCCCCGCCAACTGAAGTCGGTGGAACAGGCGGCGGTGTTCTTCGGCGTGAACCGCATGCGCAACTGGATATTCACCATGGCCGTCTCCGGCATGGACGAACGTCCGCCGGAACTGCTGCGCCTCGCGCTCATCCGCGCGCACATGTGCGAGAAGCTCGCTCGCGCGGTGAAACCCGAACTCCAGGAAATGGCATTCACGGCCGGCCTGTTCTCGCTGCTCGACACACTGATGAACGTGTCGATGGCCTATGTGCTGGAGCACCTGCCGCTGGCCATCGAGATCCGCGAGGCGTTGCTCGACGGCACCGGTCCGTTCGCATCGATCCTCGACCAGATCCGTCACTGGGAACAGGGCGAACTGGAGAGCGACTCGGCGCTGCGCGAACAGCACGTGGCCGCCATGGCGACGATCTACGTCGAAGCCGCCGCCTGGGCCGACCACGTCTATTCGTTCGCCGACGGCACGGCCACCGCCGAAGCCTGAAGTACCTTGTAAGAGCCAGACCAGGCCCCTTGTGGGAGCCGGCTATGCCGGCGATCTCGCGCTGGCGGGCACGCTTGCCGCAAGCACCCATCGCCGCTGAAGCGGCGCCCACGCAAAGGCGCCTAAGGGGGCGCCGTGCGTTGTTGCACGCGCCAGATCGCCAACCCGGCGCCGAGCACCGCGAAGAGCAGCCACACGCTCGCCGACATCGCATCGCCCCCGAGCCACATGACGCCGGCCACTGCCGACACCACTATCACGCCGATACCGACGGAAAAAAGCAGGTCGCGGTCGAACCGGCTGTGGACGGCCAGGAACCAGGCGCCGGCGATCGCCAGCAGGAACGAAGCGAGGCGCACCAGCAGCACCGCCTGCGGTGGTTCGGGCAGCGCGGGCAGCACGTCGAGCAGGCTGCGCTCGCCGACCTGCACATCGAAACCGTTGCCGCCGTCGCGATCGGGCGCCGGCACCAGCGTGTCGCCGTCGATACGTGCCAGGACGGTCATCGGCTGAAGGGGAACGGCTTCCCAGCTGATGCGGAGGTCGCCGAGCCGTGGATTGACGGGTTTCACACTGGTGACCAGGGCATCGCCCGAGCGCTGGAACGTGGCGGCGAGGTTCGGCGGCAACGCTTTCTCGTCGGGCGGCACGGCAACGCGGCCAGGGAAGGCGCGCAGGATACGCTCGGAGAGCTTGAAGTTGCCCAGCTTCACCTGGCCCGCCTCGAACTCGCGCCCCTGGATAGGAAACGCGCCCGGGTTCACATGCCCTGCGGGCCTGGCGAAGTCCGATGCGTCGATCGGACGATCCACCCAGTCGAGTTCATAGTGCGTGGCACCGCCGACGGTGATCTCGCGCCACTGGAACATCTCCACGTGGCGGATGAGGATGGGTGCGTTGGCGCGTACGTTGAATTCGGAATCGTTCGGCGCGTCGACGATCAGCGGCATGCCGCTGACCCTCGTCAGTGCGCCGTACTGCCCCGCCGCGGGACGGCCACCGGCACCCAGGTCGAGAATCGGCGCGCCGTGACGCGTCATCGCGGCCGTGTAATCCATCACGCGGCGTTCGTTCCAGGCGATGAGCCCGAGGCCGACGAGCAGCAGTGCCGCACCGGCCAGCCGGGCGCTCCAGGCCACCCCCGTGTGCCGCGCGCCGTTCCTCATGCCGCCACCCGGGCATCGACGCCGGCCATGCGTTCCATCGCATCGACCGCGACGTAGCGGCCCTTGTCGTCCTTGGTCACGCCGGCCACGGCGCAACCGTGGTCGTGGGTGAAGAACAACCGGATGCCGCGGGCGATCTTGTCGTCGAGGAAGGCCTTCTTTTCGTCGATGAGCTTCTCCGGCCACCGGTCGTAACCCATCGTCACCGGCAGGTGCACCCAGGGCCGGCCGGGAATGAGGTCGGCACAGAACGCCACGCCGCCTACTTCGGCGAGCATCAGTCCCGGCGTATGGCCTTCGGAGAATGCGAAGCGCACCGCGTCGCCCAGCGACGACAGCCCGCCCTCTTCCACGAGTTCCAGCCGCCCGCTTTCTTCGAGCAGGCGCACGATGTCCGGAATGAACGAGGCACGGTCGCGCGGATGCGGATCGCGTGCGCGTCGCCAATGCGAGGCACCCACGATGAAGCGCGCCTTGGGAAACAGCAGGCGTGCCGGCTCGCCTTCGGCCCAGGGCGCCAGCAGCCCGCCGGCGTGGTCGAAATGCAGGTGCGACAGCACCACCGCGTCGATGTCCTCGTGTCCCAGGCCGGCCTCCGCCAGCGAGTCGAGCAGCACATGGCGGTCCTCGACCACGCCGTAGCGCTCGCGCATGGCCGGATCGAAGAACGCCCCGATGCCCGTTTCGAACAACACGTTACGCCCGTCCAGGCCGGTGACCAGCAGGCAGCGGCATGCCAACGGAATACGGTTCTGCGCGTCCGGCTCGATCCAGCGCGACCACATGGCGCGCGGCGCGTTGCCGAACATGGCGCCGCCGTCGAGCCGCTGGGAATTGCCGATCAGTGACCAGAGTTTCATGCCGCCAGCCTCACTGCACCTTGCCGAGGCCCGACGGACGGCGCGGATCGCTTGCCGCGTCCAGCGTGTTCGTCCGGTGGTCCCACGTAACGACGTTCATGAAGCCCCAAGGCGAGCGGTTACGCAAGACGTGACCCATGTCGGTGAGGGCCTTGGTCGTGGCCTCGTCGAACACACCGGGCTCCACGTCGACCCGGTCGGGCAGGTACTGGTGATGGAAGCGCTTCTGCGCCGTGATTTCCGACGCGCTCTTGCCGTCCACGAAGGCCAGGATGCCTTCGAGCACCTGGGTGATGATCGTGGAACCGCCGGGCGAACCGATCACCGCCGTGCGGTCGGCACCGAAGACGAAGCTCGGCGACATCGAGGACAGCATGCGCTTGCCCGGCTCCTGCGCATTCGCCAGCGCGCCGCGCAGGCCGAAGGCGTTCGGCTGCCCGGGCACCAGCGCGAAGTCGTCCATCTCGTCGTTGAGCACGACGCCGGTGCCCTTGGCGACGAAGGCCGAGCCGAACTCGAGGTTCACGGTAAGCGTGGAGGCCACCATGTTGCCGTCGGCGTCGATCACCGAGAAGTGCGTGGTGTGCATGCCCGGTTCCGGCGCCATCGCCGTCGGCAACAGGTCGGAGGGCGTGGCCTTGTCCGGGGAAATGGTCGCGCGCAGGCCGTCGGCGTAATACTTCGACAGGAGCATGTCGAGCGGCATCTTCACGAAGTCCGGATCGCCCAGGTATTCGTTGTGGTCGCGGAACGCGCGGCGCATCGATTCGATGGTGAGGTGCGCGGCATGCGCGGCATCGAGCTTCGTCAGGTCGTAGCCGGAGAGGATGTTGAGGATCTCGGCGATCGCGACGCCACCGGAAGACGGCGGCGGCGCCGTGACGATGCGATAGCCCTTGTAGTCCACGCGGAGCGGTTCGCGCTCCTTCACCTTGTAGGCTTCGAGGTCGGCAGCCGTCCAATTGCCGCCCGCGCTGCGCGAAGCGGACACCAGCAGCTTCGCCGTCTCGCCCTTGTAGAAGCCGTCGGCGCCGCCGGCGGCGATGCGTTCGAGCGTCCGGGCCAGTTCCGGCTGACGCAGCGTCCAACCCTCCGACGGCAGCTTGCCGCCGGGCAGGTAGATCGCCGCCGAGGCCGGATAGCGCGCGAGGGCGTCCATGCGGTCCTCGATGGCGCCGATGAAGCGCTTGTCGGGCCGGTAGCCTTCCTTCGCGATGCGAATCGCGGGCGCCAGCGACACGGACAGCGGCAGCTTGCCGTAGTGGGCGGCGATCCAGGCCAGTCCGGCCGGTTCGCCCGGAATGCCCGCCGAAAGCGGGCCGGTGGTGGACACGTCGCGGTTCGGCTTGCCGTCCTTGCCGACATAGACCTTCATGTCCACCGCTTTCGGCGCCGTCTCGCGCGCATCGATGAAGATGTCGCGCCGGTCGGAGGCACGATGCAGCAGGGCCAGGAAGCCACCGCCGATGCCGGAGCTCTGCTGCTCCACCACGGCCAGGGTGGACGCCACCGCGATGGCGGCGTCGAATGCGTTGCCGCCCTTGCCCAGGACCTCGAAGCCCGCATTCGTGGCGAGGTAATTGGCGCTGGCGATGGCGGCATGACCGGGGCCCTTGGGGGCTGCGGCCGGCGCTTCGAGCGCGGCGGCCTGGCCGGTACCGAGGACGAGAAGGAAGCTCGCGGCGAGCGCGCGCCACGACGGAGCACGAAGCATGGGAAACTCTCCGGAAGGGATATCTCTATCCCTGAGATTAACCCATGACGCGCGTGGAAGCGTGAGAACCCGCGGCCGTTAGGAGGCTTTCGCCATCAGGTGCTCGTACTTGAGCATCAGCTGTTCCCGGGTCTCGATCCGGTCGGGGTCGTGCGGGATGCACTCCACCGGGCAGACCTCGACGCACTGGGGGTTGTCGAAGTGGCCGACGCACTCCGTGCAGAGGTCGGGATCGATCACGTAATACTGCTCGCCGAGCGAGATGGCCTTGTTGGGGCACACAGGCTCGCAGACGTCGCAGTTGACGCAGGTGTCGAGGATCATCAAGGACATGCGGGCATTTTAGCACCCGCCGGGCCCTGCGCCACGGCAGGACCCGCCAGGGCGGCGAGGGAAACCGGCCTCGCCGCCTATTCGCTCCGTAGACTTCCGGCCGCTATAGCGGCTCCAACGATTACATCGCGACGAAGCGGAAGGTGGCGCCGCTCGGGGCCACCGCGTCGGCCACGCGCTGCTGGTCGGCCTGGTCGCCGATGAAGAGCACGATCACGTTCTTGAACGAGCCCGGGTTCGCGCCCTTGAAGGCCTCGACCATGAGATCGGCGGTCTTGGCCGACTCCGGGCCACCGAAGACGAGCATGTTGCCCGGGGTGACGCCGCGGGCAACGGTGCCCTGTACGTTCTCGAGCTGGCGGGCGCGGCCGTCCTGCCCGGCCTGGTCGTCACCGGCCGGCACGAAGTACGGGAATGGGCGGTCGGCCGTCATGCCCTGCATGTTCTTGCGCACGATCTGGCCGAAGTACTGGCTCCAGGCCTTGGTGTCGGCCGGGTTGGTCGGCTTCGCGACGGCCACTTCCTGCTGCGTGGCAGCCTGGTCGGTGTCTTCGGACTTGTTGCAGGCCGAGAGGGCCAGCGTGGCGGTCAGGGCCACGGACGCGGCGAGGATGAGCTTACGCATGATGATCACCTTTAGGTTAAGAGTTGCGCCAGCGTTGACGCATGGCCTGCTGCACCGCCGGATGCACGAATCCGGAAATGTCGCCACCGAGACGACCGATTTCGCGCACGAGCGAAGAGGAGATGAAGCTGTATTGTTCCGCCGGCGTCAGGAACAGCGTCTCGGCCTGGGGAATCAGGTGACGGTTCATGCTGGCAAGCTGGAACTCGTATTCGAAGTCCGATACCGCGCGCAGTCCGCGCAGGATCACCCCCGCGCCGATCTCCGTGACGAAGTGGGCGAGCAGGCAATCGAAGCCGCGTACTTCCACGTTCGGCAGGTCGGCCAGGGCCAGCCGCGCCAGCGCGATGCGCTCGCCGAGGCTGAACCCGGGACCCTTGCTCCGGCTTTCCGCCACGGCCACCACGATCCGATCGAACAGCGGCGCCGCGCGGGACACGAGGTCGGCATGACCGTTCGTGATGGGATCGAACGTGCCGGGATAGACGGCGAGACGTGGATTGGCCGGCAAAGGAGTCATGAACGGGCGGGTCGAGGAAACGCGGGCTAGCTTAACGGATCGGCCGGTGTGCGGCGATAGAGGGTGTAAGCGACATCCCCAGCCTGACCCTGGCGATGAGGAAGCCAGGTGTCGGGCAGCGCGAAGATTGCGCCACGCGGCGCCTCCACGTAGATCCATGCGCGCGGGGCCAGCCAACCGCCGTCCTCGAGGGCCCGCGCCGTATCGGTCCACGCATCGAGCGCGAACGGCGGATCCAGCAGGACGAGGTCGAAAGGCTGTGCGCGCCCGCGCAGCCAGCGCGTGGCATCGTCGCCCACGACCTCCGCGGCGACCTTCAGCCGGACGAGGTTCGCCTTCAGCGCCGCGACCAGGCGCGGTTCGCGCTCGACGAAGGTGACCGCCGCGGCGCCGCGCGACAGCGCCTCGAGGCCAAGCGCGCCGGTGCCGGCGAACAGGTCCAGGCAGCGGGCGCCTTCCACCACGGGCTGGAGCCAGTTGAACAGTGTTTCGCGCACACGGTCGGTCGTGGGCCGGAGTCCCGGCAGGTCGGGCACCTCGATCCGCGAATTGCGCAGGGATCCGCCGATGACGCGGATGCGGCCGGGAGCGGTCATCGCTCAGCGGCCAGTGAGGGCGAGGGTGATAGCATTCGCGTATTGTCTTTGAATCCCTCGCGCAATGCTCAAGTTCTGGAAGAAGAAGACCACCGAACCGGCGGCCATGGAGCCCGCGGTACCGGAAGACCGTGCCGACCGCATGGCCGATCCCGCCTCCGCCGAGGCCACCGCCGGCATCTCGGAGGCGCTGGCGGAAACGGCGCAGCCCGAGCCCGATGCGCCCGAGGTCGAGCCCGAGACCGAGGAGTCCGCCGTCGTCGAGGCCGCCCGCGAAGCGGAACAGCCGGCGCGGCGCGGCTGGCGCGAGCGCCTGTCCGGCAGCGGTTTTGCGAAGAGCCTCACGTCCCTCTTCGTCCGCCATCCGAAGCTCGACGACGACCTCCTCGACGAACTGGAAACCGCGCTGATCACCGCCGATGTGGGCGTCGAGGCCAGCTCGCGGCTGGTCGAGGACCTGCGCCGGCGCATGCACAAGCGCGAGTTCGCCGACGCCGGCGCCCTGCTCAAGGCCCTGCGCGCCGAGCTCGTCGCCCTCCTGAAGCCCGTCGAGCTGCCGCTCGATGTCTCCACCGCCACGCCTTTCGTGATCCTCACGGTGGGCATCAACGGCGTGGGCAAGACCACCACCATCGGCAAGCTCGCCCGGCGCTACGCCGACGAAGGCCGCAGCGTGATGCTCGCGGCGGGCGACACGTTCCGCGCGGCGGCGGTTGAGCAGTTGAAGACGTGGGGCGAGCGCAACAAGGTACCCGTGGTATCACAGGGCCAGGATGCCGACTCCGCCAGCGTGATCTTCGACGCGCTGCAGGCCTCGCGCTCGCGCGGCACCCAGGTGCTGATCGCGGACACGGCCGGCCGCCTGCACACGCAGGGCGGCCTGATGGACGAGCTGGGCAAGATCGGCCGTGTCATGAAGAAGCTCGACGCCAGCGCGCCGCACGAGGTGCTGATGGTGATCGACGGCACGACCGGGCAGAACGCGATCAGCCAGGTCCGCCAGTTCCGCGACACCGCCGGCGTCACCGGCCTCGTCGTCACGAAGCTCGATGGCACGGCCAAGGGCGGCGTGATGTTCGCGCTGGCCCGCGAGTTCGGTCTTCCCATCCGGTACGTGGGCCTTGGCGAGACGGCGACCGACCTGCGCGTGTTCGACGCCGAGGCTTTCGTGGATGGCCTGCTTCCGGCCAGCATCGGAAGCTGAGTGAGACGGCCGATGCAAGGATCGCGGCGATGACCCGCCCCCTGCGGATCGGGCTCTATGCCGGCGGCGGTCTCATCGTCGTCGTCCTGCTGGCGGCGTTCGTCGCCATGTACGTGCTGCTGCAACCGGAACGCTTCACGTCGCTCCTGCAATCGCGCGCCCGCGCCGTCGGGCTCGAACTCACCCTCGCCAATCCGGCCAGCCCCACCTTGTGGCCAAAGCCCGCGCTCGAACTCGAAGGCGTGAGCGTGCGCGCCAGCGGCGCCGGCACGCCCTTGTTGGCGGCCTCGCGCGGCAAACTCGTGCTGCCCTGGCACACCCTGATGGGAGGCGAGGCACGCATCTCGCGCCTCGAAGTGGAAGGCGCGCGCATCGACCTCGACGCGCTCGCGGCTTACCTCGATACCCTGCCCTCGCGTCCGTCGACCGCGGGCGCGATCCTGCCGGCGGTCGACGCGGGATTCCGCATCGAACGCGGCACCCTGCTGCGCGGCAATGAACTGCTGCTCTCCGACGTGGACATCGATGCGGGGCGGCTCGCGAATGGCCTTCCCTTCGCCGTCGCCCTCGCGGCCAGGACCGCGGACGGCACCTCCTACGCCCTGGAACTGGAGACGACACCCGTACTCGCGCGTGGCGTCCTCACGCTCGAAGACGCCGAACTGCGGCTCTCCAGCGAGCCGCGTTTCACCGCCAGCCTGCGCGGCGACGCCACCTGGCGCGGGGGCGCCGACGTGGGCGCCTCCCTCTCGGGGCGCGTGACGCGCCAGGCGGGCGCACCTTACGGGATGCTCCTCAAGATCACCCCGGCGAACCAGCGGGACCCGCTCTACGTGGCCCTGAAGCTCGACGGCGAGAACGACCGCACCGATATCCGGGTACCCCCGATCGGCTTCACCGAATGGTGGAGCGGCATCCAGTCCGGCGGTCCGCCCACGCTGCCGCCGCTGCTGGGCACGATCGAGGCGAAGACGCTCGACATCGGCAGCGTGCACATGAAGGGCCTGCGCATCCGCGCAACGCCGTCGGTACCCGCGGAAGCCGCTTCCACCGCGAGCGCGCCATGAACGTCTTCGCCCGCGAACTGCTGCGCTGGTACGACCACCACGGACGCAAGGACCTCCCCTGGCAGCATCCGCGCGACGCCTATCGGGTGTGGCTCTCGGAGATCATGCTGCAGCAGACACAGGTGGTCACCGTCGTCGGCTACTTCCAGCGCTTCGTGGAACGCCTGCCCACGCTCGCCTCGCTGGCCGCGGCCGACGAGGACACCGTGCTGGCCCTCTGGTCCGGCCTCGGTTATTACCGTCGCGCGCGCTTCCTGCACCGCGCGGCGCAGCTGTGCGTCGAGCGGCATGGCGGCGAACTGCCGCGCGAGCTCGACGCCCTGATGGCCCTCCCCGGCATCGGGCGATCCACGGCGGGCGCGATCCTCGCCCAGGCGCATGGGCTGCGCTTTCCGATCCTGGACGGCAACGTCAAGCGGGTGCTCTCTCGCTACCACGGCATCGCCGGATTCCCCGGCGAGAGCGCGATCGAGAAGCAACTCTGGCGCCACGCCGCCGAACACACCCCGGCCGAGCGTATCGCGGATTACACGCAGGCCATCATGGACCTCGGCGCCACCGTGTGCGTGCGGGCGAAGCCGCTCTGCCTTCTGTGTCCGCAGGCGGCAACCTGCGTCGCCCACCGCGACGGACTCACCGGCGTGCTGCCCACCGCGAAACCCGGGAAGAAGATTCCCACCCGCTCGCTCGCCATGTTGCTCCTGCGCGACGCGCGGGGCCGCGTGCTGCTCGAGAAGCGTGGGCCGCAGGGCGTCTGGTCGGGCCTGTGGAGCCTGCCTGAAGCGACGGATCCCGATGCGGCCGGCATGGTCGCCTCCGGCCTCGCGCGCATCGGCGAGGCCGACCCGCTCCCCGCCTTCACCCACGTCTTCAGCCATTACAGGCTGGACGTATCGCCCATCCTGTTCGACCATGCGGCCCCGCTCGCCACCGTGGCGGACCGCGACGACCGCCGCTGGTGCGATCGCGAGGAACTCGCCTCGCTCGGCCTGCCGGCCCCGGTGCGGACGCTGCTGGCCAATCTTCCGGAGATCGCCCCATGACCCGCACGGTCCATTGCATAAAACTCGGCCGCGAGGCCGAAGGCCTCGATTTCGCCCCCTGGCCGGGTGAGCTCGGCAAGCGCATCTACGATAACGTGTCCAAGGAAGCCTGGGCCGGGTGGCTCTCGCACCAGACCATGCTGATCAACGAGATGCGCCTCTCGCCGCTCGATCCGAAGACGCGCCAGTTCCTGAGCGGCGAAATGGAAAAGTATTTCTTCGGCGGCGATGTCGCCCAGCCCGCCGGATACGTCCCGCCCGAATCGGGCAAGTGATACTCAACTGGAGGAGTTCGTCGTGATCCGACCGATTTCGCTGTCCGTCGCCACACTGCTCGCCGTGGCCCTGCCGTCGTTCGCGTTCGCCCAGGCTGGCCTGAGCGGCATCCATCGCAGCGTCATGGCCCTCGACAAGAATTTCGACGTGGCGGACAAGAACCGCGACGGGAAGCTCAGCAAGGAGGAAGCCCAGGCCGGCCCGGTCGCCTTCATCGCCACGAACTTCGACGCCATCGACAAGAGCCACACCGGATTCGTGACCAAATCGGACGTCCATGCCTACATCGCGGCCATGCTGATGCGGTCGCAGCCGAAGCCCCCCGCCGGGACGCCCGAACAGCCTTGACGAACCTTTTCGACTCCGGTCTAATACGCGGCTCCACTCGCCGCAACGACCGTTGCAGGCACTTGTGGCTCGGTAGCTCAGTTGGTAGAGCAGGGGATTGAAAATCCCCGTGTCGGCGGTTCGATTCCGTCCCGAGCCACCATTTCCCAACTTCCCCTTTCACGGAAAATCGTGCATCTTCGTCGCGTCGCGCATTCATCTGCGCGCGTGCTGGCGCAAACATTCAGGGGAAGAAGTATGCGAATCGCTCTACTGGGCTTCGTAGCCGTTCTTTCGGCCGGTTGCGCCGGAACAAGACATATGACGCATCCCGAAGGCGACCAGGGCTACCTGGTGTCCTGCGACAGCGGCTCGCAGGACATGAGCGACTGCTACAACAAGGCCGCCGGCCTGTGCCACGGATCCTATGAAATCGTCGATCGCATCCAGGGGGCCCAGGTCAATTACAGCGCCAAGCCTTACACGCCGGCGCACGGCATCATGCCCAAGCGGGACATCATGATTCAGTGCCGCGGCTGAATCGCGAGCGCGCGTCAACCCATCGCGCTATATGGCCGCCGGCCGCGCGAGAACCATCCAGCCGCCCGACAACGTTTCCTTCAGTACCTCCACACGTCGCATGCGTCCTGTCGTCACCGAGGACGCGGAAGCGAGGGCGAATTCCACCGCCCTGCCCTCGGTCGGAAACAGATGCTTCGCACCGCCGGGCAGGACGACTCGCCACACCCGTTCGTTCATGCCGGGATAGAAGATGAAGATGCGGAACGGCCTGCCTTCGTCGTTCACGGGCGGCGCCTGCGGCGAAGTTCCGCCCTAACGTCCCAGGAGTGTTCACCGACGCATTTGACGGCGCTGCGCAATGCCAGCTCGCTGACGCCCAGAACGCGGGTCCAATAACGGATATCGGATCGAAGTGCCACGTTCACGCGTGTCAGGTCGGATGGCGCGGCAACGACAATCTCGCTGTTCATGGGTAGCCTCTGCTGGAGAGCCACCGTTACCACGAACCATGTTATGCGGGCGTAACAGCCCATGCCGAGAGGATCAGATCGTGACGTCCCTGCCCCTTTCGGCCTCGCATTTGCTCAATGCCGTCTCGAGCACCTGGCCTTCCCCGGGCAGACTCGCGTCGGCGGCATCGCTCAGCAAGACCCGCGCGCGATCCTCCATCGCCCTCACCAACCGATCGCGGGCATCCCGGCCGCACGGAGTGCGCGGCTTCCACGCGGACAGCTCCCTGGTGCGGCTGACCAGCCTGTCGAGGTAAGGACCACGCGAAGCCGGTGCGGCACCCCGGGCGTCGGCCAGCTGCGCGTGCCAGATGTTCAATTCGCCACGCAGGTCCGCCGTATCGGCCGCAAGCGCCTTCGCATCCCTGTCGCGCGCACGATGCGAGGCGGTGAAGGCCAGCATCGCCGTCGTCGCCGACGCGATGAAGGCCACCGCGACCACGACCAATACGATCTTGCGGCCATTCGCCGGTGCGGTGCACGCGCTCGGATCGTTCGTCATTCCAGCCTCCCGACCGCATGAACGCGGTCCGCGACCGTCGATGATAACCGCAGGGAAAGGCCAATTCGTCATGCGCATCCGGCGATCAGCCGTCCGCGACCTTGTGGCTCAGGAAAAAAGCCGCATCCTGCGCCCCCAAGGCGTACGCATCGCGCACCGTCGTCCCTGGAGAGCAGTCCCAGGTCGATACGGGAATTCGCCGGCTCGGTTGCCAGTAGGTCCGACCTTCCCACTTGAAGAGCATGGGCAGCGCTGGATAGTGGCGGGTGAGCAGCACCAGGGTGCCGGCGCGCTCACCGTCAGACTGACGAGGAATCGGGGCATTATCGGTGTAGCCGCCATCAATGGCGTGCGCTCCACCCACATGGCGTGCCGACATGAAGGGCGGCGCGGATGCGGCGGCGACGAGCAACGACTGCGCCGACTCGATATCCGCGCAGTCGTTGAGCACCATGAAGTCCTGGCGCAGGCCCATTCGTGCGGGAAGCCGCGGATGGATGCTGTTCCACAGGTATCTGTCGAACAAGTACGCGAGCGTTCCGGCAACGACGGATCCCCCTGTACCCAACAAGCGTGCCGGTCGCGTCAAGCCGACCACGAGGCGCGACGACGCATGGCGCAGCGTATCGAATGTCTTCGTACTGATGAATGCATCGATCCATGCCGGGTAGACCTCCTGGTGCGCGAACTTCAACGTTAGCCGAGCGAGCCCAGACCAGTCGAAGATTCTTGGGTTCCCGGCAAACAAGCGCAGGCAGGCCTCGAGGGCCGTCCCGTCGCCCTGGGCGAGGAACGATGCAGCCACGGCGGCGCCGGCGCTGGTGCCGACGAGTTGCCCCGGAAGCGCCAGGCCGTGATCGAGCAGTCGTCGAACCGCCCCCGCCTGCCACCAGCACCGATTCCCACCACCGGAGAACACCAGCGTCTTCGTTTCATCGAAGTTGTAAGCCCCCACGTCCTGCACTCCACCGCGCATACCGCCTCCTTCCCTGGTCGTGAAAAGCGCGAGCATCGCATGAAGATGAAAGCATTTTCTTGCGACTTGGCTGAAACGTCACGACAACAGCTTCCGCGCGCCGTTATAGTCGCGAGACCATCCAGTAGAAGCCGATGCCCATGACTCGTCTTTCCCGAATCGCCCTGGCCGCCGTCCTTGCCGCACTGGCGCTGCCTTCCGTCGCCGCGGACCTCAAGGTCATGACCTTCAATGTCCGTACGATGACAGGCAAGGATGGTCCCAACGGCTGGGAATTCCGGCGCGACCTCTTCGCGGACACCATCCGCCAGATGCATCCGGACGTGATCGGCACGCAGGAGCTGTACAAGCAGCAGGGCGACGACACGGTGCAACGCCTGCCCGAGTACACATGGTTCGGCCGCGACCGTTACGGCAAGCACACCGACGAACACATGGGCATCTTCTACAGGAAGGACAGCCTGAAACTCGTCAAGTCCGGCGACTTCTGGTATTCGAGCACGCCCGACAAGCCCGCGAGCATGGATTGGGGCAACATCATGCCGCGCATGGTGAACTGGGCCCTGTTCGAGCGGCTGTCCGACCACAAACGCTTCTATCTGCTCGACACCCATCTACCCTATCGCGACCAGGACGAAGACGTCCGCACACGCTGCACCAGGCTCCTGGCGGAGTTCATCGCCAAGCTGCCGAAAGGCGTGCCGGTGATCGTGACCGGCGATTTCAACACCGTGCCGGGCGGTGAATCGCACAAGGTGATCACGGCATCGCTGAAAGACGCATGGGATACCGCCCCGAAGCGCGAGGGTCCGGCCGAGACCTTCCACGACTTCACCGGCAAGGCGACGAAGCGGATCGACTGGATACTCTCCAGCGGCGTCACCGCCAAGTCCATCGAGACGATCACTACGTCGAAGGATGGCCGCTATCCTTCCGATCACTTTCCCGTGCAAGCCGATTTCGACCTCTGACGACGGCTGCGGCGTTGTAGGAGCCGCCATGGCGGCGAGGGAAATCTCGCCGCGGTTTCGCGAGGGTTCCTCGCCGCCGTAGCGGTTCCTGCATGGGTGACCGGTCCGGGTGCCTTCGAGGCCTCGACTTGCCCGTGCGGGGCAGAGCCGTGGATGATGTCCGCACCCTAGCCGGAGTACGTCCCATGCGCCGACTTCTCGTTGCCGCCCTGTTCGCCCTCGCCGCTTTCTGCGCACACGCCGCCACGCCGCCTGCCAGCGCTCCTGCCTCCTACTTCGACAACACCGGCCGCGACGACGTCCTCTCCGGTGGCCAGAAGACCATCGTCATCGACACGCCCAAGGGCAAGTTCCGGGTCTGGACAAAGCGGGTCGGCAACAATCCGACGATCAAGGTCCTCCTGCTGCACGGTGGTCCGGGCGCCACGCACGAGTACTTCGAAGCCTTCGACAGTTACTTCCCGGGTGCGGGCATCGAGTACTACTACTACGATCAGCTCGGCTCGGCCTTCAGCGACAAGCCGACCGATCCTTCGCTGTGGGAAATCCCCCGCTTCGTCGACGAAGTGGAGCAGGTGCGCAAGGCCTTGCACCTGGACAAGGACAACTTCTACCTCCTCGGCCACTCCTGGGGCGGCGTGCTCGCGATCGAGTACGCGCTGAAGTACCCGCAGCACCTCAAGGGGCTGGTCATCTCGAACATGATGGACAGCATCCCGGCGTACAACGAATACGCCCAGAAGGTGCTGATGCCTTCCATGGACCCGAAGAAGCTCGCCGAGATCAAGCGCCTCGAAGCGGAGCACAGGACCGACGACCCGGCCTACATGGCCATCCTGATGCCGATGCACTACGAGAAGCACATCCTCCGGATGCCCGCGGCGCAGTGGCCGGAGCCCGTCGAGCGCGCATTCGGGCACATCAACCAGCAGATCTACGTGTCGATGCAGGGCCCCAGCGAACTGGGCGCCAGCGGCAAGCTGCTGCACTGGGACCGCAGCCGCGACCTCGGGAGGATCAAGGTGCCGACGCTGGTCATCGGCGCGCAGTACGACACGATGGACCCGAAGTACATGGCGGCCATGGCGAAGAAGATGCCCGATGCACGCTTCCTGCTCTGCCCGCAGGGCGGGCACCTGGCGATGTACGACGACCAGAAGACCTATTTCACCGGACTGGTCGCGTTCCTGAAGGACGTGGACGCGGGCAAGCCGCTGAACTGAGTGCCTTGTGTGGGAGCCGCTTCAGCGGCGATGAGTGCCCGCGGCGAGCTTGCCCGTTGCCGCGGGATCGCCGGCATAGCCGGCTCCCACAGGTGATCCGCTGTCCCGCGCTTGCCGGTCTTCGCTCCTGAGACCGCTTTCTGGCAACATCGTCCGGTTATCGACGCGCCGTGGCGCGCCTGCCGGATGCACAAGCCCATGAATTTGCAAGCCAATTACGAACAGATCCCGCTCAAGGAGTACGCCGAGCGGGCCTACCTCGACTATTCCATGTACGTGGTGCTGGACCGCGCCCTGCCCTTCGTGGGCGACGGGCTGAAGCCGGTCCAGCGCCGCATCGTGTACGCCATGAGCGAGCTGGCCCTCGGTGCCACCGCCAAGCCCAAGAAGTCGGCGCGCACCATCGGCGACGTGATCGGCAAGTTCCACCCGCACGGCGACTCGGCCTGCTACGAGGCCATGGTGCTCATGGCCCAGCCGTTCTCCTACCGCTATCCGCTGGTGGACGGCCACGGCAACTTCGGTTCGCCGGACGATCCGAAGAGCTTCGCGGCCATGCGTTACACGGAATCGCGCCTCACCCCGATCGCCGAGGTGCTGCTGTCCGAACTGGGCCACGGCACCACCGACTGGGTGCCGAACTTCGACGGCACCCTGGAAGAGCCCTCCTGGCTGCCGGCGCGCGTGCCGCACGTGCTGCTGAACGGCTCCATGGGCATCGCCGTGGGCATGGCCACCGACATCCCGCCGCACAACCTGCGCGAGGTCGCCAGCGCCTGCATCCGCCTGCTCGACGATCCCGATGCCACGATCGCCGACCTGTGCGAGCACGTGCAGGGTCCGGATTACCCGACCACGGCGGAGATCATCACGCCGCGCAAGGAAATCCTGGCGATGTACCAGAACGGCACGGGCTCGGTCCGCGCCCGGGCGGTCTACGAGCGCGACGACGGCAACATCGTCATCACCGCCCTGCCCCACCAGGTATCGCCGTCGAAGATCCTCGAGCAGATCGCCGCGCAGATGCGCGCGAAGAAGCTGCCGATGCTGGAAGACCTGCGCGACGAGTCCGATCACGAGAACCCCATCCGCCTCGTGCTGGTGCCGCGTTCGAACCGCGTGGACGTGGACGAAATGATGCAGCACCTCTTTGCCACGACCGACCTGGAGAAGAGCTTCCGCGTCAACCTGAACATGATCGGCCTCGACGGTCGTCCGCAGGTCAAGGATCTGAAGATGATCCTGGCCGAGTGGCTGCGTTTCCGCACGGACACGGTCACCCGCCGCCTCAACCACCGCCTGGGCCGTGTCGAGCGCCGTCTGCACATGCTCGAGGCGCTGCGCATCGCCTTCCTCAATATCGACGAAGTGATCCGCATCGTCCGTACCGAGGAAGAGCCGAAGCCGGTGCTCATCGCGCGCTTCCGCCTCGACGAGGAACAGGCCGACTACATCCTCGAAACCAAGCTGCGCCAGCTGGCCCGCCTCGAGGAAATGAAGATCAACGAGGAGCGCGACAAGCTCGAGGAAGAGCGCGCGCGGATCAACGTGCTGCTGAAGTCGCCGGCCAAGCTCAAGGGCCTCATCAAGGAAGAGCTGCGCGGCGACGCCGAGAAGTACGGCGACGAGCGCCGCTCGCCGCTGATCGAGCGCAGCGTCGCCCAGGCGCTGGACGAAAGCGCGCTGGTCGCCTCCGAGCCGGTTACCGTGGTGCTGTCGCAGAAGGGCTGGGTGCGCGCCGGCAAGGGGCACGAGATCGACGGCGAGGCCCTGTCCTACCGCGACGGCGACAGCCTGCTGGCGATTTCCCGTGCACGCACGACCCAGCAGGTCGCCTTCATCGATTCGACCGGTCGCGCCTATGCCACGCCCGCGCATACGCTGCCCTCGGCACGCGGCAACGGCGAGCCGCTCACCGGCCGCTTCAGTCCGCCGGCGGGCGCGCGCTTCGACGCCCTGGTGGCCGCGGACAACGATACCCGCATCGTCCTGGCCACCGACTTCGGTTATGGCTTCGTGACCCGCTTCGAGGCCCTCACCGGCCGGCAGAAGGCGGGCAAGCAGATCATCTCGCTCAGCGACGGCGCGCGCGTGGTGGCACCGGCGATCACCGCCGACCCGTCGCGCGATCGCATCGTGGTCGTCTCGAGCGAAGGCCACCTGCTGATGTTCTCCGTCGCCGAACTGCCGGAACTCGACAAGGGCAAGGGCAACAAGCTCATCGAGATCCCCAAGGCGAAGCTCGCTTCCGGCGAGGAGCGCGTGGTCGGCGTCGCCGTGGTCGCCGAGGGCAAGGGCGAGGTCACGCTCTACGCGGGGCAGCGCAAGCTCACGCTGAAGTGGGCCGACCTGGTGGAATACGGCGGCAATCGGGCCACGCGGGGCGGCGTCCTGCCGCGCGGACTGCGGCGCGTGGAGCGGATCGAGACCACCGGCTGACGAGCCGCCCTCTTGTAGGAGCCGCTATGGCGGCGAGGGTCTCGCCCTAACTGTGGGAGCCGCTATAGCGGCGAGAAGCCAACGGGGCGAAGAAGCGGCGAGGCCAGTTTCCCTCGCCGCTATAGCGGCTCCTACAAGAGGGCGAGACCCTCACCGCTATGGCGGCTCCTACAGCCGCGTGACCGACCAGGAGACCATCCGGCCATCCTTATAGGGCATCACGCCATGGAACGGTCTCGGGTCGCCGTCGAACACGAGCGGCAGGAAATGGCGGTCGCCTTCCCACATGGGGAGGCTGTCCAGCGCGTCGACCGGCACCCATTCGAGGGCGCCTTCGGGATTCGACGCCAGCGGTTCGCCGTCGAAGCGGGTGACGACGAAGATGAAGCCCAGCCAGTCCTCGCCCTGCTTGCCGAAGCCCGGCCAGTTCAGCGTGCCGCGCAGGCTCATCTCCAGGCATTCGATGCCCGCCTCTTCGCGGATCTCGCGGCGCATGCACGAGGCGATGTCCTCGCCCGGCTCCATCTTGCCACCCAGGCCGTTGTACTTCCCCAGGTGCTGGTCGTCGGCGCGGGCGTTGCGATGGATCATGAGGACACGCTTGCCGTCGGGCGACAACACGTAGCCGAGCGTGGCAACGATGGGCGTATAGGGCATGGCGATGAAGGCGTGGGGGAAAAACCCTGAAGTTTACGCCTTGTTCCCGGACAGCGCCGCAGCGCAGCTTGCGCCAGCCGCCGGGCCCGGCGAACATGCCCGGATGCTCCATCTTCTCCTCCCCCGCCCGCTCGGCCACGCGTTCCGCTTCCTCGCTACCGGCTGCATCGCCGCGCTGGCGGGTTGCGCGAACCCGGCCGATGCCGTCGAAGGCCGCGAACTCACGTTCGACAGCCAGTCCTACTTCGCCGTCACCGTCGACACCCGCAAGGAAGACATCGAGTTCTACTGGCGCAACCCCGACAACGGACAGCCGTTCGGCGGCCTCGAGGCGCTGAAGACCTGGACGTCCGCCAAGGGCCGCCCGCTCGCCTTCGCCGCCAATGCCGGCATTTACGACCGCGAATTCAGGCCGCTGGGTCTCTATGTGGAGAACGGCAAGACCATCGTGCCGCTCAACCGGACGCACGGTAACCCCCGCTCGGGCAATTTCTCGCTGCTGCCCAACGGCGTGTTCGCCGTGTACGACGACGGCAGCGCGGAAGTGCGCACCAGCGAGGATTTCCACGCCGCGGGCCGCAAACCGCGTTGGGCCACGCAGTCCGGGCCCATGCTCGTCATCGACGGCGAGATCAACACGCAGTTCGAGAACGGCTCGGACAGCATGAAGTGGCGCAGCGGAGTCTGCGCGAAGACACCCCGGGAGGTGGTCTTCGTGGTCAGCCGCGCACCCGTGAACTTCCACAGCTTCGCCCGCCTCTTCCGCGACGAGATCGGCTGCCGCGACGCGCTCTTCCTCGACGGCACGATCTCGCAGTTCTATACGCCGGAAACGGGATACGCCGGTGCGCCCGCCTTCATGACCAAGCCCTATGCCGGCATGGTGGCCGTCTTTCCGAAGCGACGCTGACGACCGGTTCAGTCCAGCATGCGCTGGCAAATCGCCTCGTAGAGGTCCGGCAACCGCTCGAGGTCGGCGATCGACACGCACTCGTCCACCTTGTGGATCGTGGCGTTGACCGGACCGAGTTCGACGACTTCGGCGCCCATCGGTGCGATGAAGCGCCCGTCCGAGGTACCGCCACCCGTGCTCTGCTCGGGATCGATGCCGCAGAGGTCGCGGCAAACGTTCACCACGACCTCGCGCAGGCGGCCGCCGGGCGGTGCGAGGAAAGGGTGGCCCGAGAGGTGCCAGTCGATGGCGAAGTCCACGCCGTGCGTGCGCAGGATGGCTTCGGCACGTTCGCGCAGCCCGTCCGCGGTGCTCGCGGTGGCATGGCGGAAGTTGATCAGCGCGACGAGTTCGCCGGGGATGACGTTGTTGGCGCCGGTCCCCGCGTTGATGTTGGACACCTGGAACGAGGTGGGCGGGAAGTCGGCATTGCCGTCGTCCCAGCGTTCCGCCACCAGGGCGGCGAGCGCCGGGGCGAAGGCGTGGATCGGATTCGTGGCCTTTTCGGGATAAGCGACGTGGCCTTGCACGCCGCGCACGGTGAGCGTGCCGGAAAGCGAACCGCGGCGCCCCACGCGGATGAGGTCGCCGAGCCGCGCCTTCGCCGACGGCTCGCCGACGACGCAGGCGTCGATCCGCTGGCCGGTCGCGGCAAAATGTCGGACCACTTCGCGCACGCCGTGCAGTGCCACGCCCTCCTCGTCGCTGGTCAACAGCAGACCGACGGTACCGGCATGGCCGGGATTCGCGGCGACGAAGCGCTCCAGCGCCACGACCATGGCCGCGACCG
Source organism: Luteibacter yeojuensis (assembly GCF_011742875.1). Taxonomy (NCBI): domain Bacteria; kingdom Pseudomonadati; phylum Pseudomonadota; class Gammaproteobacteria; order Lysobacterales; family Rhodanobacteraceae; genus Luteibacter; species Luteibacter yeojuensis. Next base: position 167,361 of record NZ_JAAQTL010000002.1, read on the forward strand.
AGCCCTTCATGTCGGCCGCGCCGCGGCCGTAAAGCAGGCCGTCGCGCTCGGTGGGCTCGAACGGCGGCGAAACCCAGCGTTCTTCCGGACCGCTCGGCACGACATCGGTGTGCCCGAGGAAGGCGAGTACGGGGCCGTCGCTTCCGTGCGTCGCCCAGAGGTTGTCCACGTCGCCGTAGCGCAGGTGCTCGATGCGGAAGCCGGCGGCTTCCAGGCGGCTGGCGATCAGCGGCAGGCAGCCGGCGTCTTGAGGGGTGACCGAGCGGCGGCGGATGAGGTCGCGAGTCAATGCGAGGACGGGAGACATGCTCGATCCGATCAGGGGGCAGGGAAAAGCAGAAGACGAAACGTCACTTGCCGAAGCGCTTCTTGAAGCCGTTGTCGGTGAAGCCGACGGATACATCGTCGCCCTCCACCACCACCGGCCGCTTGATGAGCGCCGGATACTCCTTCAGCAACAAGGTCCATTCCGGATCGGTGCGAGGGTCCTTCCGCTGCGGCAACAAGGTCCGCCACGTGGTGGACGCCTTGTTCACCAGCTTCTCCCAGCCGCCGACCTTCTCCGCCCAGATTTTCAGCGTCGCCGCCGGTACCGGGTTCGCGCGGTAATCCACGAAGTCGTGGGCCACGCCGAAGCGCGTCAGCCAGTTGCGCGCCTTCTTGCAGGTATCGCAGGTGGGCAGGCCATACACGATGACGGTCATGGTTCAGTCGCCGCTGCGCAGCAGTTCGTTGATGCCGGTCTTGGCGCGGGTCTTCTCGTCCACCTGCTTCACGATCACCGCCGCGTAGAGGCTGTGGCTGCCGTCCTTCGCCGGCAGGCTCCCCGACACCACGACGCTGCCCGCCGGCACGCGGCCATAGCTGATCTCGCCGGTAGCGCGGTTGTAGATGCGCGTGGACTGGCCGAGGAACACGCCCATGCCGATCACCGAGCCCTTCTCCACCACCACGCCTTCGACCACCTCGGAACGCGCGCCGATGAAGCAGTTGTCCTCGATGATGGTGGGGTTCGCCTGCAGCGGCTCCAGCACGCCGCCGATGCCGACGCCACCGGACAGGTGCACGTTCGCGCCGATCTGCGCGCAGGAACCGACCGTCGCCCAGGTGTCGACCATCGAGCCGGACCCGACGTAGGCACCGATGTTGGTGTAGCTCGGCATCAGCACGGCGTCCTTCGCGATGTGGGCGCCGCGGCGAACCAGCGCGCCGGGCACGACGCGCGCGCCGAGGTTCGCGAATTCGTTGGCGTCGCCCTCGGTGAAGCGCAGCGGCACCTTGTCGAAGGCGCTGGACGGACCGCCGTCGACCACACGGTTGCCGTTCATGCGGAAATACAGCAGCACCGCCTTCTTCAGCCAGGCGTTGACCGTCCAGCCGCCCTTGCCGTCCGGTTCGGCCACGCGGCGCTCTCCGGACTCCAGCAGGTTGAGAACCTGCTCAACCGCGTCGCGCAGATCGCCCTCCATTTCGTTCTGGGTAAGCGCGGCGCGGCGCTCGAAGGCGTCGTCGATGAGGGATTCAAGCGTTTGCATCTGCATGTACGGAAGTCCTGGGGCTTTCGGGGCCGATGTGGCGCAGCAGGCACGTCCGCAGGATATCCCGGCGGTCGGGCGAGAGCGGCGCGTTGCTGCGATCGGTGAGTTGGAAGAAGTCTTCGACACGTTCGCCGAACGTGGCGATGCGCGCATCATGCACGCGCACCTCCGCTTCGGCCAGCGCCTGGGCCACGGCGGCAAGCAGGCCGGGCCGGTCGGTGCACACGAGGGCGAGCTGGGTGCGTTCGCCGGCGTCGACGAATTCGATCCGCGGCGCCATCTGGAAATGGCGCAGGTGACGGGAGATCCCGCGCTTCGCCGGGCCGTGGCCGGCCGGCTGGGCGAGCGCGTGACGCATCCGTGCGCGCAGCTCTTCCGCCCGCTGCAGCGACGCTGGCGCCTGCGAATCCGATTCCAGCAGGAGGAAGGTGTCCAGCGCCTTGCCCGTGCTCGAGACCAGGACGCGCGCCTCCATGACGGAAAAACGCAGGCGGTCCAGCACGGCCGTCACCGTGGCGAACAGGCCGTCGCGGTCGGGCGTGTAGATGAAGAGCTCCGTGCTGCCGCGCACGGAGAAGGGATGCACCTCCACCAGCGGCGTCGCACCGTGGGCGCGCAGGATGGCGGCGGTCTGCCATGCGATCTGCTCGGGACGGTGGCGCAGGAAGCTCGAATCGGGGAACTCGGCCCAGACGCGGGCGATGTCGTCCGTATCGACGCGCTCGGTCGCGAGCACGCTCATCGCCTTCTCGCGGCACTCGCGCACGCGCGCGGCGGAGTCGGCGGGCGGCGTGAGGTCGCTGCGCAAGGCGAAGCGCGTGGCCGTATAGAGGTCTGCCAGGAGACGGTCCTTCCAGGCGTTCCAGAGCTTGGGGCTGGTACCGATGATGTCGGCGATCGTCAGCAGGTAGAGATGGTCGAGATGCTCCCAGTCGCCCACTTCGGCACCGAAGCGGTGCACGACCTCGGGATCGGTGATGTCCTGGCGCTGCGCGGTGGTGCTCATCGACAGGTGGTGGCGGACCAGCCAGGCCACGAGTTCCACCTGCTCTTCCGGCAGCCCCAGCCGCGCGCAGAAGGCTCGCGCCTCCTCCTCGCCCAACACCGAGTGATCGCCGCCGCGTCCCTTCGCGATGTCGTGGAACAGCGCGGCGAGCAGCAGCAGCTCGGGCTTCTCCAGGTGCGGCCACACTTCGCAGGCGATGGGGAACTCGCGCCGCGCCGCGGGATCGGCGAAGCGCGCCACCGTGCGCAGCACGCGCGTGGTGTGTTCGTCCACGGTATAGACATGGAACAGGTCGTACTGCATCCGCCCGACCACCTTGCCGAACGCGGGCAGGATGGCTGCGAGCAGACCATGCCGGTTCATCCGCCATAGCGCATCCACGGCGGGCGCGCCACGGCGCAGCAGCGAAAGGAAGGCGCCGAGCACCTGCGGATCGTCGGCAAGCGATTCGCCATGCTGCGATACGGCGTGCTGGATGCGGCGCATGGTCTCCGCGGTGAAGCCGGTGATGCCGGGCTCGTCGAGCCGCGCGATGAAGATGTCCACGAGCGACGAGGGACGACGCACGAACAGGTGCGGATTGCGTGGCGCGATCCGCGATCCGTAGCGGACGTAGTCGCTGCCGACCGGCTGCGGTTCCGTCGCCGGATCCAGCATTTCCTCGAAGCGCTCCACCAGCTGGGTACCCGAGCGCTCGATCTGCGTCGCCGCCCGGTAATAACCCTGCATGAACTGCTCGACACCGAGGTTCTTCGCGTGCTCGTCCTCGAAGCCGAGGCGCGCGGCGAGCGCGCGCTGGTAGTCGAACAGCAGCCGTTCCTCGGCGCGCCCGGCTTCCAGGTGCAAGGCGTAGCGGTAGCGGCGGAGGGTTTCCTCGGCACGCGTCAGCCGCGTGGCCTCGACCGGTTCGAGCAGGCCCTCGGCCACCATCGCGTCGAAGTCCGGCGCGTTCGCGAGACGCCGGCCCAGCCAGCGGATGGCGTCGAGCGTGCGCAGGCCGCCGGGCCCGTCCTTGAGGTTGGGTTCGAGGTTCTGTGCCGTATCGTCGTAACGCGCGTGGCGGGCGTCGCGCTCGGCGAGGCGGGCCGCAAGGTAGGCGCGCGGCGGCCAGATGGCCGGATCGTCGAGGATGCCGCGCAGCCGGTTGCCGAGGGACGGCAGGCCGACGAGGCGCCGGGCATCCAGCAGGCTGGTAAAGACGCTCGCGTCCTGGATGGCCAGTTCCCGGCACTGCTCCACCGTGCGCACCGCGTGGCCGGGCTTCAGCCCGATGTCCCACAGGCAGGCGAAGAAGTGCTCGAGCGCACGCGCCAGCGCGGGAGAATTCCCGTCGACCAGCGCCAGCAGATCGACATCGGAGCGCGGAAACAGCATGCCGCGGCCGAAGCCGCCGACGGCGAACAAGGCGGCCTCGGCACCGTCGCCCAGGCTGGCGTGCCACGCGTGGACCACGACCCGGTCGACGATCTCCGCCCGGCGGCGGGCAAGCGCCGAAGCATCCTCACCTTCCTGGAAGCCGACGGCCAGCGCGCGGTCCACGTCACCCAGCAGCTGACGCAGCGAACGCCGGGCCTCGGGCGACACGCCGGAGCGCGGTACCACTTTCGGAAGGCGCGGAAGCGATGGCAGCGTCACATCGGAATCCTATGGGGCCGTTGTAGGAGCCGCTATAGCGGCGAGGGGAATCTTGCCACGGTGTCGCGAGGTTCCCTCGCCGCTATAGCGGCTCCTACAGGGATAAGTCAGGCGGCGTCGGGCCAGGGTGTCAGGATCTCGAAGCCGTCTTCCGTCACGGCGATGGTGTGCTCCCACTGCGCGGACAGGGAATGGTCCTTCGTGACCACGGTCCATCCGTCCGGCAGGGACTTCGTCTGCGGCTTCCCGGCGTTGATCATCGGCTCGACGGTGAAGGTCATGCCGGGCTTCAACGCCAGGCCGGTACCCGGACGGCCGTAGTGCAGCACCTGGGGTTCGTCATGGTAGACCTTGCCGATCCCGTGGCCGCAGTACTCGCGCACCACCGAGAAACCCGCCGCCTCGGCGTGCTTCTGGATCGCGGCGCCCACGTCGCCCAGGGTGGCCCCCGGCCTGACCGCCTGGATGCCCTTCATCATCGCCTCGAAGGTGGTTTCCACCAGGCGCTTCGCCAGCACGCTGGGCGTGCCCACGAAGTACATGCGGCTGGTGTCGCCATGCCAGCCGTCCTTGATCACCGTGACATCGATGTTCACGATGTCGCCGTCCTTCAGGACCTTGCTGGGGCTGGGAATTCCGTGGCAGATCACGTGGTTGACCGAGGTACAGGTGGTTTTCGGGTAGCCGCGGTAGCCGACGTTCGCGGGAATGGCCTTCTGCACATTCACGATGTGGTCGTGGGCGAGCTGGTCCAGTTCCTCGGTGGTGACGCCCGGCTTCACGTGGGGCACCAGCATGGCAAGCACTTCGGCGGCCAGCCGGCCGGCCTCGCGCATGGCTTGGATTTCTTCGGGGGTCTTCGGTACGACGGCCATACGATCTCTCTTTTCCTTTGCCCTTCAGGGGATTGGGCCTGCCACCCGAGGTGGCGGCGCCCCTGCCGGAATTCCACCCTCGGCTTGCGACCGGAAGGCTCCGCGGGCTACAATTAGCGAGTTTTGCTGTCCGGCGCAGTCGTCCAGAGGACGACCACGGCGGCAAATCGAAGCGCGATTGTAACCGCACGGGGCCACCCTTGGTCCCGGCGCGAAGCGATCGCTTCAACGCCACACACGCATCGGCACCGCCTTCGGGGTGCCCGTCCTCAAGGGGCCGGGTCGAAGCCGGGGATGCGTGGAGGTCCCAACCCCCATAGAACCGCCAAGGCGGTTCGCCCAGGAGTATTCCATGGCACAAGTCACCATGCGCGAGATGCTGGAAGCCGGCGTCCATTTCGGTCACCAGACCCGTTACTGGAACCCCAAGATGGCTCCGTACATCTTTGGCGCCCGCGGCAAGATCCACATCATCAACCTCGAGAAGACGCTTCCGCTCTTCACCGACGCGATGAACTTCCTCTCGGGCCTGGCCCAGAAGGGCGGCACCATCCTGTTCGTCGGCACCAAGCGTTCGGCCCGCGAGGCCCTCGCCGAGGAAGCCGGCCGCGCCGGCCAGCCGTTCGTCACCGCCCGCTGGCTCGGCGGCATGCTGACCAACTTCCGCACGGTCAAGCAGTCGGTTGCCCGCCTGAAGGAACTGGAAGCCGCCGAAACCGACGGTTCGTTCGACCGCCTGGTGAAGCACGAAGTGCTGGCCCGTCGCCGCGAGCGCGAGAAGCTGCAGAACTCGCTGGGCGGCATCAAGGACATGAACCGCCTGCCGGACGCGCTCTTCATCGTGGACATCGGCCACGAAGACATCGCCGTCCAGGAAGCCCGCAAGCTGGGCATCCCGGTCGTCGCCGTCGTCGATACCAACTACGACCCGGCCCTCGTCGACTACGCCATCCCGGGTAACGACGACGCCATCCGCGCCATCCAGCTGTACGCCCGCGCCGCCGCCGACTCCATCCTGGAAGGCAAGGCCGCCGCTCCGAACGCCGCCCGTGGCGATGCCAACGAGTTCGTGGAGCTGGACGAGGAAGGCAACCCGGTCGCCAAGGACGACGCCCCGCGCGGCGAGCGTCGCGGCGCCCCGGCCAAGAAGGGTGCACCGCGCCGCGAAGGCGGCCGTGAGGGTGGTCGCGGCGCCCGCGCTTAAGCGCCCCGCCCCGCACCTTTCGCATCACCCCGGCGCCGCGGCAAGACCGCCGCGGCGCCATCAAACCTTTGAGGAATTACCATGGCTGAGATCACCGCAAGCCTCGTCAAGGACCTGCGCGAGCGTTCCGGCGTCGGCATGATGGAGTGCAAGAAGGCGCTCGTCGAAAACAACGGCGACATCGAAGCGGCGATGGAATGGCTGCGCAAGAACGGCATGGCCAAGGCCGACAAGAAGGCCGACCGCGTGGCCGCCGAAGGCCTCGTCGCCGTCGCCACCCAGGGTGGCAAGGGCGTCATGGTCGAAGTCAACAGCGAAACCGACTTCGCCGCGAAGAACGACCAGTTCATCAAGTTCACCAAGGACGTCGCCGACGTCGCCCTCGCTTCCGGCGCCACCGACATCGAGGCGGTGAAGGCCGCCAAGCTCGGCGGCGGTACGGTCGAGGAAGGCGCGAAGGAGCTGACGCTCACGATCGGCGAGAAGTTCGACGTCCGCCGCGTCGCCACCGTGCAGACCGACGGCGTGCTGGGTGCCTACTCGCACAGCGGCCGCATCGGCGTGCTCGTGGCGCTCAAGGGCGGCTCGGAAGAGCTGGCCAAGGGCATCGCCATGCACGTCGCCGCGATGAATCCGAAGTTCGTCAGCGAGAAGGACGTCCCGGCCGATTTCCTCGAGAAGGAAAAGGAAATCGAGCTCTCGAAGATGACGGACAAGGAAAAGGCCAAGCCGGCCGAGATCCTCGAGAAGATCGTCTCGGGCAAGGTCAACAAGATCCTTGCCGACGTGACCCTCGTGGGTCAGTCGTACGTCATCGATACCGATATCACGGTGGGTGAGGCCCTGAAGAAGGCCGGCGCCGAGATCATCAAGGTCGAGCGCCTCGCCGTCGGCGAAGGCATCGAGAAGGTGGTGGACGATTTCGCCGCCGAAGTGATGAAGCAGGCGGGTCTGGCGTAAGCCACCCTCGAGCGTCACGAAAAAAGGCCGCGAGCGATCGCGGCCTTTTTTTCGTCGTGCGGGGCGGAGACGCCGGGCCCCTGCCTGTGCAGGGACGACGGGAGGTGTACGGGACGATCCGTCGCTCCCGCGGAGGCAGGAGCCCAGCGACTCCAGCGCCTGAAACTGCGATCCGCGACGGTTTTTCACATTCCTGCAACAACCCACGTCAGGTTAGACTACGCCCGTTTTGCCCCACACAATCTGGAGACTCCCCATGAGCACCCCGCTGAACCACCGCCGCATCCTGCTCAAGCTCTCCGGTGAAGCCCTGATGGGCAGCGAGGACTACGGCATCGACCCCGAGGTGATCGGCCGTCTCGCGAAGGAAATCCTCGAAGTCCACGATGCGGGCGTGCAAATCGGCGTCGTCATCGGCGGCGGCAACATCTTCCGCGGCGCGGGCCTCGCCGCCGCGGGCATGGATCGTGTCACCGGGGACCACATGGGCATGCTCGCCACCGTGATGAACGCGCTGGCCATGCAGGACGCCATCGAGAAGCTGGGCGGCGAAGCGCGCACCATGAGCGCCATCAAGATCAACGAGGTCTGCGAGGACTTCATCCGCCGCCGTGCCATCCGCCACCTCGAGAAAGGCCGCGTGACCCTGTTCGCCGCCGGCATCGGCAATCCCTTCTTCACGACCGACTCCGCCGCCGCCCTGCGCGCGGTGGAAGTGGGCGCCGACCTGCTGCTGAAGGCGACCAAGGTGGACGGGGTCTATTCCGCCGACCCGAAGCGCGTCGCCGACGCGGAACGTTACGAACACCTTACCTACAACCAGGTGATCGAGCGTCGCCTCGAGGTGATGGATACCGCCGCCATCGCACTGTGCCGCGAGAACAAGCTCCCGCTGCGCATCTACGACATGACCCAGCCGGGCAACCTCATGCGGATCATGCGCGGGGAGTCCGTGGGCACCCTCGTCGACGCCGGCTGAACCGCCGCCACGGCCCCTGCCGGGCGCACTGCTATACTCGCCTGCTGACCCGCTCCACCGGATGAAACCCATGATCAACGACATCAAGAAAGATGCTGAGACCCGCATGGGCAAGAGCATCGACTCGCTGAAGCACGACCTGAAGACCATCCGCACCGGTCGCGCCAATCCGTCGATCCTCGAGAACATCAAGGTGCCCTACTACGGCACCGATACCCCGCTGGCCCAGGTGGCCAACGTGACGACGCCGGACGCGCGCTCGCTGTCGGTGAAGCCGTTCGACAAGAGCATGGTCGGGCCGATCGAGAAGGCCATCATGGCCTCCGACCTCGGCATCACGCCCACCACCATGGGCATGGATATCCGCCTGAACTTCCCGCCGCCGACCGAGGAGCGCCGCAAGGAACTCGCGAAGAGCGTGGCGAAGGAAGGCGAGCAGGCCAAGATCGCCATCCGCAACGTACGCCGCGACGCCATCCAGCACGTCGACAAGCTGCTGAAGGACAAGACGATCACGGAAGACGACAAGAAGCGCGCCGACGACGACATCCAGAAGCTGACCGATAAGTTCGTCAAGGAAGTGGACGACGTGGTCAAGGAAAAGGAAAAGGAGCTGATGGCGCTCTGACGCGCCATCGGTTGCCGTCCATGGCAGCGAAGCCCGTCGACCGGGTTCCACGCCACCTGGCCATCGTGATGGATGGGAACGGCCGCTGGGCGAAGCAGCGTCTTCGCCCGCGCACGTTCGGCCACCACGCGGGACAGAAGGCCGTGAAGGAAGCGGTGGAGTTCTGCCTGCGCCGCGGCATCGCCTCGCTCACGCTGTTCGCATTCTCCAGCGAAAACTGGCGGCGCCCCGCCACCGAGGTGTCGGCGCTGATGGAACTGTTCCTCAAGGCGATCGACAAGGAAGTGGACGAACTGCACGGCAACGGCGTGCGCGTGCGCTTCGTCGGCGACCTCGCGGCCTTCGCACCCGAGTTGCGCGCGCGCATGCTCGGTGCGATGGAGCGCACGGCGGGCAACACCGCGCTCAATCTCAATGTGGCGGTGAACTACGGCGGCCGCTGGGACATCGCGAACGCCGCACGTCTCGCCGCCGAAGCCGTCGGCCGCGGCGAGTACCGCGCCGACGAGATCGACGAGGAGCGCCTCCACGGGTATACCTGTCTCGCCGACCAGCCCCCGCTCGACCTTTTCATCCGGACGGGCGGCGAGCGCCGGGTCAGCAACTTCCTGCTCTGGCAGATCGCCTATGCCGAGCTCTACTTCACCGACACCCTGTGGCCCGACGTCGACCAGGCCTGCCTCACCGAGGCGATCGACGACTATGCCCGCCGCGAGCGCCGTTACGGGCGCACCGGCGAACAGGTCACGGGTTGACGCTGGAATCCCATGCTGAAGCAACGCATCACCACTGCCGCGATCCTCATCCCGCTGGTCCTGGCGCTCATCCTGCTGCCGCCGACGGTCTACTTCGCGGCCGTCGTCGCCCTCGTCTTCGTCGGCGCCGCCTGGGAGTGGAGCCTGCTGGCCGGCTGCCGCACGCCGGCGGGCCGCGGTACCGTGGTCGCGGCGGCGGCCGCCATCTTCATAGCCCTGCTCCTCGTCTGGACGCCGGGCCTGCTTGCCGTGCTGACCCTGGCCGGCGTGGCCTGGTGGATCGGCTGCTGCTTCTGGCTTCGCCACTTCACGTTCGCGGCCGCGCCCAATGCCGAGAACCGCATGCTGAAGCTCGGCGCGGGCGCCCTGGTGATCGTCCCCACGCTCGCATCGGCCATCCTGCTGCACTCGGGGCCGAAGGGTCACTGGTGGACCCTGCTGGCCCTCGTGATCGTCTGGGCCGCCGATACCGGCGCCTATTTCAGCGGCCGCCATTTCGGTCGGCGCAAGCTCGCTCCGCGGATCAGTCCGGGGAAAACCTGGGCGGGCGTCTACGGCGCCATCCTGGCGGGTAGCCTCGTCGCCCTCCTCGGTGGCTACCTGCTCGGCGTGCGCGGCGGCGGCCAGCTCGTGGGCCTCGTGCTGCTCGGCGTCGTCACCGTCGGCATCGCCGTGGTGGGCGACCTCTTCGAAAGCCTGATGAAGCGCCACGCGGCCGTGAAGGACTCCGGAAGCCTCTTCCCGGGCCACGGCGGCCTGCTCGACCGCCTCGACAGCGTGTTCGCGGCCCTGCCGGTGTTCGCCGCCGGCAAGCTCCTGCTGGGACTCTGAGCCATGGCCGTGCGCCAGGTCGCCGTCCTCGGCGCCACCGGCTCCATCGGCGGCAGCACGCTCGACGTGATCGCGCGGCATCCCGGCCGCTTCCGCGCCAGCGTGCTGGCGGCCAACCGCGATACCGCCGGACTCGCCGCACTCTGCGAGCGATTCCGCCCGGATCTCGCGATCGTCGCCGACCCTGCGATGGAGGCCGACCTGTCCCGCCGCCTCGCGGCCGCGAACGTGCGCTGCGAGGTCGCCAGCGGCGCCGACGCCGTCACCGCCGCGGCCGCCGGGCCGCTCTGCGACACCGTGGTCGCCGCCATCGTGGGCGCGGCGGGCCTCGATTCGACGCTGGCCGCGGCCCGCGCGGGCAAGCGCCTGCTGCTGGCCAACAAGGAATCCATCGTCATGGCCGGCGCCCTGCTGCTCGAGGCCCTGCGCCAGGGCGGCGGCGACCTCATCCCCATCGATTCCGAGCACAACGCCATCTTCCAGTGCCTGCCCGGCGGCCGGCCGGACCTCGGCCGGGCCGGCGTGCGGCGGATCATCCTCACGGCCTCGGGCGGTCCGTTCCGCGGCCGCACACGCGCCGAGCTGGGCCGGATCACGCCCGACGAGGCCTGCGCGCATCCCAAATGGTCGATGGGCCGGAAGATCTCGGTGGATTCCGCCACGCTGATGAACAAGGGGCTCGAGGTCATCGAGGCCCATCACCTGTTCGCCGCGCCGGTGGATGCCATCGAGGTGGTCGTCCATCCGCAAAGCCTGGTCCACTCGCTGGTCGATTACGTCGACGGCTCGGTACTGGCCCAGTTGGGCAATCCCGACATGCGCACGGCCATTGCCTGTGCCCTGGCCTGGCCCGAACGGATCGAGGCAGGCGTCGCCCCGCTGGACCTGGCCGCCCATGCCCGTCTCGACTTCGAGAAGCCGGACACCGACACCTTCCGCTGCCTCGCCCTGGCCTTCGCGGCCCTGCGCGAAGGCGGCGACGCCACCGCCATCCTCAACGCCGCCAACGAGGTGGCCGTGGCGGCCTTCCTGGCCGGCTCCCTCCCCTTCCTCGGCATCGCCGAGATCGTCGAGCGCGTCCTCACGGAACTGCCGGCCCAACCCGTGGTCGATGTCCAGACCCTCGTCGCCCGCGACGCCGAGGCGCGTCGGGCCGCCAGGGGCGTGCTCCATCGCGCTTACTGCTAAACTCGCTCCACCCAAACGTTTTTCCACCGAGACCCTCCCTCCCCGATGAGCCCCGTCCTAGGTTCCGTGTTCTGGCTGCTGGTCACGCTTGGCGTGCTGGTGACCTTCCATGAATTCGGCCATTACTGGGTCGCGCGACGCTGTGGCGTGCGAGTGCTGCGGTTCTCCGTGGGCTTCGGCCGTCCGCTGTGGCGCCGCGTGGCGAAGGACGGCACCGAATACCAGATCGCCGCCATTCCGCTCGGCGGCTACGTGAAGATGCTCGACGCCCGCGAGGGCGATGTCCCGGCCGCCGAACGCGCCCAGGAATTCACCGGCAAGTCGGTCTGGAAGCGCATCGCCATCGTGGCCGCGGGCCCCGCGTTCAACCTCATCTTCACCATCGCCGCCTTCTGGGCGATGTACATGATCGGAAAACCCGACGTGGCGCCGATCGTCACCGCGGGCCCGGGCACCGTCGCCGCCGTGGCGGGCATCCGCCCGGGCGACCGGCTGATCGCCATGAACGGCGATCCCGTCGGCAACTGGAGCGAGGCCACCGAGGTCCTCGCCAATGGGCTGCTGGGCAACGAGCCCCTGCCCGTTCGCGTGAAAGGCACCGACGGCGCGCAGCGCGATGTCGTGCTGCCCCTCCAGCGCCTGGACGCCAGCGGCGACATCGGCAAGCGCTTCGCCCAGCTTGGCATGAACCTGCAGGCGCCTCCCGTGGTCGGCGAGGTGGTCAAGGGCGACCCGGCGTCCCTCGCCGGTATCCGTCCAGGCGACCGCCTCCTCAGCGTCAACGGCAAGCCGGTGTCGGATTTCGACGACTTCACCAAGCTGGTGCCGGCGCAGGCGGCCATCTCGCCCAAGCTGGCCGTGGCCGTCCAGCGCGACGGACAGACGAAAGTCTTCGACATCACGGCCCGGATGAAGTCGGAAGAAGGCCAGCCCACCCGCTGGCTGATCGGCGTGGCCCGCCAGCCGCTGGAAGAGGCCACCCTGCGCTACGGACCCGTGCGTGCCTTCAGCGAATCGCTGCGCGCGACCTGGACGGGTACCGCTTCCACCTTCAACCTCATCGGAAAGATGCTGTCGGGCGAGGCCTCCACCAAGAACCTCTCCGGCGTCATCGGCATCGCGCAGGTCGCGAACGATTCGGCCAACCGCGGCCTGGGCTGGTTCCTCAACTTCCTCGCCCTGGTCTCGCTCAGCCTGGCCATCCTGAACCTGCTGCCGATCCCGGTCTTGGACGGTGGACACCTGCTGTATTACCTTATCGAGTTGATCAAGGGCAGTCCGGTCAGCGAGCGCACCATGGTCGCGGGCCAGTACGTGGGGATCGTCCTGCTGTTCACGTTGATGGGGCTGGCGTTCTTCAACGACATACAACGAATGCTTGTCTCGTGAGCCACCCGCTCGCGACGCAACCGTATCACCCAGGCTCCTGGCGCACCCGCGCCCTGCGCCGAACGACGCAAGGCCAGAGCCTCGCGCGTGCTCCTCTTCGGTTGCCGGCCTCGTCCGCCGTCGACTGGAATTAACCCAACGGAATCGACGATGAAGCGTATCGCCGCCCTGATCCTGCTTGCCTCCCTGTCCGCCAATGCGCTTGCCGCCTTCGAGCCGTTCGTCGTCTCCGACATCCGCATCGACGGCCTGACGCGTATCGCGCAGGGCACGGTGCTGAGCTACCTGCCGATCGAGAAGGGCGAGACCCTCAGCGACGACAAGGCGCAGGCCGCCATTCGCGCCCTCTACCAGACCAAGTTCTTCAGCGACGTGGAACTCGACCGCCAGGGCGACATCCTGGTGATCAAGGTCGTCGAGCGTCCCGCCATCGCCAAGCTCACGCTGCGCGGCAACAAGGACATCAAGGAAGACGACCTGCGCAAGGGCCTGAAGGAGATCGGCCTGGCCGAAGGCGAGACCTTCGACCGCCTCTCGCTCGACCGCGTGCAGCAGGAACTGATCCGCCAGTACTACAACCGCGGCAAGTACAACGTCTCGGTCGACCCGCACGTGACCCGGCTCGATCGCAACCGCGTGGCGATCGACATCGAGATCCGCGAAGGCAAGGCGGCGAAGATCAAGGAGATCAACGTCATCGGCAACAAGGCCTTCACCGACAAGGCCATTCGCGACGGGTTCGAGTCGAACACCACGAACTGGCTGTCCTGGTATTCCAAGGACGACCAGTACTCGCGCGAGAAGCTTTCCGGCGACCTGGAGAAGCTCAGCAATTACTACATGAACCGCGGCTACGCCGACTTCGGCATCGATTCCACGCAGGTGGCGATCAGCCCGGACAAGCGCGCCATGTACGTGGACGCCAGCGTGAAGGAAGGCGAGGTCTATACCGTCTCCGACGTGAAGCTGCTCGGCGAACTCATCCTGCCGGAAGAGACCCTGCGCAAGCTGGTCTTCATCCACAAGGGCGACACCTTCAACCGCGGCGCCATCGAGGCCAGCACCGATGCCATCAAGGGCATCCTCGCCAACATCGGTTACGCCTTCGCGAAGGTCACGCCGATTCCGAAGCTCGACAAGGACAAGCGCACGGCCGACCTCACGCTCTTCATCGAGCCGGGCAAGCGCGTGTACGTCCGCCGCGTGGTCTTCCAGGGCAACACCCGCACGGAAGACGAGGTGCTCCGCCGCGAAATGCGACAGCTCGAGGGTGCGTGGTACTCGCAGGGCGCCATCGACCGTTCGAAGACCCGCCTGCAGCGCCTCGGCTACTTCAAGACGGTGGACATCGACAAGGCGCTGGTACCCGGCACCGTCGACCAGGTGGACCTCACCGCCAAGGTGGAAGAACAGTCCGCGGGCTCGCTGATGTTCGGCGTGGGTTACTCGCAGTACTCCGGCATCATCCTGTCGGCCTCCGTGTCGCAGAACAACTTCCTGGGCACGGGCGACCGCTTCTCCATCGCGGCCGAGACGAGCACGTACTACAAGCGCGTCAACGCGAGCTACACCAACCCGTACCTCACCGATTCGAACATCGCGATCGGCTACAACCTGGGCTACAGCAAGCTCGATTACGGCGATACCGACCTCGCCAACTACCAGTACAGCACCAAGTCGTTCGAAACCACGGTATCGATTCCGATCACCGACTTCGACAACGTGTCGACCAGCCTGGGCATCAGCTCGAACCTCATCAACACGTCGATCTACACGCCGTCGGCGCTGGTGGCCTACCAGAATGCCCTGGGCAACCGCACGATCCACTCGTGGACGTCGAGCCTGGGTTACTCGCACGACACCCGCAACAGCTACTGGGCGCCCACCCGCGGCGGCCAGCTCACGGCGTCCGTGTCGGGTGCGCTGCCAGGCTCCACCGTGCAGTTCTACAAGCTGTTCGGCGAAGCCAACCATTACTGGCCCATCGGCAAGGGCTTCGTGCTCTACCTCGACGGCCAGGTGGGCTACGGCAAGACCTACGGCCAGACCTACGACCACGACGGCTACGTCATCAACCCGGACGGCACCCGCGGCGCGCAGATCTACAAGAAGGGCGACAAGATCGACTTCCCCTTCTGGGAGAACTACTACGCCGGCGGCGTGCGCGACGTGCGCGGCTTCCAGGACAACACCCTGGGTCCCCGCCTCTGCGACGGCGCCAGCAGCACCCGCGAGCCGGACAGCAAGGGTCGCTGCACCGGCGGTTATTACAGCTACGGCCAGCCGGTCGGCGGCGCGTTCAAGGTGCTCGGCACCGCGCAGGTGTTCCTGCCGCTGCCCTTCCTGAAGGACGTGAACACGGCCCGCGTCTCCTGGTTCGTCGACGTCGGCAACGTCTACAAGGACTACAGCGCCTTCAACGCCAGCGAGCTGCGTGCCTCCACGGGTCTCTCGCTGCAGTGGCAGGCGCCGATCGGTCCGCTGATCATCAACTTCGCCGTGCCGTTCCGTAAGAAGGATGCCGACAGCCGCTTCGTCGAGCGCATCCAGTTCACCTTCGGCAACACGTTCTAACGACCCTGTGGGAGCCGCTATAGCGGCGAGAAGCCAACGAAGCGATGAAGCGGTAAGGCAAGCTGCCCTCGCCGCGATAGCGGCTCCTACAGAAACAGGGCTTCAGTCGAAGACCTTGTAGAATCGAGGGGTGGCCCAAACGCCACCCCTTTCTTTTGGGAGTTTTCCGTGAGCGGAAGTCCGCAATACACCCTTGCCGAACTGGCCGAACGCTTCGGCCTTGAAGCCCACGGCGATCCCGCCACGGCGGTCGACGGCGTCGGAACCCTGGCGACCGCCACGCCGAGCCAGTTCACCTTCCTGTCCAATCCGAAATACACCTCGCAGTTGGCCGAATCGCAGGCGGGCATCGTGGTGCTGGGCGCCGACGCCCTGCCCCTGCGCAAGGGCGCCGCGCTGGTGGCGAAGGACCCGTACGTCGCCTACGCAAAGATCGCCGCGCTGTTCGAGAAGCACGCGGCGGCACCGCACGGCATCCACATGAGCGCCGTGGTCTCGCCTTCGGCCCGCGTGCATGCGACGGCCAGCGTGGGCCCGTGCTGCGTCATCGAGGAGGGCGCCGTCATCGAGGAGGGCGCGATCCTCGGCCCGCACTGCACGATCGGTCCGGGCTGCGTCGTCGGCGCGGATTCCCGCCTCGTCGCCCGCGTCACGCTCGTGATCCGCGTCACCCTCGGCAAGCGCGTGCTGATCCATCCGGGCGCCGTCATCGGTGCCGACGGCTTTGGCATCGCCTTCGACCGCGACCGCTGGGTGAAGCTGCCGCAACTGGGCGGCGTACGCATCGGTGACGACTGCGAGATCGGCGCCAACACGACCATCGACCGCGGCGCGCTGGAAGACACCGTGCTCGAGGAAGACGTACGCCTCGACAACCAGATCCAGATCGCCCACAACGTGCACATCGGCGCGCATACGGCCATGGCCGGTTGTTCCGCCGTGGCGGGCAGCGCCAAAATCGGCAGGTATTGCCTCATCGGGGGCAACGCCGGGATCCTCGGGCACCTCGAAGTGGCCGACCGGGTTACCATCACGGCCAAAAGCCTCGTGACCGCATCCATCAGGGAGCCCGGCGAGTATTCGTCCGGCACCCCGTTGCAGGAGAACCGCCTGTGGCGGCGCAACGCGGCGCGCATGAAACATCTAGACGAGTACGTGCGCCGCCTGGCGGCGCTGGAAAAGGACAAAGGGCAATGACCGAAATGAAAGCTGCCGTGACGCTCCCCGTGGACGTGGAGCAGATCCAGCGGCTCCTGCCGCACCGCTACCCGTTCCTCCTCGTGGACCGGGTGGTCGCGATCGATCCCGGCAAGACCATCACGGCGATCAAGAACGTCACCATCAACGAGCCGTTCTTCCAGGGCCATTTCCCCGGGCACCCGGTGATGCCGGGCGTGCTCATCGTCGAGGCCATGGCGCAGACCGCCGGCCTGCTCACGCAGATCACCAGCCAGGTCGACGGCCATTCCGGCAGCCCGCTCTTCTACCTCGTGAAGGTGGACAACGCGCGCTTCTCCGCCGTGGTCGCCCCGGGCGACCAGCTGGTGATGGAGGTGTCGCTCAAGCGTCTCATCCGCGGCATGGGCCTGTTCGAGGCCAAGGCCATGGTAGACGGCAAGGTCGTGGCCTGCTGCGAGCTGATGTGCGCCGCCAGGAGCGACAAATGATCCATGCCACCGCGCAGATCGATCCGTCCGCGCGCATCGCGGACAACGTCAGCATCGGTGCCTATACCGTCGTCGGTGCCGACGTGGTCATCGGCGAGGGCACGACCGTCGGTCCGCACGTGGTGATCGAGGGTCCGACCGTCATCGGGCGGGACAATCGCATCTCGCAGTTCGCCTCCATCGGCGGTCCGCCGCAGGACAAGAAATTCAAGGGCGAGCGCACGGAACTGGTCATCGGCGACCGCAACCTCATCCGCGAATTCGTCACGATCAACCGCGGCACGGGCGACGGCGGCGGCATCACCCGCATCGGCAACGACAACTGGCTGCTTGCCTACGTGCACGTGGCACACGACTGCCAGATCGGCAACAACGTCGTGTTCTCCAACTATTCGGCATTGGCCGGCCACGCGGAAATCGGCGACTGGACGATCCTTTCCGGCTTCTCGGGTGTCCACCAGTTCTGCAAGGTGGGTGCCCACGCGTTCATCGGCATGGGCTGCCTCGTCGGTTCGGACGTGCCGCCGTTCGTGATGATGGCGAACGAGACGCGCGGCCGTCCGCGCGGCATCAACAGCGAGGGCCTCAAGCGCCGCGGCTTCGACACCGCGCGCATCGCGGCCATCAAGCGCGCCTACCGCACCCTTTACATGGCCGGCCTGCCGCTGGCCGAGGCGCGCGAGCAGCTGATGACGCAGGCGGAAGCCAGCGAGGACGTACGCCAGATGCTCGAGTTCATCGATCGCAGCGAACGGGCGCTCGCGAGGTAACGACCGCCGGCGCTACCATGGCGCCGACGCCGCCGAGCACCATTCCGTCGCCCCTGCCGAGGCAGGGGCCCAGTGCCTGAGAGGCCACAGGCTGCGGGAGACCCAGCACCATGCAGCAAACCCGTTCTCCTTCCGACGCCCCGCTGATCGCGCTGATCGCCGGCGAGGATTCCGGCGACCAGCTCGGCGCCGATCTTATCGTGGCCCTCCGCCACCGCTTCCCCGGCGCCCGCTTCGTGGGCATCGGTGGCAGGCGCATGCTCGCGCAGGGCTTCGAGTCCTGGTACGACATCCGCGAACTCTCGGTCATGGGCTTCGCCGAGGTGGTGAAGCACCTTCCTCGCCTGCTCCGTCTGCGCCGCGACCTGCTGGCGAAGCTGTTTGCCGCCAGGCCGGCACTGACCGTCGGCATCGACGCGCCGGATTTCAACCTCGCCGTCGAGCGCAAGCTCAAGGAAGCCGGCCTTGTCACCGCGCATTACGTCAGTCCGTCCGTATGGGCGTGGCGCGAGAAGCGCGCGGAGAAAATCGGCCACTCCGCCCGCCGCGTGCTCTGCCTGTTCCCGATGGAGCCTCCCATCTATGCACGGCACGGCGTGGACGCGCGTTTCGTCGGCCATCCGCTGGCCGACCGCTTTCCCATGGTGTCCGAGCGCGACAAGCCGCGGGATGCGCTCGGACTCCCCCATGACGCGCCCGTGCTCGCCGTCCTGCCCGGCAGCCGGCCCAGCGAGATCGAGCGCATCGGTGCCACCTTCATCGATGCGGCCAGGCGCGTTGCCGCGTCCATGCCCGGCCTGCGTATCGTCGTGCCCGCGGCCAATGAGCGCGTGCACGAACGTCTCGCCACGCTCCTTCAGGGGTTTCCCGGCACGCCGCCCCTGCTCGTCGACGGCCGCGCGCACGAGGCCATGCTCGCCGCCGACGCCGTGCTGCTCGCCTCCGGCACGGCCACGCTGGAAGCGATGCTGGCAAAGCGCCCGATGGTGGTCGGCTATCGGGTTTCGCCCACGAGCTACCGCATCGCCAAGGCCCTGCACATGCTGAAGACCGATGTCTACAGCCTGCCGAACATCCTGGCCCGCGCCTGCGGCCTCGGCCGCGAGCGGCTGGTGCCGGAGTTCATGCAGGACGAATGCACGCCGGACAACCTGGCCCGGGCCACGCTCGACCTGCTCGCCGACAGCGAACGGCGTGGCGCCATCGTGGCGGCGTTCGAGTACCTCCACCAGGAACTTCGCGGCGGCCTCGAAGGCCGCGCGTCCGACCACGCGGCCGACGCGTTGGCCGACCTCGTCGCGCCCCGTTCCTCCCAGCAGGAGCCGCTGTAGCGGCCCCTGCACGACTTGCTCCTGCTGCGCCCCGACAGTACCCTCCCCGCCATGCCCCGCCGCCGTAACGTCACCTCCCAGCTCGCCCGCGATCTCGTCGTCGCCGGCGTGGACGAGGCCGGACGCGGCCCGCTGGCCGGACCCGTGGTGGTCGCCGCGGTGATCCTCGATCCCGCCCGCCCGATCCGGGGGCTCGACGATTCCAAGCAACTGGCCGAAGCCGTGCGCGAGAAGCTCTACGCCCGCATCGTCGAGCGCGCCCTCGCCCACTGCGTGATCTTCGTGGAGCGCGAAGAGATCGACCGGGTCAACATCTTCCAGGCCACCATGCTGGGAATGACCCGCGCCCTGATGGGCCTGTCGCTGACGCCGCATATGGCGCTGGTGGACGGCAACAGCCTTCCGCGCACGCTGCCCTGTCAGGGCCGGGCCGTGATCGGCGGCGACGGCGCGGAACCGGCCATCAGCGCCGCCTCCATCCTCGCCAAGGTCAGCCGCGACCGGCACATGACGGCCCTGGACGCCTTGCATCCCGGTTACGGCTTCGCCCGCCATAAGGGCTACGCGGTGCCGGAGCACCTGGAGGCCCTGGACCGCCTGGGCCCCTGCGAGGCCCACAGGCGCAGCTTCGCGCCCGTGCGGCGCTGGTTCGAGCCGGAAGCCGTCGAAAGCCCGATGGACGACCTGTTCGCCGCCGTGGCGCTATAGGCCAAACGGCCTGGCCTAAAGTCCTTCGGGGACCTGCCGATACGAAGGCTAACGCCCTCCCCGTGGGGGTGTAGCCCTTTCCCTATCGACAGGTAACACCCCATGAAGAAGCTCGCCATCGCCATCGTGCTGTTCGCAGCCGCTCCCCTGTCCGCCCAGGCCGCCTGCGCCGCCAAGGATTTCGCCATCGACGGCTTTGCCGTGAAGCTGACGCAGGGCTCGGGGCTGCCGCGCTTCAGCATGAAGGGCAACCTGGTCAACAAGTGCGCCGAGCCTGCCGCCGCGCAGATCCGCATCGACGCCAAGGATGCCTCGGGCAAGGTCATCGCCAGCAAGCAGGGCTGGCCCGCCGGCACCTCGAACATCGAGCCGGGCAAGAGCGTGGACTTCGACCTCGGCCGGCTGTTCCGCTATTCCGCCGATATGCAGGACTACACGGTGGTCGTTTCGGACGTGAAGGCCTGGTAATCGCGCCTGCCCGCCGACGCGCGTCCCGGATCCTTCGGAAGCGCGCCGGCGGTGGCGCTCAGATGTAGAGCCAGGACGCTTCTTCGCCCGCGGCGAAAGTCTCCTGGCGCGCCGGCAGCCAGACCAGGGCGTGTGCGGAAGCCAGGTTGCTCAGCATGTGCGATTCCTGGCGAGGCAGCAGTTCGAGCGAGGCGACGCCGCCGCTCATGTCGAGGCGCATGCGCACCAGCCGGTCGCGTTCGCTATCCGCTTCCACGGCCGAAGCCAGCATGCCGCGGCGCCACGCCGGCTGTTCCGCCGTCTCGCCTTCGAGACGCGCCAGCACGGCACGTGCGTGGACCGCCAGGCAGACCAGCACCGCGGCGGGATTGCCAGGCATGCCCAGCAGCACCTTGTCGTCGCGCATGCCGAACCAGAGCGGTTTTCCCGGCTTTTGCGCCACCTTCCAGAAGATCTCGCGCACACCCAGCCGGTCCGCGACCACAGGCACGAAGTCGCGGTCGCCGACGGAGACGCCGCCGCTGGTGACGATGAAGTCGGCGCTGTCCAGGGCCGCGCTCATGGCTTCTTCCAGCGCGACCTCGTCGTCGCGAACGTAAGCCACCACCGGCTCGCCATAACCGTTCTCGACGAACCATGCGCGCAGCAGCGGGCCGTTGGCATCGTAGACCTGGCCGGGAGCGAGCGGCTCGCCGACGCGAATCACCTCGTCGCCGGTCACGAGCACGGCCACGCGCGGACGGCGGTGAACCTCGACCGAGTCGATGCCGGCCATGGCGAAGGCGGCCAGGAGGCCAGCGGTGATCCGCTGCCCGGCTTCCGCAATGGGCGTACCCGCGACCAGTTCCTCGCCTTCGCGACGGATCGCCTCGCCCTTGTGCACGGCTTCACGCAACAGGATGCCATCGCCCGTGCGCTCGACGATCTCCTGACGGGCCACCGCATCGGCGCCGGCCGGCAGCATGCCGCCCGTGAGGATACGCACGGCCTCCCCGGGGCCCACGGTGACCTCCGCCGGCGCGCCCGCCGCGGCGGTACCGACCAACGCCCGGGTGGAACAGCCGTCGGCCGACCGCACCGCGTAGCCGTCCATGGAGCTCTGCGTGAAACGCGGCAACGAGATACGGGCTTCGGGGGCCTCGGCGAGCACCGAGCCGAGCGCGAGTTCCAGGGGTACCCGATGCGTCGGCAGCGTGCGTACAGCGGAGTGGTAGCACGCGAGTGCCTCGACGATGGGCAGGAGGGCCATCAGGGACCCTCCCCGTAACCGCCCGGATGCCTGCCGCCGGCGCGGCCGGTCTCGAGGAGGTGGATCAGCCCGGGAAGCGTCGCGGCCAGCGATTCGCTCGCACCGCCGCGGCTGCCCGGGAAGGTGACGAGCAACGTGTCGCGCACGTAGCCGGCCACGCCGCGCGACAGCATCGCGAAGGGCATGCGCTTCTGGCCGAAAGCCCGCGCGGTTTCCATGATGCCGGGGATCTCCACCTCGAGCATCGGACGGACGGTGTCCACCGTGATGTCGCGCGGCCCCAGGCCCGTGCCGCCTACCGTGACGACGAGCGAGACGCCGCCCTCGACCAGCGAGCGCAGCAGGTTGCCGAGGACGTCGGCATCGTCGGCGATGACGGCGTATTCGACGGGATCGAAGTTGGCGTCGATCAGCGCATCCCGCACGTAGGCACCCGCGGTGTCGCGCTTGGCGCCGCTGGCGACGGTGTCGGAAAGCACCACGACGGCGGCGCTGCGTGCCTGCGCCAGCGTGCGGCGGTAATGCGACTTGCCGCCCGTCTTGCGTTCCAGGCGGCAATCCTCGATGTGTAGCTCTTCCGGCTCGGCGTAAGGCTTGAGCATGTCGTAGAGCGTGAGCGCCGCGAGACTCGCCGCGGTGAGCGCTTCCATCTCCACACCGGTGGGGCCGATGGTCTGCACCTCGGCGACGACGCGCACGGAAGTCTCACCGAGTTCGTAGTGGACGTCGGCGCGATGGATCGGCAGGGGGTGGCAGAGGGGAATCAGCTCGTCCGTGCGCTTCGCGGCGAGGATGCCGGCGACGCGCGCGGTCTTCAGCGGATCGCCCTTCTCGGTCTCGCCGCTGCGCAGGAGATCGATGCACGCGGCGGGCGCATGCAGGGTCGCGGTGGCGCGGGCGATACGCAGGGAATCCGGTTTCTGGCTGACGTCTTTCATCCGTGGCTCGTATGGGAGTGGTGGCGATGCACCGCCGGGGCGTCCTCTTCCAGGTCGTCGCGGATGCAGCAACCCTCGACGAACGCGCTGCTGCCGTCCGTGTAGAACTCTTCCTTCCAGATCGGCGCGCCGTGCTTTACGGCATCCACCGCGTAGCGGCAGGCATCGAAGGCTTCCGCGCGATGCGGCGCGCGGACCACGCAGACGATGGCGATATCGCCGATGGCGAGATCGCCCAGGCGATGGACGATTCGTATGTACGGTACGCCGTATCGCTCGCGCGTAACGTGTTCCACCTCGCGAATTATCTTCGCCGCGAGCGGTTCGTGCGCCGTGTACTTGAGGTGGCGCACCGCACGTCCCTCGTGGTGGTCGCGCACCGTGCCCACGAACAGCGCCAGGCCGCCGCATTCCGGATGGGCATCGAGTTCGAGCAGCGGTTCGACCGCGACCGGATCATGGGAGAGAACCTCGTGCGTCATGCTCAGCCTCCCGCCACCGGCGGCAACAGCGCGATCCGTCCGTCCGACGGCACGGCATCGGCGCGGCGCACGATGGCGTCGCCGGATACGCAGGCGCAGCGATCCAGCGAGCCGGCGAGCTCCGGACGCTCGCGGGCAAGCAGCGCCAGCGCATCGCCGATGGTGGCGACGTCATCGACGGCATCGAGGCGGCACTCCTTCGCGCCGGCCAGTCGTTCGAGGTTGGCGAAGAGTTCGAAAACGATCGGTGTCATGGTTCAACCACCCATGGCGTGCATGGTCAGCGGGCGATCCACCGGACCGGGGCGCGAAGCATAACCGGCGTCCTTCAGCCAGACGGCGCGGGCGATCTGCGCGCCCAGCGCCTCGTCGTCGGCACCGTCGCGCAGGCGCGCCCCGAGGGGCACCCCCACTGGCGAGAAGAGGCAGGTGAACAACTCGCCCGTCGCGGTGATCCGCAGACGGTCGCAGGTGGAACAGAAAGGATTGGAGACGGTCGAGATGATGCCGAGCGGATAGTGTCCGTCGACGACGTAGGGGGTGGCCGGGTCGTGGCCGCGCGGCAGCGCTTCGACCCGATGCGACGCGCCGATGGCGGCGAGGATCTCTGCCTCGGACAGCACGGCATCGCGCTTCCACCGCCCCGGCGCATCCAGCGGCATGTACTCGATGTAGCGCAGCGGCAGGCCGCGAGCCATCGCCCATTCGAGCAGGGGCACGATGTCCTTTTCGTTGTCCTCGCGGATGACCACGGCGTTGAGCTTCACCTTCGCGCCCGCATCCGCCAGCGCGTCGATGCCGTCGAGCACCGGAGCGATCTCGCGCCGGGTCAGGCGCCGGAACGTCCCGGGGTCGATCGCGTCGAGGCTCACGTTGAAGTCGTCGATGCCCGCTTCCACCAGCTCGCGCGCCCTCGGGGCGATGCGCGAGGCATTGGTGGTCATGGACAGCCGCGAAAGCCCGCGCTCGCGCAGCGCATCGATGTCGCGCACGCATTCGAGCAGGTCGTGGCGCAACAGCGGCTCGCCGCCGGTGAGGCGGATCTGGTCGATGCCGTGATCGACGAACAGCCCCGCCAGGCGCACGATTTCGTCGCGCGCGAGCAGGCTGGCGCGAGGCAGCCAGTCCGGGTGCTCCGGCATGCAATAGGTGCAGCGGAAGTTGCAGCGGTCCGTGAGCGAGATCCGCAGCTTGCGCTTGGTACGTCCGTGGCGGTCGATGAGTGGGGACATGGTCGCCTTAGGGGAACATGGAGGGCGTGAGACGGGTGTTTCCGTCATGTCACGCCCCTTCTGGCGCAATCGTGCCAGACTTCGCGCATGAGTGCCTTGGACACCTCCACCGCTCCCGTCTGGCCGGCCTGGCCGGACTATGCCCTCGCGGAGGACCTGCTGCCCTTGCTGCGGGAATTCGCGCACCGGGGACGCGTGGCGCTGGCGACGCTGGTGACCGTGCAGGGGCCATCGCCCCGCCCGGTCGGCAGCGAGATGGCGATCGCGGCCGACGGCACCGTCGCCGGCTATGTGTCGGGCGGTTGCGTGGAAGCCGCCGTGGCGGGCGAGGCGGCGCTGGCGCTGGCGGAGGGACGGCCCCGCCTGCTCGATTACGGTGTAGGCAGCGACGTGGTCGACATCCAGCTCAGTTGTGGCGGACGTATCGGCATCTTCGTCCGTGAACTGCGCGAACCGTCCGCTTACGTCCATGCGCTGGGCGCGGCGCGGCGTGAGCGGCGCACCGTCACGTCGCTCGTCGACGCCGCAACGGGCGACTGGCGCATCGGGGACGGCGCGCAGGCCGGCGACGATGCCACTTATGCGGTCGTCCACCGGCCACCGTTGCGGCTGGTGGCGGTGGGCGGCGATCCGGTGACGCTGGCGGTCGCACGCCTGGCGCCGCTGGTCGGTGTGGACGTCGTGCTGCTCCGGCCACACGGGCCCGCTTCGCCGCCACCGGATACGACCCTCGCCGCATACGATGCGCGGTCGCTGCCGGTGGCGTTGGCCGACCTCGTCCTGGACGACCGCACCGCCGTCTATTCCCTCAGCCACGACGCCGAGGTGGATCACCTGGTCGCTGCGCATGCGCTCGACTCGCCGGCCTTCGCCGTCGGCGTGCTCGGCAGCCGGAACAAGATCGGCGCACGCATCCAGCGCCTGCGCGACCACGGCGTGGACGAGGATGCGCTCGATCGCCTGCAATTGCCCGCGGGCCTTCCCATTGGCGCACAGACGCCGCATGGCATCGCGCTGTCCATCCTCGCCCAGATCTGCCAGCGCGACCGCGCGCGGCAGGCATGACCATGCCGCACGATGCGGTGATCCTCGCCGCCGGCGGCAGCCGCCGCCTCGGCAGGCCCAAGCAACTCCTGACCCGCGACGGCGAGACGCTCGTCGCGAGGGTGGCGAGGCTGGTGCTGGCGACGGCCCCCGAACGGACGATCGTCGTGGTGGGTGCGCACGGCAACGAAGTGGTCGCGGCCCTTGCCGGCTTCGACGTGCAGTTCGTCCTCAACGACCTCTGGCCGACCGGCATGGCGTCGAGCCTGCGCCTCGCCGCCACCGAACTCGCGGGTCGCGAGCGGGCGACGCTCGTCTGCGTCGTGGACCAACCGGCGCTGGAAACACGGCACCTCGACGCGCTGATCGCGGCCCACCGAGAGGACCGCGATACCGTCACCGCCTACGGCGACGCAGCGGGCGTGCCGGTCATGCTCCGCGCATCGACGCTCTCGCGCGCGATCGAACTGGAAGGCGACGCGGGATTCCGCGCCCTGTGGAGGGGCACGGCACCGCGCACCGTCCATGCCGACGAACTGGGCGAGGACCTGGACGACGAGACGGACCTGCGCCGCGCCGTGGCGGCGGGCCTTCTGGACGACTCCGCCGGCGACGCGGACCGCAGATTCTTGCGCTCTCGCCCCGGACAGCCACCCGGGATCTGAAAGCGCCGTTCGGACACGACGTGCAAGAAAACCCGGCGACATACGGTCATACTCCAGGTCAGTCGCCCCGGGAGTTCCCATGACCGCTACTCGACTCGTCTATCGCCACCGTTGGCCCGTGCGGGTAATGCACTGGATCAACGTCGTGTGTCTCTTCGTGCTGCTCGGCAGCGGATTGCAGATTTTCAACGCGCATCCCGCGCTGTATTGGGGAGAACGTTCCGATCCCGGCAAGGCGGTGCTCTCCTTGCAAGGCGGTACGGACGCGCAAGGCGACCCGCGCGGCACCACGCATATCGGCAAACACGCCTTCGACACCACGGGCGTGCTCGGCGCGTCGAAGGTGAATGGCGAGTGGCGCTCCCGGGGCTTTCCCTCGTGGGCGACCATTCCCGGCCCCGGCTGGCTCGCCATGGGACGGCGCTGGCACTTCTTCTTCGCCTGGCTGTTCGTCGCCAACGGCATCGCCTACGTGACCTGGTCGCTGCTCAGCCGGCATCTCGCGAAGGACCTCGTACCCACCCGCAGGGACTGGCGCGGCATCGGACGCTCGATCGTCGACCATCTGCGTTTCCGGCATCCGCATGGGGAGGAAGCGGTGCGCTACAACGTGCTGCAGCGACTCGCCTACCTCGTCGCCATCTTCGTCTTCGGGGGCGGCATCGTGCTCATGGGCATCGCCATGTCGCCCCGCATGGATGCCGTATTGCACTGGCTCGTCGACCTGGTCGGCGGACGCCAGTCCGCGCGGACGATCCATTTCATCATCGCCACCGCCTTCGTCGCCTTCGTGCTGGTCCACGTCTTCGAAGTGCTGGTGAGCGGCCCCCTCAACCAGTTGCGCGGCATGATCACGGGCTGGTACCGGATCAGCGAGGACAAGGAGACGACACGCCATGACTGACCGCCGCGGTTTCATGCGCAAGACCCTTCTCGCCCTCGGCGGTGCCGCGCTCGCCGGCTGCGACCGCATCTCCGAGAGCGACACCGGCACCAGGGTGCTCGAATCCGCCGAGGCCGTGACGCGGCGCGTGCAGCGCTTCCTCTCGCCCTCGCGCGCACTGGCGAAGGAATACACGGAAGCGGATATTTCGGCCGTCTTCAAGCCCAACGGCAGCACGATGCCCGACACGCCGGTCTACCAGGCGCTCCTGCGCAACGGCTTTGCCGATTACCGTCTCGAAGTGGACGGGCTGGTGGACCGTCCCGCGCGGCTCTCGATCGACGAGCTGAAGGCGCTGGGAACGCGCACGCAGATCACGCGCCACGACTGCGTGGAAGGCTGGAGCGCCATCGGCAAGTGGACGGGTACGCCCCTGTCCGCCCTGCTCGACCATGTGGGCGCGAAGGACGGTGCCCGTTACGTCGTCTTCCATTGCTTCGACAACTACGAAGCAGACACGCCGTACTACGAGAGCATCGACCTGGACGAGGCCAGGCACCCGCAGACACTGCTTGCCTACGCGCTCAACGGCGCGTCGCTGCCCGTCGGCAATGGCGCGCCGCTGCGACTGCGCGTGGAGCGGCAGTTGGGCTACAAGCACGCCAAGTACCTCCGCCGGATCGAGGTCGTCGCCAGTTTCGCGGACATCGGCGAGGGCAACGGCGGGTACTGGGAAGACAACGGTTACGAGTGGTATGCGGGCATCTAGGGACGCCCCAGGCCGCCCTTTTTCCGCATTGCGTCACGGGAACCCTGTAAAAAGGGGCTGACAAATGCGAAAAATCTTCGTCGACCCTATTTTCAGCGGACGAAAGCAACGCTAGAGTGAGTCGCCCGCTGGGCATCGGCCGGAAAGGCCGCCTCATTCGAATCAAGTGACAAGGATAACCATGGCCAAGACCACCAAACCGGCGGCGAAGAAGGCTGCCAAGGCTCCCGCCAAGGCTACGAAGGCGCCGGCCGCCCTCAAGCCCATCAAGGATCCGCTGTCGAAGTCCTCGCTCGTCTCGCACATCGTCGAGCAGAGCGGCGTGGACAGCAAGAGCGTGAAGGCCGTGCTGGCCTCGCTCGAAGGCGCGATCTCCGCCTCGGTTCACAAGAAGGGCGCCGGCACGTTCACGCTGCCCGGCCTGCTCAAGATCACCTCGGTCGCCGTCGCTGCCAAGCCGAAGCGCAAGGGCAAGGACCCGTTCACGGGCGAAGAGCGCTGGTTCGCCGCCAAGCCCGCTTCGGTCAAGGTCAAGGTCCGTCCGCTCAAGAAGCTGAAGGACGCCGCCGCCTGATCCTTCGCGGTGGAGCGTCCACCGCAAGCCAGGAGGTAACGAAAACCCCCGCCGCGAGGTGGGGGTTTTTGTTGTTCCGAAATACTCGTCGCGAATCATGCTTGACTACAGCTGTCGTCAGGGGCATCCTGCCTACACCTGTAGTCAGGAGCGGCGGCATGAGCAAGAAGACGATCGGCGACCAGGAGCTGGCCCTCCTGCAATACATCGAGGAGGCGCCGAAGAGTTCCGTGGCCGAGGTATGCGCGGGCTATGGAGAGGCGCGCGGACTGGCGCGGTCCACGGTGCTCACCATGATGGAACGGCTGCGTGCGAAGGGTTACCTCACGCGCCGCAAGATCGACAACAGCTTCCGTTACAGCGCCACCAACGGCGCCGCCGAAGTCATGACCGGTGCCGTCGCCCGGTTCGTCGAGAAGACCCTGCAGGGCTCGGTATCGCCCTTCGTCGCGTGGATGTCGGAGCGCGGCCAGGTGAGTGACGCGGAGCTGGCGGAGCTCGAGGCGCTGGTCGGCACCCTCCAGTCGCGACGGAAGGGGCGCTGACATGGACGCCTTACTCGACACCGTCCTCTCCCGCCTCGCCTATGCGTCGCTGCAGGCGATCCTGCTGGCCGCGCTGGTCTATGCCGCCTGCCGCTTCATGCCGGCACTGTCGGCCGCCGCGCGCAGCGCGCTGTGGTGGCTGCTCGGCGCGCAGCTGGTGATCGGGCTTGCCTGTCCGACGCCGGTCGCCCTGCCGCTCTTGCCCGCGCCCGCCGCGCCGGTACCGGTCGCCACTACCGGCTTCGCGGTCGCCGCCGCCGGGACGCCCGACATCGACGTGGCGACCGCCCCGACCGTCTCCTGGACCTCGGTGCTTCTCGCCGCGTGGATAGCCGCGGTCCTCGTCCAGTTCGGCATCGCGGCCATACGGGGTTACCGCCTTGCCGGCGTGGTCCGCCGCGCGATGCCGCACGACGACGTCCGCGTCGACACGCTGTGCGCACGCCGGGCCCGCGAACTCGGCCTGCGCCGCTCGCCGCGTCTCGCGGTCTCGGCCGAGGTCGATTCTCCGCAGGTGATCGGCCTGTGGCGTCCGACCATCCTGCTGCCACTGGACGACCGCCTCGACGACGAGGAACTCGACATGGCGCTGATGCACGAACTGGCGCACGTGCGCCGCGGCGACCTGCTGCTCGGCTGGATACCGGTGCTGGCGCGGACGCTGTTCTTCTTCCATCCCATCGTCCACGTCGCCATGCGCGAATACGCCCTGTGCCGCGAGGCCGCCTGCGATGCCCTGGTGGTGTCGCGCGGCAGGCAAGCCCCGCGGACGTATGGACGTCTGTTGCTCCGCCTCGGCGTGGCGCCCCACCCGCACCATGCGCTACCCGGTGCATCGCCAACCTTCCGTACCCTGAAAAGGAGAATCGACATGCTCGGCCAAGCCACCGACGCGCCGCCGCGCCTGCTCACGTTCGGACTCGTCGCGATCGTCGCCCTTATCGGTGTCACTCCCTGGCGGGTCGTCGCCGCGGACGGCACCCAGGAACAGCCCGCCGTGGCGGCGAGGCCCTCGTTGGCGGCCGCACCCGCGCCGAAGGCCACGGCGGCCGCGAAGGCGGCCCCGACCGTCGTCGCGGCAAGCCCTTCCCCGACCTCCCGCCCCTCGCCGGTGCCGATGCCGCCCACGCCGCGCCTCTCGCCCACACCCCTGCCGCCGATGCCGCCGATGCCACCCACGCCCGCGGCACCCGCGGCGCCGATGGCACCGGCGCCCCCCGCCGCACCGCCCGTGCCGGAACTCGCGGGGTTCGGCGAGCATCCGTACGACCAGACCTTCATCTTCTTCAGCGACGCCATCACCCGCGTGGTGAACGGCAGCGACGACGACATCCGTCGCGCGAGGGCACAGCGCGAAGGCGCCGGCGACTATGCGTGGTACCGGGATGGCAGCCGGGCCTGGGTATTGAAGGATCCCGCCTATGTGAAGCGGATCCGCGAAGCCTACGATCGCGCCAGGGTACCCGCCGACGATGCGCGGGATGGCGCCGAGAAGCAGGCCGCGATCGATGAGCGCCAGGCGGTGCTCAACGCGCAAATGGCGAAGCTGTCGATGCGACAGGCGGAACTGGTTTCACGGCAGGCCGATCCCTCGGGCTCGCGCGATCCGGTCGCCTATGCCGCGGGCCATGCGGCCATCGGCAAGGAACAGGCGGATATCGCAAAGGACATTGCCGAACTCGACAAGCAGCGCGCCGCGATCGGCCAGAAGCGCGCGATCGCGGCGCGACGCCAGGCGGAAGCCGCGCAGAAGGCCAACGCGGAGGTGCAGGCGATCGTCGCCGAGGCGATCCGCAACCACGCGGTCGAGACGTCCCACTGAGCCTTGTTCCATGGGAGTCGCTATGGCGGCGAGGGGGGCGGGGCTTCTCGCCGCTATAGCGGCTCCTACATTCCCTGGGGCATGCGGTATCGTGGAGGAATTCACGCTACCGGAGGCACCATGCGACTGGAACCGGGAACGGTCGTCGAAGCCAAGGCACTGCTCTTCGATATGGACGGCACGCTGGTCGATTCCCGCGTGGTGGTCGAAAGGATCTGGAAGCGCTGGTGCGAGGAAAACGACATCGACTGGCACTATGTGCTGCCGCGCCTGCACGGCGTGCGCATGCTCGACTCGGTGAGGATGTTCGCGAAGCCGGGCATGGATGTCGACGCCGTGTATGAACGCCTGTATCGCGAAGAACTGGAGGACCTGGACGGCATCGTCCCGATTCCCGGCGCGCGGCAACTCCTCGCGGCGCTTCCGCCCGACACGTGGACCATCGTGACCTCCGCCGATACACCCCTGGCCGAGGCACGCCTGGGTGCGGCCGGCATCGTTCCGCCGCCGCGCATGGTGACGGGCGAGATGGTGACCAGCGGTAAACCCGACCCGGAGGGTTATCTCCTGGGCGCCGGGCGCATGCGGGCCGCCCCGATCGACTGCCTCGTGTTCGAGGATGCGAAGGCCGGCATCGACGCGGGACTCGCCGCAGGGGCGCGCGTCATCGCGATCGCGGGCGATCACCCAGGCGACGTGCCGGCCAACGTCGAACGGGTGAAAGACCTGACGACGCTGGGCTTCGACGGGGTGCACCGCGGCAGGGTGCGCCTGATCGCGTCCTGAGTCCGGCAGACTCGCTGCGGCAGCGGCCGGTGGCGACGGCACCGCGCATGGGCCGGGAGGCTCCGGGAAGCTCGTTTCGTCGGAAAGCGGCCTGAAAGCCTGCCACGACAGGATGCGCAGGTCCGTTTCCGGAGCGTATCCTTGCCCCCCATGCGCATCCTCCTTGCTGAAGACGATGCCGCCATCGGCGCGGCGGTACGAGCCTCGCTCGAACAAGGCGGCCATGCCGTCGACTACGTGACCGACGGCGCCAGCGCCGATCACGCGTTACGCGACCACGACTACGACCTGCTCGTGCTCGACCTCGGCCTGCCCCTGCTCGACGGCAGCGACGTGCTGGCGCGCGCGCGCAAGCGCGGGGCGAGCCTGTCGGTGCTGGTGATCACGGCGCGCGAAGGCCTGAAGGAGCGCGTGCGCGTGCTCGACCTCGGTGCCGACGACTACCTCGTGAAACCGTTCGCCCTCGCGGAGTTCGATGCCCGCGTGCGTGCCCTGCTCCGCCGCCTCACGAGCCAGGGCACGCCGGAATTCCGCATCGGCAAGCTGCGCCTCGACATCCCTGGCCACCGCGCCTGGATCGGCGACACCGCGCTGGACCTCACCGCCCGCGAGTTCGGTCTCGTCGAGGCGCTGGCCATGCGCGCGGACAAGGTCACCAGTCGCGCCCAGCTGGTGGAGGCGCTGTGCAACTGGGACGAGGACCTGACCGACAACGGCCTGGACATCGCCCTGCACCGGCTGCGCAAGAAGCTTCACGGTTCGGGCACCAACGTGCGCACGATCCGCGGACTGGGCTACCTGCTCGAAGAAACCGCAGATGCCTGAACGCCGCAACGCGGCGCCGCGGCGACCGGCACGCCCCAGCCTGCGGCGGCGCCTGCTCACCTTCCTGCTCGTCCCGGTGTTCGGCGTGCTGCTGCTCGACGCCGTCATCGGTTACTTCGTGGCGCTGGCGTATTCCAACCGCGTGCACGACGCCACGCTCTCCGACAACGCGCTCACGCTCTCGGAAATGATCGACAGCGACGCCTTGCGCGGCGAGCTGACCGAGCAGGCGCGCTTTCTCCTCGAATACGATCCGAACGGCCGCAACTACTACACGGTGACCAGCGCTCGCCATGGGCGGGTGATCAGCAACGCGAGCCTCGGCGGTCCGGACGTCGCCGTGGACGCCCCGCCGAGGCTCTACGATACCGAACTCGGCCATCGCCCCCTCCGCGCGGCGACCATGCGTGTACCGAACCGGCACGATGCGGGCGACACGCTCACGATCACCGTGGCGGAGAACCTGCGCGACCGCCATGCGCGCGCACGCGAGATCCTCCTGCTCACCCTGCCGATGCAGGCGCTGTTGATCGTGGCGGTGCTCTTCCTCGTCTGGCTCGGGGTCAGCCACGGCCTGGGTGTGCTGGAGCCGCTGACCTCGCGGCTCGCCCGCCGCGAGCACGACCTCGGCCCCATCGGCGAGGAAGACGTGCCGGTGGAAATCCTGCCGCTGACCCGCACCATCGACGACCTGTTCGCACGCATGCGCAACATGCTCGGCCTGCAGGAGCGATTCATCGCCGATGCCGCTCACCAGCTGCGCACGCCGCTGGCCGGTATCCGACTGCACGTCGAGCGGCTGGCCGATACGACCGATCCCGCGCAACGCGACGATGCGATGGCCCACGTGCAACGCCTCGCCGCACGCGCCGCGCGTACGTCGGCGCAGTTGCTCGCCCTCACCCGGACGCAGTCCCCCGACCTGCCCGACAGCGACGGGATGGCCACGATCGACCTCGCGACGGTGGTTCCCGAAGCGGTCGCCATGCGCGTGCACCAGGCGCTCGCCGCTGGCGTGGACCTGGGTTACGAAGGTGCCGATGTGCCGTGCCTCATTCGTGGCGACGCGCTGCAGGTGCAGGAAGCGATCGACAACCTCGTGGACAACGCCTTCCATTACGCGGGGCGCGGCCACGTCGTCACGGTATCCCTCGCCTGTGGAGAAAACGACGTGCTGCTGGCCGTCGAGGACGACGGGCCCGGCGTCGACGACGCTTTCCTCGACCAGCTCGGCGAGCGCTTCTTCCGCGTGCCCGGCGTCGACGAGGACGGCACCGGCCTAGGGCTGGCCATCGTCGAGAGCATCGCCGAGCGCCACGGCGGGCGCGTGACGTTCCTGCACGCGGCCTCCGGCGGCCTGCGCGTGGAACTGCATTTTCCTGCGATTTCGACGTCGTCCACCGGCCAGGACCGTTCCGTGTGAGGGCGGAGAAAGGCGGCTGAAACTGCCTGCGGGCAACATTCCCCCTTGTAGAGGAGACGACGAGGTTCAAGGTGGGAAGGTCGCCGGCATTCCGGTTCGAGGGTGGGCGCGAAGGGGTTCTGCTGGTGCATGGCCTGGGCCGCACCCCGGACGAGATGCGCCTGCTCGGCAAGGGCCTGAACCGTGCCGGCTTCACCGTCGTGGGCGTGCAGTTGGCGGGCCACGGCGGCGACGAGGACGAGCTGCTGGCCTCGGGCTGGGAAGACTGGTACGCCAGCGTGGAGGCCGCCGCCGACGATTTGCGCGGGCAGGTGGACCGCGTCTTCGTGGCTGGCTCCTCGATGGGTGCCCTGCTCGCGCTGCGCCTTGCCGCCATGCAGCCCACATGGGTGGCAGGCGTCGGCGTCTACGGCGCGACGTTCCGCTACGACGGCTGGTCCGCCGGATGGGCCACACGCATCGCCTTCCTGCTCCCTCTGTTCAAGCGGCTGGGCATCGGGCGCGATCGCCGCCTGCTTCAATGGCCGCCGCAGGGCCCTCGCGATGAGCGCCTGCGCGAGTCGTTCGGCCGCGGCATGCCCTCCGGTCCCGCCGGCCCGATCGACCGCGACGGGGACTCATGGCACGCGCTGGCGGAAACCGTGAAGCTAGCGCGCGACGTGCGCCGACGGCTGCCTGCCGTGTTGGCTCCCTGCTTCATCGCGCACGCCCTCGACGACGAGGTGGCCAGCCCGGGCAACGCCGACCTCGTCGCCCGGCACGTGCGCGGGCCGGTCGAGATGCTCCTCCTGGCCGACAGCTACCACAGGATCACGATCGACCGCGAACGTCGCACGCTGATCGAGCGCAGCGCGGATTTCTTCGACCGCATCGCGCGCGAGGCGCGCATTGCGCGGACCGCGGCCTGAGACCTCAGGCCTTCCCTTGCTCGACCAGGGTGAGCGCCACCTTGTCGCGCAGGTAGACCGGCAGGGCCAGCTCCGGCGCCACCGCCTCGCCGGCGCGGAAGCGGCGTGCCGCCACTTCGGCGACATGCCGGGCCTGCGGATAACGCGCGCCGTCCGCCGAGCGGATCGGCGCGGCGATGCGCCCACGCAGGACCGCTTCGTAGGTGCCCCAACCGGTGCCGACGACATGCCATGCCGTCGCCTCGGGCAGCGCCAGCATCGCGGCCGTGTCCACGCGTTCGCGATCCAGCAGGACGATGCCGCCATCGTCGTCGCGGCGCCACGCGGCCACGTAGATCTCGCCCATGCGCGCATCGATGATCGACAGGATCGACGCATCGTCCTCCGGCGCTTCCAGCGCAAGCGCCTGCAAGGAAGAGACGGTG
Source organism: Luteibacter yeojuensis (assembly GCF_011742875.1). NCBI lineage: Bacteria > Pseudomonadati > Pseudomonadota > Gammaproteobacteria > Lysobacterales > Rhodanobacteraceae > Luteibacter > Luteibacter yeojuensis. The sequence continues at coordinate 202,437 of NZ_JAAQTL010000002.1, forward strand.
ACGACCGGAACGTCCAGCGCCATCGCCATGCCCTGCGCCAGCGACACGCCGAGCCGCACGCCGGTGAACGCACCCGGACCGCGACCGACCGCGATGCCGTCGAGCGCCTGTCGCTTCAGGCCCGCCTCGGCCAGCAGGTCGTCGGCCATCGGCAGCACCAGCTCGGCGTGGCGGCGCGGCGCCACTTCACTGCGCTCGATCACTTCGTCGCCGTGGACGAGGGCGACCGAGCAGGCTTCCGTGGAGGTTTCGATGGCAAGGAAGTTCATGGCGTATCCGGCATGGGGGGCGGCGTGGTCTGCGCGTACCAGTCGATGCGGCGGGTGAGGTACATCAGCAGGCCGATGACGGTGACGAGCACCACCGATCCGATCAGCAACGCATACTGCTCGGCACCGATCAGGCCATACAGTATGGCGTAAACCAGGGCGAGCACGCCGCCGAGGGCCATGCCCGCCTTGCGGGCGCGCAGCGCCGCCATCGCATAACCGCCGACGATCAGCACCACGGCGGCAGCGGCCACCGCATAGGCCGCCCCGAAGCCGATCTGCTCGGACAAGGCCAGCAGCAGGACATAGAAGCTGATCATCGCGGCGCCTACCAGGAGGTATTGCACGGGGTGAAGACGCAGCCCGTTGAGCACCTCGAACAGGAAGAAGGCGACGAAGGTGAGCGCGATGAACAGCAGGCCGTACTTCCCGGCGCGATCGTTCTGCTGGTACACGCCGCCGGGCTGGTACAGCTTCACGCCGACGGCCGATGCGGCGAGGCGGTCGGAGACGTCGGTATCCGCGGCGTCCCAGTGCTGGCCGTAGGTACGGTTGAGGTCGAGCACCTGCCAGGCGGCGTCGAAGCCCTTCGCATCGATACTGCGCCTGCCCGGCAGCAGTGCGCCCGTGAAGCTGGGATCGGGCCACGGCGCACGCACGCGCACGCTGTTCGTGCGCGCCAGTGGCAGTACGGAGAACGACTCGGTGCCGGCGATGCGCAATGTCACGGCGAAGTCCATCGGCGTCTGCCGGTCCGGGTCGAACGCCACCGGTGTGGCGAGGACCGTGTACGGCCCCATACGCGCCGCGGACGAGGAAAGCCTGGCCGTGTGCCCGTCCACGGTCAGCGCGGTGATCGCCTGGAGGCCGCGGGTATCCGCGATGAGCAGGCGCAGTTCGGCCTTGCCGGGATACCAGTCGGCACCGCCGTCCGCGGCGAAACGACGAAGGTCTTCCGGCAACAGGCGGCCGCGCAGGGTCACCTCGCCCGTATAGACGGGAACCTTGTACATGCCGGCATGCCGCTCCTCGACGGCGAGGTCGGCCACGGTGGTCAGTTCGTCGGCGAGCACGATCTCCGTGCCGTCGCGCACGCTCACCACCTTGCCGTCGCTGCCGCGCACCTCGCGCCGCGTGGGCACACCCAGCACCAGGCCACCGATGGTCTGGTGCCCGCCCCAGCCTTCGGCGACCCTCGTGGAAGCGGCTCTGCGCATCGCCTGACGCTCGCGCACGAGGCCGTCGGCCTGCGAGAGCGGAATGAGCATGATGAGCGCGAGCACCCCGATGCCGAGCACTTTCGCGGTAATGGATTGCATCCAGCGGAACATGGCCTTCCCCGTTTATCGCCTGTCGTGCCCGGATGGTCCCGCGGAGAACGGCGGCGGGCGTGGTCCGAATCTGGCTCGACGCGGGCAAGCACTGGCGAAATGCGGTGCATGCGCCCGAGTGAGAAATGAGAGTGTTCTCATGACGCGCCGCGGCGTTCCGTGGAGGATGCAGTCACCCCCCATCGAGGAGAGCACGATGCTTCCCGTCCAGCTAGCGATGCCCCTGGCCCTGATGGTCGGCGCGGCCATCGCCGCCACGACCACTCCCGAGGTCGCCTTCCACGACCAGACGCTCCGCACACCGTCCCACCTGCTCGACGACGGCCACGGCGACATGCGCATGCTGCGCATTTCCGTCCAACCGGGCGCCTCCCTGCCCTTGCACCGGGACGCCGTGCCAAATGCGGGTTACCTGGTCGAGGGGGAGCTGGTCGTGTCGACGCCGGAAGGCAGCCACAAGGTGATGAAGCCGGGAGACTGCCTGACGGAAACCCTTGACGCGATACACCGCGGCACGGCCGGCCCGCGCGGCGCCACGGTGGTGGTTTTCTATGCGAACGAGATGCCCGCAAGCAGCTAATCAGCGGGAGCCGCGAAAAAATTCACCACCTCCGCCAGTTCCCGCGTGCGCGGCATCGGCGGCAGGCTGGCGAGGAACAGGCGGCCGTAGCCCTTCGTGCTCAGGCGAGGGTCGCACAGCACCAGCACGCCACGATCGTGCACGTCGCGGATCAGGCGGCCGGCCCCCTGCTTGAGCGCGATCACGGCGGTGGGCACCTGCCAGCCCATGAACGGATTGATGCCCGCTTCTTCCAGCGCCTCCAGGCGTGCCTGCAACACCGGATCGTCGGGCATCGCGAAAGGCAGCTTGTCGATCACGACCACGCTCAGCGCCTCGCCCGATACGTCCACGCCCTCCCAGAAGCTCGCGGCCCCGAGCAGGACGCCGCGCCCACTGGCGCGGAATGCCTCGAGCAACCGGTGGCGCGGAGCCGTGCCCTGCACGAACAGCGGCCAGGGCACGCGCCCCTCCAGCAACTCGGCAGCGCGTCGCAACGCGCGATGCGATGTGAACAGCAGGAACGCACGGCCGTCGGACGCATCCAGCACGGGGCGGATGGCCGCGACGACGCGATCGGTGTAATCCCGCGCGGCAGGGTCCGGCAGGTCCTTCGGCAGATAGGCGAGTGCCTGACGCTTGTAATCGAACGGGCTTTCCACGTGCAGCGTGTGCGGATCCTCGAGACCCAGCTGACGCGAGAAGTGGCCGAAATCGCCGGCGATGGAAAGCGTGGCGGAGGTGTGGATCCACGCCGCGTCGGTGGACATCCGCATCGCGCGAAGCGGCGAGGCGAGGTCCAGCGGCGTGGCGTGCAGGGCGAAGCCGCGCGGCCAGGTCTCGTACCAGCGGACATCGCTGGCGGAATGCTCCTCGGCGATGCGGTCGAGCCGCAGGCTGAGCATCTGCGCGCGCTCGAAGACATGGGCAAGCCCCCGCGAGCGTTCGCCCAGGGAGGCCAGCAGGTCCGCCATCGCGGCCATCACGTCGCGCAATTCGCCCAGCAGGTCATGCACGACGGCCTCGCGATCGAGCGCGCCGAACGGCCCCCGCGCAGGGAGCGGGTCCATCGCGAGGCGCAGGCGCTTCACCAGGTCCTGGATCGCCTCCACCGGCTCGAGCAGCTGGCTCATGGCGCCGGTGACGCCCTGCGCCTCGGCCAGCGCGTCCTGACCGAGGTCGACGAGCTGCCGCGAACTGACGCTTTGCGAGAAGAACTGTCCGGCCAGCTCGGGAATCTGGTGCGCCTCGTCGAGGATGAAGGCGTCCGCGCCCGGCAGGATCTCGCCGAAACCCTCCTGCTTCAGTGCCAGGTCGGCCATCAGCAAGTGGTGGTTGACCACGACGAGGTCGGCTTCCATGGCCTCGCGGCGGGCCTTCACGACGTGGCAGTCCTCGAAGAACGGGCATTCCGAGCCGAGGCAGTTCTCCGGCGTGGACGTCACCCTCGGCCAGACCGGGGAGTCCTCGGGAATATCCGCCATTTCCATGCGGTCGCCGCGCCGCGTGCGCGCCGACCAGGCGCGGATGGCGGACAGCTGCGATACGAGCTGGCGGTCCGGATTGCCCTCGCGCACGGCCTGGTCCAGGCGGTGGAGGCATAGGTAGTTGGCCCGCCCCTTCAGCAGGCTCAGCCGGGCACGGCTGCCCAGCACCGAGTGCACGCGCGGCAGATCGCGGAAGAACAGCTGGTCCTGCAAGGCCTTGGTGCCGGTGGACACGATGACCTTGCGCCCCGACAGCAGCGCCGGCACGAGGTACGCGAAGGTCTTGCCGGTGCCCGTCCCCGCCTCGGCCACCAGCAGGTCGCGCTCCGCGATGGCGGAGGCCACGGCCGCGGCCATGCGCTGCTGGGCCTCGCGGGGCGCGAAACCCGGCACTTCGCGGGCGAAAGGGCCTTCCGCGCCGAGGATCGCGGCCGCTTCGAGTTCAGTCATCCGCCAAGTATCGCCTACAATGGCGGTCTTTACGCCCTGAGCCCACGCATGGACAAGAGTTTCGAGCCCAGCCAGATCGAGTCGAAGTGGTATGCCCACTGGGAGTCCAACGGTTATTTCAAGCCGTCCGGCAAAGGCACGCCCTACACGATCATGCTGCCGCCGCCCAATGTGACGGGCACGCTGCACATGGGCCATGGATTCCAGCACACCATCATGGACACGCTGGTCCGCTATCACCGCATGCGCGGCTTCGACACGCTGTGGCAGCTCGGCACGGACCACGCCGGCATCGCCACCGAGATGGTGGTGACCCGCCAGCTCAACGCGGAGGGCAAGCAGCGTTCCGATTTCGACCGCGAGTCGTTCATCGCCCGCGTGTGGGAGTGGAAAAAGGAATCCGGCGGCACCATCGGCCGGCAGATGCGCCGCCTGGGCGTTTCCGGCGACTGGAGCCGCGAGGTCTTCACGATGGACGAGGGCCCGTCGAAGGCCGTCGTCGAGACCTTCGTGCGCCTGCACGAGGAAGGCCTGATCTACCGCGGCCAGAAGCTGGTGAACTGGGACCCGGTGCTGAAGACCGCCATCTCCGACCTCGAGGTGGTCAGCGAGGAGGAAGACGGCTCGCTGTGGTCGATCCGCTATCCGCTGGCCGACGGCTCGGGCGAGCTCGTCGTCGCCACCACGCGTCCGGAGACCATGCTCGGCGACGTGGCCGTGGCCGTGCATCCGGAAGACGAGCGCTACGCGCACCTCGTCGGTCGCATGCTGACGCTGCCGCTGTCGAACCGCCAGATCCCCATCATCGCGGACGACTATGTCGAGAAGGACTTCGGCACGGGCTGCGTGAAGATCACGCCGGCACACGATTTCAACGACTACGCCATCGGCCAGCGCCACGACCTGCCGATGATCAACATCCTCACCGACGACGCGCGGATCAACGACGCGGCACCGGAGAAGTACCGCGGCATGGACCGCTACGTCGCGCGCAAGGCCGTGCTCGCCGATCTGGAAGCGCAGGGCCTGCTGGTCGAGACGAAGAAGCACAAGCTGCAGGTGCCGCGCGGCGACCGCACCGGCCAGGTGATCGAGCCTTACCTTACCTGGCAGTGGTTCGTGAAGATGGACACGCTGGCTGCCCGCGGCCTCGAGCTGGTCGAGCAGGGCCACGTGAAGTTCGTGCCCGAGAACTGGATCAACACCTACCGCCACTGGCTCGGCAACATCCAGGACTGGTGCATCAGCCGACAGCTCACCTGGGGCCACCGGATTCCCGCGTGGTACACCGACGGCGGCGCGCTGATCGTCGCCCGCGACGAAGCGGAAGCGAAGGCCGCCGCCGTCGCGCAAGGTTATACGGGCACGCTGCGCCGCGACGACGACGTGCTGGAAACCTGGTTCTCGTCCGCCATCTGGAGCCACTCCACGCTGGGCTGGCCCGACCCGAAGGCGCAGGCCGAACGCGGCTTCGACCGCTACCTGCCGACCGACGTGCTGGTCACCGGCTTCGACATCATCTTCTTCTGGGTCGCCCGGATGATCATGATGACCGACCATTTCACCGGCGAGGTGCCGTTCAAGGACGTCTACGTCACGGGGCTCATCCGCGACAAGGACGGCCAGAAGATGTCCAAGTCCAAGGGCAACGTACTCGACCCGCTCGACATCGTCGACGGTATCGGCCTCGACGAACTGCTGGAAAAGCGTACGCGCGGACTCATGCAGCCCAAGATGGCGGAGAAGATCGAGAAGGCCACGCGGAAGGAATTCCCCGAGGGCATCCCGGCGTTCGGCGCCGACGCGCTGCGCTTCACCTTCGCCTCGCTCGCCACGCACGGCCGCGACATCAAGTTCGACCTGGAGCGTTGCGCGGGCTACAAGGCCTTCGTCAACAAGCTGTGGAATGCTTCGCGCTTCGTGCTGATGAACCTCGGCGAAGGCCGGGTCGCCCCCGCAAACCCCTCGACGGAAGCCGAGCGCTGGATCCTCACCCGCCTGGAGCGGACCCTCGCCACGGTGAAGGCGCAGCTGGCGCTGTACCGTTTCGACCTCGCCTCGCAGGCACTGTACGAATTCACCTGGAACGAGTTCTGCGACTGGTTCGTCGAACTGTCCAAGCCCGCGCTCAACGGCGGCGACGCCGCGGCCGTGGCGTCGACGCGCTACACGCTGGCGCACGTGCTGGAGACGCTGCTGCGCGCGCTGCACCCGCTGATCCCGTTCGTCACCGAGGAGATCTGGCAGTACGTGCGTCCGCTGCTTGGCATCGAGGGCGACACGATCATGCTGCGCCCCTACCCCGAGGCCGCCGACGTTCCCACCGACGAGGCCGCCACGGCCGAGATCGAATGGGTCAAGGACGTCCTCACGGGCGTGCGCCGCATCCGTGCCGAGATGAACATCGCGCCGGGCAAGGTCATTCCGCTGCTGTTCGCCGACGGTGACGCCGCCGATCGCGAACGCGCCGGCAAGTTCGCCGCGCAGATCGTCTTCCTCGGCCGCGTGGAATCGCCGGTGTGGGTCGCCGGCGAGGAACCCGCCGCGGCGGTCGCCGTGGTCGGCGGCATGCGCGTGCTGATCCCGCTGGAAGGCCTCATCGACGTGGGCGCCGAGAAGGCGCGCCTGGCGAAGGAGATCGCGCGCGTCGAAGGAGAGATCCGCAAGTGCGAATCGAAGCTGGGCAATGCGAACTTCGTGGCGAACGCGCCCGCCGAAGTGGTGGACCAGGAACGCCAGCGCATCGCCGACTGGACCCGCCAGGCGGATGCCATGCGCGACCAGGCCCGCAAGCTGGGCTGAAGCTTCGTGTAGGAGCCGCTATAGCGGCGAGAGCAATCTCGTGACACTACGGCAAGATTTCCTCGCCGCTATAGCGGCTCCTACACGAATGGCCTCAATACGTCACGGCACGATTACATGTCGTGCTTGTTTACTTCGAAGCCGGCCTGCTTGTACTGCGTCCAGCGGGCGCGTGAGCCTTCGCGCTCCGCGGGATCGGCCGCGACCACTTCGAGCACGCGGTCGAACCGGCCGGGCGCGCAGGTGTCGCGCAGGTTGATCACCATGGGGCGGTCCGGCGTTTCCACGCCTGGCGGCACGATCAACACCGCCGTGTTCCCGTCTTCGTCGTCGCCCGCCAGCTGGTGCGGAATATAGGCGTCCTCGTCGAACGCCCACAGGTACTCGTCGATCGCTTCGGCCTGCTCGAAGTCGCGCGTGAGGATCAGCGTGGGCTGCTGGGCACCGAACGCGCGCTTCGCGAGTTCGCAGACCAGCAGCAGCGGATCCTCGCGGAAGCGCGGCTTGTCGATCAGGTAGAAATCGGCGCGCGGCATCGTTGCGGGATCAGCCGGCCGAAGCGACGCGATCGAGCAGCCACTGCGTCAGCAGCGGCACCGGGCGGCCGGTGGCGAGGCCCTTGCGGCCTTCCTCCCAGGCGGTGCCGGCGATGTCGAGGTGCGCCCAGCGGCGGCCTTCCGTGAAGCGGGCGAGGAAGCAGCCGGCGGTGATCGCGCCGGCGTACTTGCCGCCGATGTTGGCGACGTCGGCGAAGCCGGAGTCGAGCTGGCTCTGGTAGTCGTCCCACAGCGGCAGGCGCCAGGCGCGGTCGAGGGTGGCTTCGCCGGCCGAAAGGAGTTCGGCGGACAGCGATTCGTCCTTCGTCATGAGGCCGCTGGCGTGCTTGCCGAGTGCGACGACGCAGGCGCCGGTGAGCGTGGCGGCGTCGATGATGGTGTGCGGATCGAAGCGCTTGCCGGTGTAGGTCAACGCGTCGCAGAGGATCAGGCGGCCCTCGGCGTCGGTGTTGAGCACTTCGATGGTGATGCCCGACAGGCTGGTCAGCACGTCGCCGGGACGATAGGCCGCGCCGTCCGGCATGTTCTCGACCGCCGGCACCACGCAGACCAGGTTCACCGGCAGGCGCAGCTTCACGGCGGCCACGAAGGCGCCGAGCACACCGGCCGCGCCGCACATGTCGAACTTCATTTCCTCCATGCCCGGGCCGGGCTTGAGGCTGACGCCGCCGGTGTCGAAGGTGATGCCCTTGCCGACGAAGGCGTAGGGGCGCTCGCCCTCCTTGCCGCCGTTCCACTGCAGGACCACGAGGCGGGGTGCGTTGGCGGAACCGCGTGCCACGGCGAGCAGCGAGCCGAAACCCTCGCGTTCCATGTCGGCGCGGTCAAGCGCCTCGAAAGTGACGCCTTCATGGGCGTCGGCGAAGGCGCGGGCCTGGTCGGCGATGTAATCGGGGTTGCAGATGTTCGGCGGCAGGTTGCCCAACTCGCGGGCGTAGCGCACGCCCTCGGCGATCGCACGCGCTTCGGCGAGGCCGGCCTCGCCCTCGGCCGGGCCGACCAGGACGATCGAGGCCAGCTCCGGCTGGGCCTTGTCGCGCGGCTTCACGGTGGCGGTGTAGCGGTACGACACGTGATCGGTGACGAGGGCGCCGACGCGTACGCGCCAGGCGGCGTCGCGCCCCGGAACGTCGATCTCGGGCAGCCAGCTGACCGCCTCGGTCACCGGCAGGCGGCCGATGGCGCGGGCGGCCTCGGCGGTCACCCGCTGGTAGCGGGCGGCATCGAAGGACTTCTGCGCGCCCAGGCCGAGGATGAGCACGCGGGCGGCGGCGACGCCGGAGGGATGCAGCAGGGTGACGACATTGCCCACCTTTCCGGTGACGTCGCCCGCCTCGACCAGGCGCTTGATGGCGCCGTCCGCGGCCGTGTCGATACGCGCCGCCGCGCTGGTCAGGACCCCATTTTCATAGACGCCGACCACGGCCACCGGGGTGGCGGTCGTTTCGGGAGCATGGGAACCGAGGCTGAACTGAACCGTCATAGCTAACTGTCCTGCGAAAGCCCGCCGGGGCCCGGACAGGCTAGACTTAGGGTTTGCCGGCAGGGACTGACGCGGCACGAACCGCCAATTCTATCAAATGCTCAGCATCCTCGACCGTTATTTCCTGCGCGAGCTGGCCTACGGGGTCCTCGCGACGGCCATCGTGCTGCTGGTGATCTTCGCCGGCGGCGCGTTCGCGACCGTGCTGCAGAAGGTCGCCAACGGCAGCATCCAGCCAAGCGTGATGTTCGAGGTGCTGGGCCTGCAGATGGTGGACCTGCTCTCCACCCTCCTGCCCATGTCCGCCTTCCTGGGCACCCTGATCGCCCTGGGCCGCATGTACCGCGAGAGCGAGATGCATGTGCTGGCCTCCTCCGGCATGGGCCCGCGCGGCATGCTCCGCCCGGTCACCCTGCTCGCCGTGACGGCCACCCTCGTGGTCGGCCTGGTCTCCCTATGGCTGGGGCCGCTCGCGTCGCGTACGGCGGACCAGGTCATCGCCGCCGCCAACAAATCCGTGATCGCCGCCGGCCTCGATGCCGGCCGCTTCACCGAGCTGCCCGGCAAGGGCGGCATCATCTTCGTCGACACGCTGAGCCGCGACGGCACCGTGCTGGGCAAGACCTTCCTCGCCACCGACCGCACCGACAGCGAGGGCAGGCCGCAGGTCCGTGTCGTGAACGCGAAGAACGGCCGGATGTACCAGGAAAGCGACGGCCAGAACCGTTTCCTGGCCCTGTTCGACGGCTGGCAGTTCGAGATCCCGCTGACGGGCGACAACTGGCGGCGGATGAAATACGAGCGCAACGACATCTCGCTCTCCAACATCGCGGACGACGACGCGGACACCGATCCGTCGCACGAGGCGTCCACGACCGACCTGTTCAAGTCCCTCAGCCCGGAGAACCTGGGCGAGCTGGTGTCCCGCTTCGCAGCCCCCGTCAGCACCCTCGTGCTGATGATGATGGTGCTGCCGATGTCGCGGCAGGCGCCGCGCGACGCCCGCTACGGCCGCCTGCTCATCGCCGTGCTGGCCTATTTCCTCTACGTCGTATGGCAGCTGATCGCCCGCGCGCAGATCATCAAGGGCCACCTGCACACCTCCGCGCCCATCTGGCTGCTGCATGCCATCGTCTTCGGCGTGGCCGCCTGGTACTTCTGGCGACAGAACACCGCCCGACGCGTGAAGGGAGCCCCGTGATGGCCACGCTGACCGTCAAACGCGCCGACCGGCTGATCGGCTTCAGCGTCCTGGGCACCCTGTTGCTCGTGTGGCTCGTGCTCACCGGCTTCGACGCCCTGACCCAGTTCGTGCGCCAGCTCGGCAACATCGGCAAGAACGGCTTCACGCTCTACGATGCCATCGCCTACATCATGCTCACGGTGCCGCGGCGGCTGTACCAGATGTTCAGCAACGCGGCCCTCATCGGCGGCCTGCTGGGCCTGGGCGGCCTCGCTGCCACCGGCGAACTCACCGCGCTGCGCGCGGCGGGCATGTCCAAGCTGCGCATCGCCATGTCCGCCGCGGGCGTGGTCGCCGTGCTGACTCTCGCCGTGGTCGTCATGGGCGAGACGGTGGCGCCCTACGGCGACCAGCACGCGCAGGCCATCCAGGTACGCATGCGCTCGAGCAACCTCGGCTCCACCAGCAGCGGCCTGTGGGCGCGCGACGGCGGCAAGATCATCAACGCCAAGTCGGCCATCGCCACGCAGGACGGCGACCGTGCCACGGTGAAACTGGTGGACGTGCGCGTCTACGACTTCACCCCCGACGGCCAGGTGAAGACCTTTTCGCACGGCGACAGCGCCATCCACGACGGCAACCACTGGGTGATGAGCAACGTGCGCACCACGTCGCTCGACGCCGCGGGCACGCACTCCACGCATGAAGACACGCAGACCTGGGCCTCCAAGCTCAACCCGCACGTGCTCGAGCAATCGGTGATCCACCCCGAATACCTCTCGATGAGCGACCTGCGCCGCAACATGCGCTACCTCGAAGCCAACGGGCAGAACCCCGGTGCCTATGCCGTGGCCTTCTGGGGCCGCGCGCTTTTCGCGGTAAACACACTGGTGCTCGTGCTCTGCGCCATGCCCTTCGCCTTCGGCTCGCTGCGCTCCGGCGGCCTCGGCAAGCGCCTCTTCATCGGCATCATCCTCGCCATCGGCTGGTACTTCCTGCAAGGCGCGATGGTGAACTTCGGCACGGTCTATGGCCTGCCGCCGCTGCTCGCGAACCTGTTGCCGACGTCGTTGCTGATCGTAGGGGCGCTGGCTTACTTCAGGCGCTTCGGGTAGCGCGCTTCCCTGGCGTACGCCGGGGTGGCGCAGGGGGAAAGCCGCTGGGCCCCCGCCTGCGCAGGGGCACAGGGGGTGTCAGGCGTCTGCCGTCGTGCACACCTGCTCCAGCGTGGCGTCGAGGTCGTTGCCCGTCATCGGTTTGCGCAGCAGGGCATCCATGCCTGCGTCCCTCACGGTCGCCACTTCGTTGCCCGCCGAGCGGGCCGTGACGGCGACGATCGGGATGTCCCCCACCGCTTCCATGCGCCGCACCATGCGTGCCACCTGGAAACCGTCGACCACGGGCAGGTCGAGGTCGAGCAGCATGGCATCGAAGCGCTCGCGCGAAAGTTCCATCATGGCGGCGAGGCCATCGCCGACCGCCGTCACCATGTGGCCGCGTTCGCGCAAGAGGCCGGCGATCACGTCGCTGACCACCGGATCGTCCTCGACCAGCAGCACGCGCCTGCCCGCGACAGTGGGTGCGGGTAGCGGTAGGCGCGCGCTGCAATCGCCGCAGCGACACGGTTCCAGCGGCAGGCGCACGACGAAGGCGGTACCCCTGCCCAGCTCGCTGCGTACGCGGATGCTCCCGCCCATCAGCGTGCAGAGTTCGTAGCAGATCGCCAGGCCGAGCCCCGAGCCTTGCGAACGTTGCGGCGAACCGCCCTGCTCGAAACGCGAGAAAACGCGCGCGCAGAGTTCGGCCGACATGCCCGGCCCAGTGTCGGTCACGGTCATCACGAGGGACCCGCCCTCATAAGCCATGTGCAGGGACACCCCGCCGCACTCGGTGAACTTGATCGCATTGTTCACGAGGTTCTGCAGGATCTGGCGAAGACGGATCGCGTCGCCGCGCACCGCGACCGGCACGTTGGCGTCGAGCGCGGAGGACAGGCTCAATGCCTTTTCCTTCGCATTGCCCGCCGCGAGGGCGACCACTTCGTCCGTCATCGTCCGGAGCACGACGCATTCGGATTCGAGCAACAGCCGGCGGGCCTCGATGCGCGTGATGTCGAGCGCGTCGTTCACCAGCCGCAGCAAGGTGGTGCCTGAACGGCGCACCGCCTCGACGTAGGCGCGCTGCGTGTCGTCCAGCGGTGTGCTCGCCATCAGTTCGGCCATGCCGAGCACGCCCGTCATCGGCGTCCGGATCTCGTGGCCCAGCGTAGCCATGAAATCCGTTTTCGCGGCATTGGCTTCCTCGGCCAGCCGCCGTTGCTGCTCCGCGAGCTTCAGCCGCATGGCCTGGCGCACGCGACGGCGCGTGTTCACGACGATGGCCACGGCGACCGCGACGAGGAGCAGCGCGTACGTGAGCCACGCCCACCAGCGCCGCCACGGTGGCGAGTCGACGACGATCGTAAGGGGGTGGGCCAGCACGCCGCTGACATCGTCGCGTCCCGCCCCGGAAATCGAGAGCCGGTAGACGCCGGGGGCGAGCGGACCGAAGCTGCGAAGACCGTCCTTGCCCGTGCGCAGCTTCGTGGTTTCGCCCTCGTGTTCGAGCGAGAACACGAGGTGGTTGCGGTCGGGATTGACGTAGGAGAGCGCACGCGCACGCACGATCAGCTCGCGATCGTTCCACCCGAGGCGAAGCATGTCTTCGTCGATGGGCAGCGGCACGCGTGCTCCGCCGCGCGACACGGTGGCACCGAGGACGACGATCGCCGGCTTGCGGGTATGATCGCGCTGGCGGTCGGGACGGAAGCCGACGAGGCCGCCAAGCGTGGCGCCGTACATGGTGCCGTCGTCGAGGAGCACCGTGCCGGCATGCGTGAACTCGCCGTTGGCGAGACCGTCGGCGAGGCCGAACGGCCGGAACTTGTCGGTGCCCGGATCGAAGCGCCACACGCCGGTTTCGCCGTTGAGCCAGAGCCGTCCGGCCACGTCCCGGCGGACGTTGAGGATGTCGGCGGAGGGAAAGCCGTCCGCGCCTTTCACACAGCGGTCGCGCTGGGCGATGCGTCCGTCCCAGCGGTAATGCTCGATGCCGTCCGGGCGGACGATCCAGAAACCGTCCTCGTCCGGCTCGAAGGCGTTGATCCGCCCCGCGGGAACGCCGGTGACGAAGCGCATTTCGCCCGACGCGCGGTCCAGCCGCGCGAGGCCCGCGAGGCTCGCCTGCCAGAGTTCGTCGCCCACCACCTCGATCTGCCGCGTCTCGGTCATGCCGCGGCGCGCCGCGGCAAAAGGAATGGCTTTCGCGCGGGCGAGGTGCGCATCCAGGCGGAACAGCCCCTGCCCCTGCGCCGCGACGTACACGGTGCCGTCGGGACCGGGCGCCATCATCGTCACCGGATGATCGATGAGTCCGCGCAGCAGCGGCCAGGTCTGTCCGTGGCGCCCCACGGAGAGGCCCTTCACGGTACCGATCAGCAAGCCCCGCGGCACTTCCAGCAGCGCCTGGATACGGGTGGGGGCGATGTCGAATCCTTCGGACGTCCTGCCCGTGGCCGGGTCGAAGCCACGTATCCAGCCGTGCATGCCGCCCACCCACAGTTTGGTGCTGCCCTGCGCCGCCACCGCCGTGACGGTGCGGCCGGGAAAACTGAAGGGATCCGTGGGCACGTGCGCGAAACGCGTGAAGTCTTCCCAGGCGGGGCCCAGGTAGGCGAGGCCGCCGTCGCTCAACGCGAACCAGAGGCCGTGCTCGCGGTCCTCGAGCATGCCGCGCACGGTTCGTCCGGGCAGACCGCCCTGCGCGGTCCAGGCTCCCCGTACCGCGTGGAGGCGTCCGTAGCGGTCGAGCATCGAGAGGCCGTCGGAACCGGCGACCCACAAGGTGCCATGGCTGTCCGCCAGCGACGCGTTCACCGGCGATCCCCCAAGCCTGCGGTCGCGGTGCAGCAGCCCGTCGGGAGCGAGGCGGTAAAGGCCACGCTCCGTCGCGAAGCGCAGTTCCGCGGCGTGGCCGTCGATGCGCTGCACGCGCGGATGGCTTCCGTCTTCGAACGGCACGCGAGAGATGCCGCCCTCCGTATCGACCACGTCGACGCCCGCGTCCGTACCGATCCACACGCGGCCATCGTCGGACGCGTGCAAGGCGTGCACCGAGGCGGACGCCGGACTGTCGGCACCCGGCGCGACGTATTGCATGTCGCTGCCGTCCGCCTGCATGTGCATGAGGCCGCCGCTGGTGCCGACCCAGATCGATCCGTCGCGTGCCTGCGCGATCGCGCGCACGTCGTCGTCCACAAGGCCGTCGCGCCATTGGACGAAGGTGCTCGTGGCGGGATCGTAGCGGCCGAGGCCGAAATCGGCCCCACCGATCCACACGCGATCGATGGAATCCACCAGCAGGGCCGTTACGCCCCCCGCGGGAATCGGATGGGCCTTGTCGGGCCCGATGCCCGGGCTGGCGAACTGCACGCCGTCGAAACGGGAAAGCCCCACCGACGTACCGACCCAGATGAAGCCCTGGCTGTCCTGGGCCACGACCTGGACCTTGCTGCTGGGGAGGCCTTCGAGCAGGCCATAACTGCGGAACTGCGGCGTGGGCACGGGCGGCATCGTGGCGGCCTGCACGGTGAGCGCCATGATCGAACCGACCACGACCGCGAGGATCCATCTCGGGAGGAGCGTGACATGCATACGCGGATTCCTGGTGCGTTCCCGATCATGCCATGCAGGCCGGCACGGGCAATCGGCGCTACCCGGAGCGGCATGTAGGCATCCGCCGACATCGCCCCGGCGGCATGCGTCTAGAATGCGGGCATGTCCTCCCGGCTCCGTCTCCTCCTGGCCGCCGTCGGCCTGCTCGCCCTCGCCTGGCTGCTGCTGGCCGCACTCGATCGCGCGCTGGCCCTGGCCCAGCGTTTCATGGGCCTCCCGACAGGCATGCGCTGGCTCGTGGGCGGGGTCCTGCTGCTCGTCGCGCTGGCCGGCGCGGGTCTAGGCGTCTGGTGGCTGCGTCCGCGCAAACCGCGCACGCCCGTCGTCGCACCGGACCGCGCTTCGCTCGAGGCGCGCATCGAACGCCTGCGCGAAGCGGACACCGACGTTGAGGAACTTCGCAAAGAGCTCGGCGAACTCGACCGCCGGCGCGAGAGCGACCGCACTTACCTGGCCGTGTTCGGCGAGATCTCCACCGGCAAGTCCACCCTCATCGCCGCGCTCGTGCCAGGCGCCTCGCCGGAGCGGGACGCGCGCGGCGGAACGACGCGCGACGTCGTCACTTACGAGACTTCCGCGTGGGACGCGCCCTGGACCGTCGCCGACGTACCCGGTTCGTCGGAAGCCGACGGCGAGACCCGCGAGCGACTGGCGCGCGAGGAAGCGCTGCGCGCGCACGCGGTGATCTACGTGTGCGCCGGCGACCTCACCCGGACGCAAGGGGACGAACTGCGTTGGCTCGGCGATTTCGGCAAACCGTTGCTGCTTGCGGTGAACAAGGCCGACCAGTGGACGCCCGACGAACTCGCACGGATCCTGTCGCGCGTGCGCGAACAGGCCGGTGGCGTTCCCGATGCGGTGCTCGCGATCAGCGCCGGCGGCGAGGAGCGTTTCACGCGCCGCCTGCCCGATGGAAGCACGGAGGACGTCACGCGCCGCCGTGCCGCCAACGTGCAGCCGCTGCTGGACGCGCTGCGCCAGCTGCTCGCACCCGGCTCCGCCGCGCTGGAAGCGCAACGCCAGAACGCCGTGCTCGCCGGGCTTCACGAGCGCACCGGCGAGCGCGAGCGCGCATGGCGCGGCGTGGAGGCGGAACGCATCGTCCGTCGCTATGCGCGGCGCGCCGTCGTCGGCGCCATGGCCGCGGTCGCGCCCGGCAGCGACCTGGTGATCCAGGGCGCGCTCGCCACGGGCATGGTGCGGGCCCTGGCGGCACTCCACGATGTGCGCGTCACCGACGTGGAGATCGACAACCTTCTCCGCCAGGTCCGCATGACCTTGCGTACCGGCACGTCGGTGGCGCTCGCCGTGGCGGGCAACGCGCTGAAGGCCTTCCCCGGGCTGGGCACCCTCGGCGGCGGCGTCCTGCATGCGTTCGCCTATGCGTTGATCTTCGACAGTTTCGGCCGCGCGCTGGCGGCCACGCTCGCCGAACGCCGGACGCTCGACCAGGAGGACGCCGGGGAGCGCATGCGCGAACTGCTCGGCGAAGCCGGCGCCTCCCGGCTCCGGCATCTCGCCGAACTGACCGGCGAGGCGCTTCGGGACCGCTGAGCGAACGCTGCGTTCGCCGCGGGTGGGCTGACAACCTGGCGCCGTCCGCGCCACACTAACTCCTCCAGGCCGCGTCGCGGCCCCGTGCGACAGGCCATCACGTATGCGTCACGCCCGATTACTGCCACTCCCGGTCCTCGCGTTCGCGGCGGGGCTGGCCAGTGCGGAGCCCGTCACTTACCGCATGGACCCCGTGCACAGCCAGGTGGTCTTCAACGTCGACCACAATGGGTTCTCGCGTTCGTTCGGGCGCCTGCGGATCGCCGAAGGCAAGGTGGTGTTCGATCGGGACGACTGGTCGAAATCGTCCGTCGAGGCCACCATCGACCTCGGCTCCGTGGACATGGGCGACCCCAACTGGGACAAGGCCGTGCGGGGCTCGAACCTGCTGGACAGCGCGCGTGCGGGCACGGCGCGTTACGTGAGCGACGCGGTGGAGAAGCGCGGCGACGACGAAGGCGTGGTGCACGGCAAGCTCACCCTGCGCGGCATCACCCTTCCGCTGGATATTCCCTTCCGGGTGAATCGCGTGGGCAGGACGATATTCGGCATGCACACCGTCGCGGGGTTCTCCGCGTACGTGACGCTCGACCGCACGGCTTACGGCATGACCGCCAATCGCGGATCGATAGGCTCCGACGTGGCAGTATGGCTCGAGATCGAAGCCATCCGCGGCGGAGAAGCCGGCAGCAACGACGACAAGGAGACCCACGATGCCACTGCGCAGTGACCCTATCCGCTGGAGTACCGTCGCCAAGACCTTCCATTGGACGATGGCGCTGCTGATCCTCGGCAACGGCGCGTTCGCCTTCTGGATGGATGGACTGAAGCCATCGCTGCACAAGATCGACATGTTCGCCCTGCACAAGTCGATCGGACTCACCGTGCTCGCGCTGTTCTTCCTGCGCCTGCTGTGGCGCGCGTTCGACCGGCGCCCGCCGGACGAACCGGCGCCCGGCTGGCAACGCACGGCCGCGCACATCGTGCATGGCCTGCTCTATCTGCTGATCGTCTGCATCCCGCTCAGCGGGTGGGCCTTCAACTCCGCCCACGGCTTTCCGCTTCAGTACTTCAAGCTGTTCAACCTGCCTGCGCTGGTCGGAAAGAACGACGGCCTGTCGGAAATCCTCGAATCCGTACACGAGTCCCTGTTCTGGTTCCTGCTCCTCGTGCTCGTCGCCCACGTGGGCGGTGCGATCAAGCACCACGTCGTCGATCGCGACGACACCCTCCGCCGCATGCTGCCCTTCGGCCGCGCGAAGCGGAGCACTTCCCCCTCTCCCGGAGACACCCCATGACCCCGACGATCCGCCGCCTGTCCGTCCTCGGCCTTGCGCTGGCCCTGCCCTTCGCCGCCAACGCGGCGGATTACAAGGTCGGCCCCGGCAGCACGCTCGGTTTCAGCGGAACGTTCCAGGGCCAGCAGTTCGACGGCAGCTTCGGCAAGTTCGATGCCGCCATCAGCTACGACCCGGCGAACCTCGCCACCGCGAAGTTCGACGTGACGGTGGATGTCGCCACGGCGAAGACCGGCGACAACGATCGCGACGGCGCCCTGCCCGGCGCGGATTTCTTCGACGCCGCGAAATTCCCGAAGGCGCATTACGTCACCACGGGCTTCACCAAGGACGCCAGGGGCAACGTCGTCGCCAACGGCAACCTCACCCTGCACGGCATCACGAAGCCGGTGGCGCTCAAGGTGGTTTTCAACCCGGCGGCCGGTGGCGCGCGCCTGTCCGTCACCGGCACGCTCAAGCGCCTCGACTTCGGCGTGGGCAGCGGCGATTACAAGGACACCTCGACGATCGCCGACGAGGTGCTGGTCAACGGCACGCTGAACCTGCTGCCGAAGTAAACGGCGCATGGCGGCCTGGCGCGAACGTCTGCGCGGTCTTGCCGGCCGCTTTCGCCGCGGCGGCGACGCCGTGCCCGCGACCGACCAGCGCGGCGGTCCCGTCGCCGCCAGCCTGCGCGACCTGCTCGCGGATCCATCGATTCCCGCCGACGTGCGCGAATCGATGGCCTCCGATTTCCAGCGCGTCGAACGCATGCTCGACCGGCTCGAGAACGAGGAACTGCACGTGGCCGTCTTCGGTCGCGTATCGGCCGGCAAGTCGGCGCTGGGCAACGCGCTGCTCGGGCGCGACGCCTTCGCGGTCGGTGTGCTCCACGGCACCACGACGGAAGCCGACGCGGCTCGCCTGGACGAAGCGGCCAGCGCGGGGCTCGTCCTCATCGACACGCCGGGGATCAACGAACTCGGCGGCGAGGCGCGGGAGAAGCTGGCCTTCGAGGTCGCGGAAGTCAGCGACCTCGTCGTCTTCGTCGCCGACGGCGACCTGACGAGGGACGAGCGCGACGCCCTGCGCACGCTCGCCGCGACGCGGCGCCCCTTGCTGCTCGTCCTCAACAAGGCGGACCGCTACGGCGACGAGGAGCGTGACGGCCTGCTGGCGCGCCTGCGCGAACACGCCGCCGGACTGGTCGGCGCCGAGGATGTCATCGCCGTCGCCGCCCGGCCCTCGCCGCGCGACGTCGTCGAGGTGGACGCCACGGGACGCGAGCGGCGAAGCAGCGAAGCACGGGTGCCCGATGTATCGGCGCTGCGGGCACGACTGCTCGCCATCGCCGACCGCGAGGGCAAGGCGCTATCGGCGATCAACGCCGGCCTGTTCGCCGGCCGGCTCACCGACCAGGTGAGCGAGCGCATCGCCGCCACCCGGCGCGAGGTCGCCGGTGGCGTCATTCGCCAGTACTGCATCGCCAAGGCGGTGGCCGTGGCGCTCAACCCCGTCCCCGTGGCCGACCTGCTGCTCGCCGGCGGCCTGGACGCCGCGATGGTGGTCCAACTCGGCCGCGTCTACGGCCTGCCGCTCACCCGCAGCGAGTCGGGACGCCTCGTCGCCGTCATTACCACGCAGCTGGCCGCGCTGATGGGCGCGGTGTGGGGGGTACAGCTGGTGGCCTCGGCACTGAAAGGCATCAGCGGCGGCCTGTCGGTGGTCGTCACCGCCGCGGCGCAGGGCGCCCTGGGCTGGTACGCCACGGTGCTGATCGGACGCGCGGCCGAACATTACCTGGTTTCCGGGAAATCGTGGGGCGAGCACGGCGCGAAACGCGCGGTCGCCGGCATCGTGGCCAGCCTGGACCGCGATTCGATCCTGCGCGAGGCGCGCGAGGAAATCCTGCGGCGCCTGAAGACCAGCCGCTGACGATTCCCGCAGGAGCCGCTATAGCGGCAAGAAGCCCGCGGAGCGATGAAAGCGGTGAGGCGGTCCCCTCGCCGCTATAGCGGCTCCTACAGCGTCCCGTCAAAGGAACGAAGGGCTGCCACATCGAACGGCCAGTCCAGCTCCACCCCGTCGCTGCGCCTCAGCACCGGCACCCGCGTCCCATACCGCGCCTCGAGCGCCTCGTCGTCGTCGATCCAGACGGAGTCGAAATCCGGGAAGCGTGCCTCCGCGAGCACGGCCAGGGCCTGGTCGCAGAGGTGACAGTCGTCGCGCTGGAAGAGGATGAATCGGGACATTCGCTGATGTATGGGGTCGCAAGGCGCGGAGGCGTAGAATAACCGGTCACCCCACAGCCTACCTCCGCACCCGCCATGGCAGTCAGCGTCTTCGACCTCTTCAAGATCGGCATCGGCCCGTCCTCGTCGCACACCGTGGGCCCGATGCGCGCCGGTGCGCGCTTCGCCGAGCACTGGCTGGAGGAGAAAGGCGTGCTGGAACGCGTGGCACGCGTGCGCTGCGAACTGTTCGGCTCACTGGCGATGACCGGCCGCGGCCACGGCACGGACAAGGCCGTGCTGCTGGGCTTCGAGGGCGAATGGCCCGACCGCGTGGATCCGGACACCATTCCGGCCACCCTGGAGCGGATCCGCTCCAGCAAGCGCATCCGCATCCTCGGACGCCACGAGATCCCGTTCGACGAGAAAAGCGACCTCGTCTTCAACAAGCGGCAGAAGCTCCCGTTCCATACGAACGGCATGCGCTTCTCGGCCTACGACGCGGAAGGCAGCGAACTGGCCACGCGCGACTACTACTCGGTGGGCGGCGGCTTCGTCGTGAACCCCGACGAGGCGGCGGAAGACCGCATCGTCGCCGACACCAGCGAACAGCCGTTCCCCTTCTCCACCGGCGACCAGCTGATGTCGCTGTGCAAGGAGAACGGGCTCACCATCGCCCAGCTGATGATGCGTAACGAAGCCATCTGGCGTCCGGAAGCCGAGACGCGGGCGGGCCTGCTGACGATCTGGAAAGCCATGCAGGATTGCGTGGCCCGCGGCCTGCGCTCCCCCGGCGTACTGCCGGGCGGGCTGAAGGTCAACCGCCGCGCGCCTGCGATGGCCGCCGAACTGCGCGCACAGCCCGAAGCCTCGCTGCGCGATCCGCTCACCATCCTCGACTGGGTGAACCTCTACGCCCTCGCCGTGAACGAGGAAAACGCCGCCGGCGGCAGCGTGGTCACCGCGCCGACCAATGGCGCGGCGGGCATCGTTCCGGCGGTGCTCCACTACTACCGGCATTTCTGTCCGAGCGCGACGGAAGACGGCGTGATCGAGTTCCTGCTCACCGCCGGTGCCATCGGCATCCTCTACAAGGAAAACGCATCGATCTCGGGCGCCGAGGTCGGTTGCCAGGGAGAAGTGGGCGTGGCCTGCTCGATGGCCGCGGGAGGGCTCGCCGCCGCGTTGGGCGGCACTGTCACCCAGGTGGAGAACGCGGCGGAGATCGGCATGGAGCACAACCTCGGCCTGACCTGCGATCCCATCGGCGGCCTGGTACAGATTCCCTGCATCGAGCGCAACGCCATGGGCGCGGTGAAGGCGATCAACGCCAGCCGCATGGCGCTGAAGAGCGACGGCAAGCACCACGTGTCGCTGGACAAGGTGATCGCCACCATGCGCGACACGGGCCGCGACATGAAGGACAAGTACAAGGAAACCTCGCGCGGCGGCCTGGCCGTGAACGTCATCGAGTGCTGACCCTGGAAACCGCCGCCTGCAAAGCGAATGTGGGAGCCGCCATAGCGGCGAAAAGCCAACGAAGCAATGAAGCGGCGAGGCCGAATCCCCTCGTGTAGGAGCCGCTATAGCGGCGAGAAAACCTGGCGACTTGGCCGCAAGACCGCTCTCGCCGCTATAGCGGCTCCTACAGGGATACCCCTGATCAACGGGCCGGACACATTCGCGGCAGCCGGTCCACCGTCTCGACGCGGACCGGTTCGTCCTCCCCCCACCAGTTGGCGACGGCCGTATAGCACACCCGCAATTTCCCACGACGGGTGTCGAAGCGCTGCTTGCTCGTGTAGGCGAAACATGAAACCGAGGCCAGGTGGCCGAGCTCGCGCATGGTTATGGCGCAGCGCCGCACGGCTTCCACGGGATCCTCGCCGGGGTACAGCGTGAAGTAGAAACCCTTGGCGGTACGGTCGTACGACTCGGAATCGATCAGCCGGCCCTTGTCGCTCCATTGCTCTTCGGCTGCGGCGATGCCGCATGCCGACAGGGCAAGGAACAACATGCCAATGGCGACCCACTTCGAACGCATCCGACCCCCTTCGTCCCTACCGCGTCGGTCAGTGTATATCGATGCGACGACACATGGGGACGGCAACCACGGGCTGACAGGGAGAGCCGGGGCTGTCATCATCCGGCCCTTGTGCCGCCCCCGGGCCCGGGCTCCGCCCTGTCCCGTTCGACCGGAGTCACCATGTCTCATAGCGCTATCCGCCGCGACGTCGGCGCCTTTGCCCTCATGCTTACCGGCCTGGGCTCGATCATCGGCTCAGGCTGGCTGTTCGGCGCCTGGCACGCCGCCCAGCTCGCCGGCCCCGGCGCGATCTACGCCTGGATCATCGGTGCCGTCATCATCCTCTTCATCGCCCTCACCTACGCGGAATTGGGAGCGATGTTCCCCGAATCGGGCGGCATGGTCCGCTACGGCCATTACTCGCACGGCTCCCTGGTGGGCTTCATCGCCGGCTGGGCGAACTGGATCGCCATCGTCTCGGTGATTCCGGTCGAGGCCGAGGCCTCCGTTCAGTACATGGCCTCCTGGCCGTGGGAATGGGCGTCCTGGACGAAAGACCTGTATGTGGTCACCAATGGCCACGGCGAACTGACCCCGCCGGGCCTCGCCATCGCCGTGGTGCTGGTGATGGTCTATTTCTTCCTCAATTTCTGGAGCGTGAAGATGTTCGCCAAGAGCAACACGGCGATCACGGTCTTCAAGCTGGTGGTGCCCGCCGCCACCGCCATCGCGCTCATCGCCACCAGCTACAACCCGGGCAACTTCCATATCGGCGCGCATGGCGGCGCGCATGCGATCAACATCTCCTCGATCCTCACCGCCGTCGCCATCTCGGGCATCGTCTTCAGCTTCAACGGCTTCCAGAGTCCGGTGAACCTCGCCGGCGAAGCACGCAACCCGGGGCGCAGCGTGCCGCTGGCGGTGATCGGTTCGATCCTGCTGGCCACGGTGGTCTACGTGCTGCTCCAGGTGGCCTTCATCGGCGCCGTCCCGCCCGACCAGCTCGGCAACGGCTGGGCCGGCCTCGACTACGCCTCGCCCTTCGCGCAGCTCGCCACCGCGCTGATGATCAACTGGATGGCCATCCTGCTCTACGCCGACGCCTTCGTCAGCCCGAGCGGCACCGGCGCCACCTACACGGCCACCACCGCGCGCATGATCTACGCCATGGAGCGCAACGGTCACCTGCCGAAGATCTTCGGCCACATCCATCCGCGTTTCGGCATCCCGCGCCCGGCGATGTGGCTGAACCTCGTCGTCAGCTTCATCTTCCTGTTCTTCTTCCGCGGCTGGGGCACGCTGGCGGCGGTGATCTCGGTCTCGACGATCATCTCCTACCTCACCGGACCGGTGAGCGTGATGACCCTGCGTCGTACGGCGCCGGAACTGAAGCGCCCGCTGCGCATCCCCGGGCTGCCGGTCCTCGCCGCGCTCGCCTTCATCTTCGCCACCGAACTGCTGTACTGGGCGAAGTGGCCGCTTACCGGCGAGATCATCCTGCTGATGGTCGTCGCGCTGCCGCTGTATTTCTACTACACGGCCAAGACCGGCTGGGACGAATTCGGCAAGCACATGAAGGGGGCCTGGTGGCTGATCGTCTACCTGCCGGTCATCGCCTTCGTCTCCTGGGCGGGCAGCAAGACCTTCGGCGGCCACGATTACATCCCGTACGGCTACGACCTCGCGCTGGTCGCCGTGCTGGGCGCGATCTTCTACTTCTGGGGCATCGCCACGGGCTGGCGCACGCCGATGGTCGAAGCCGCGCGCTTCCACCACGAAGAGGTGGAGCCCGGCGAGCCGGACCTCCCGCCGAGCGCGGACGAGGCCGAGAAGATCACCGGCCACAGGTAAACAGGAAACCGCCCCTCGGGGCGGTTTTTTTTGGGCGTTGTGTGGGAGCCGGCTATTGCCGGCGATCCCGCGGCAGCGGGCAAGCTTGCCGCGAGCACCCATCGCCGCTGAAGCGGCTCCCACACAAAGCCGGGACGGTCGTCATAAGGACAGCACGTCGCCGAGTAGAGCCTGCGCGGTAATCTCAGGCCCCGCCCCCGGCCCCTGGATCACCAGGGGCGTCGCGTGGTAACGCGTCGTGGTCAGCGCGAACTGGTTGTCGGTGCCGCTCAGGCGTGCCGCCGGATGATCGGCGGAGACTTCGACCAGCCCTACGCGTGCACGACCGCGCTGGTTCAGGCGGGCCAGGTAGCGCAGCACCTTGCCGTTGGCCCTTGCCTGCGCATGACGCTCGCGCAGCGGCTCGTCCAGTTCCTCGAGCCGGTCGAGGAAGGCTTTCGTGTCCATGTCGCGCAGTGCGGCGGGTACCAGGCTTTCCACTTCCACCTCGTCGCTGCCCAGGGCGAAACCCGCGTTGCGGGCGATGATCAGCAGCTTGCGCGCCACGTCTTCGCCGGAGAGGTCGGAGCGCGGATCGGGCTCGGTGAAGCCCAGGCGCCGCGCGTCGCGCAACAGGGCCGAGAACGGCCGGCTGCCGTCGTACTGGTTGAACAGCCAGGAGAGCGAGCCGGAGAACACACCTTCGAGGGTGAGCAGGCTGTCGCCGCAGTGACGCAGGCGGCGAAGCGTGGAGAGGACCGGTAATCCCGCGCCGACCGTGGCCGCGTCGCCATAGACGGTTCCCCCCGCGGTGGCCTTCTGCAGGGCGCGCCAGCCGGACAGCTGGCCGCCGGCGAGGGCCTTGTTCGCCGTAACGACGTGGTAGCCGGCGGCCAGCCATTCCGGATGGCGGCCGGCCTCGACGGCGCAGGCCGTGGCGTCGATCACCACTTTCCTCGTCGCACCGCTGGCATCCAGCGCCGCGAGCAGCGGCGCGTCGTCGCGGTCCTCCCTGCCCCTCGCCAGACGTTCCGCCACCTCCGCGGGCGGCAGGCCGTCCGGGAGCACGTGCTGGCGTTTCGAGTTGGCGGCGCCCACGAGGCGCAGCGAACGCGCCGCGGGGGTGCCCAGCAGCGCGAGCAGCGCGCGGCCCACGACACCGGTACCGAGCAGCACGACGGCGGTGCGCGGCGCCGTATCCGCGAGCGGCGCGACAGCCACGGCGCTCATGCGCCGACCTTGCGTTTGGACACCGGGGAAGCGACGCCTGCGGCGCGTGCCAGGCCCGCCTCGATGTCGTCGATCAGGTCGTCGCCATCTTCGATGCCGACCGACAGGCGCAGCAGGTTGTCGGCGATGCCGGCGACGCGGCGCGCCTCCGGTGCCATGGCCGCATGCGTCATCGTGGCCGGATGGGCGACGAGGCTTTCCACGCCACCCAGCGATTCCGCCAGCGAGAAATAGCGCAAGCCGTCGACGAAAGCCTCGATGGCATCGGTACCCCCGGCGATCTCGAAGCTCAGCATCGCGCCGAAACCGTACTGCTGGCGCTGCGCGAGGGCATGGCCCGGATGCGCGGCGAGACCGGGGTAATAGACGCGCTCCACGGCATCGTGGCCGTCGAGCAGCGCGGCGATCCGACGCGCGTTTTCCTCATGCGCGCGCAGGCGCACGGAAAGCGTGCGCACGCCGCGCAACGTGAGGTAGCTGTCGAACGGAGAGCCGGTCACGCCGTTGCAATTGCCCCACCACTTCAGCTGTTCGGCCACGGCGGGATCGGCGGCGATCACCGCGCCGCCGACCACGTCGCTATGGCCATTGATGTACTTCGTCGTCGAATGCACGACCACGTCGGCACCGAGTTTCAGCGGCTGCTGCAAGGCCGGCGACAGGAACGTATTGTCGACGACGGTCAGCGCGCCGGCGGCGCGTGCCGCCTGCGCGACATGGCGTACGTCGGTGATGCGCAGCAGCGGGTTCGACGGCGTCTCGATCCATACGAGCGCGGGCTTCGCAGCGAGGCCTTCGGCCAGCACCGAGGGATCGGTGAAGTCCACGAAGCGTACCTGGAAGCGGCCCTTGCGCGCCCAGGCGTCGAGCAGGCGCCACGTGCCGCCGTAGCAGTCGTGGGCGGCAAGGACAAGCGCGCCGGCAGGCACCAGTTCGAGCGCCAGCGCCACCGCCGACATGCCGGTACCCGTGACCACCGCGCCGGCACCCTCCTCCAGTTCGGCAAGCGCTTCGGCGAGGAGGTCGCGCGTGGGATTGCCGCTGCGCGAATAGTCGTAAGGACGCTTCCGGCCGAAGCCTTCGAACGTGTAGTTGGTCGAGAGGTGCAACGGCGGTACCACGGCGCCGTGCTGCGTATCGGATTCGATGCCGGCGCGCACGGCGCGGGTACAGGGACGGGAATCGGTCATGGTTTAGGGACTCCGTAACAGTCGTTGAGTGCCTGACGCAGCACGGGAGCGAGCTGCACGGTTTCTTTGAGGAAGGCATCGTGGCCATAGGGCGAATCCAGCACCTCGAGGGTGGCCGTGCCTCCGAGGCGGCGCTGCAACTCGCACAGGTCGGCGAGCGGTACGAGGCGATCGGAAGGGAAGCCCACCAGCGTGGTCGGCGCGGAAATGTCCTCCGGCGCCACGTCGTGCAGGTCGATCGACTCGGACAGGGCGAGGAAACGCTCCGGGTCGAAACGTTCGACGAACCGGCGGCCGGCGTGCTCGAGGTAGTCCTCCACGGGGAAGTGGAATCGACCGTCGCGCCACTCCGGCCCGGCGGCGAAGCGGCGGGAGAACTCCTCGCTGCCGCGGTAGGTGGTCATGGCGAGCTGCCGCGCGAGGGCCAAGGCCTCGCCGGTACGGCCCGACGCGAGTCCCAGCCGGACAATGCCGCGCTGCACCGAGCGCTGCGCCGTGGAGAGCGGATGCGGACGATGCGCGCCGGCTAGCAGCACCAGCGATTTGAGTTTCCCCGGGTGGCGGGCGGCGAAGGCCAGGCCGACCATGGCGCCGTAGGACGAACCGACGAAGGCCTGCACGCGGCCGATGCCCAGCTCGTCCACGAGTGCGGCCAGGGCCGCCGCCTGGTCTTCGCTGGACACCGAGGCCACGCCGCCGATGTCTTCCGGAACCAGCCAGTCGATGGAGAGGACGCGGCAGGTGGAAAGATCGATGGCGGCGCCTTCGGCCACCAGGGTGTCCCACCAGCCCGCCGCGCGCTCGCGTCCAGAGCAGACATCCCGGTCGGCCGAGATGCCTCCCTGCACGATGACCGTGGGTGCGTCGGGGGCGCCGCACCACAGGTATCGGACGTCCGCCTCGACAGGCTCGCCGCCGTACTTCGGCGCGAAGGCGACGCGGCGGGTACCGCGCTGCTCTGTGAGGTCGGACGGACGGCGAGGCGCGGCGGGGGCGGCCGCTTGGGGAAGGGAGATCACGGTGGCGGGCTCTGCTGGCATGTCCGGGTTCCTGCGTCGGGATCGAGCCCCTGCGGAACCGTTAAGGACTGCCTGCGCCACGGGTACGCGGACGCGTGCCCCGAACGGACATTCCCATCTATCGGCCGGCGTGAAACCACGCCCCGCAGGAGTTGGCACCGTCGCGGAAATCCGCAGGTTGCCCCGGCTTCAAAGGGCCTGTCCCTCAGCCGGTCTCGATGAGTGGAATCGACGATACGCGTGGATGCCTGTCGTGTCAACAGACGTTTAGACGTCCAGATGGCCATAAAGAAAATGTGGGAGCCGCTATGGCGGCGAGAAGCCCACGGAGCGATGAAGCGGCGACGCAGACTCCCCTCGCCGCCATGGCGGCTCCTACAGGGCCCGGCAGCGGACCCTGACCCCTGCTAGAATAGGGGGTTAGCCAGGATCACGACCCAGACCGATGTCCGCACACCTCACCGAAACCCGCCGCCGGCGCAGCTTCGCCATCGTCAGCCATCCCGACGCGGGCAAGACCACCCTGACCGAAAAGCTGCTGCTGTTCGGTGGCGCCATCCAGATGGCCGGCTCCGTGAAGAGCCGCAAGGCCGCGCGCCATGCCACCTCGGACTGGATGGCGCTGGAAAAGGAGCGCGGCATCTCGGTGACGTCCTCGGTGATGCAGTTCCCGTACAACGAGGCCATCGTCAACCTGCTCGACACCCCGGGTCATGCGGACTTCTCCGAGGATACCTACCGCGTGCTGACCGCGGTGGACTCGGCGCTGATGGTCATCGACTGCGCGAAGGGCGTCGAGGAGCGCACCATCAAGCTGATGGAGGTGTGCCGCCTGCGCGACACGCCGATCATGACCTTCATCAACAAGCTCGACCGCGAGGGACGCTCGCCGATCGAACTGCTCGACGAAGTGGAGTCGGTGCTCGGCATCGCCTGCGCACCGGTGACCTGGCCCATCGGCATGGGCTCCCGCCTGAAGGGCGTGTACCACGTGCTGCTCGACGAGGTGCACATCTTCGAGCCCGGCAAGAACTTCACCCGCCAGGACTCCACCATCTTCAAGGGCCTCGACCACCCGGAACTCGCCGCTCGCATCGGCCAGGCCGCGCTCGATGAAGTGCGCGACGAACTCGAACTCGTGCTTGGCGCGTCCAATCCGTTCGACGTGGAGTCCTACCTCGCCGGCAAGCAGACGCCGGTGTTCTTCGGCTCTGCCGTGAACAACTTCGGCGTACAGCTGCTTCTCGATTTCTTCGTGGAGCATGCGCCCTCGCCGCGCCCGCGCGACACGCTCAGCCGCGAGGTGAAGCCGGAGGAAGAGAAGCTCACGGGCTTCGTCTTCAAGATCCAGGCGAACATGGACCCCGCCCACCGCGACCGCGTCGCGTTCATGCGCGTGTGCTCCGGCACGTACACCGCGGGCATGAAGATGCAGCAGACGCGCACGGGCAAGGAGGTGCGGATCGCCAACGCCCTCACCTTCATGGCCTCCGACCGCGAGATCGTCGAGCGCGCTTACCCGGGCGACGTGATCGGCCTGCACAACCACGGCACGATCACCATCGGCGACACCTTCACCGAGGGCGAGCCACTGTCGTTCACCGGCATCCCGAACTTCGCGCCCGAACTCTTCCGCCGCGCACGCCTGCGCGATCCGATGAAGATGAAGGCCCTGCAGAAGGGCCTGGCGCAGTTGTCGGAAGAAGGCGCCACGCAGTTCTTCCGCCCGCTCATGTCGAACGACCTCATCCTCGGCGCGGTCGGCGTGCTGCAGTTCGACGTGGTCGCGTACCGCCTGAAGGACGAATACAACGTGGATGCCACGTTCGAGCAGGTCGGCGTCGCCACCGCGCGCTGGATCCATTGCGACGACGCGAAGAAGCTCGAGGAGTTCCGCGAGAAGAACGCGGGCAACCTCGCCATCGATGCGGCGGGCGAACTGGTCTACCTTGCGCCGACGCGCGTGAACCTGCAGCTGGCGCAGGAGCGCTGGCCGACGGTGCGCTTCTCGGCGACGCGCGAACACGCGGCTTCCGTCGAGGTGTGAAGACCCGTGCGAGGTTACATCGGTGACGGATTGAGGAAGCGGTGGATGGCCTGGACCACCACCGAGCCCTCGCCGACGCCCGATGCCACGCGCTTGATCGAGCCCGAGCGCACGTCGCCCACCGCGAATACGCCGCGCAAGGTCGTGGCGTAAGGCGACGGCGTCGCATAACCGTCGGAGTCCCGGCCGGTAAGCACGAAGCCCTTGCGGTCGAGGTCCAGGCAACCGTCCAGCCAGGCGGTGTTCGGCTCGGCGCCGATCATCACGAACAGGCTGCCTGCCTTGATCCGCTTCTGCGTGCCGTCGGCGCATTTCCAGCCCACTTCGCGCAGGTACGCGTCGCCGTCGAGGTGATCGACCTGGCAGCGCGGATGCAACGTGATCCGTGGCGACTGCGCGATGCGTTGCACGAGGTAATCCGACATCGTCGAGGCCAGCCCTTCGCCACGCACGAGGATATGCACGTGGGCCGCCGTACGCGCGAGGAACACGGCCGCCTGACCCGCGCTGTTGCCGCCGCCGACCACCACGATCTCCTCGCCGGCACAAAGCGTGGCCTCCATCGCCGTGGCGGCATAGTGGATGCCCTGGCCTTCGAAGCGCTCGTAGTCGAGGTGGTCGAGCTTGCGATAGCGCGCGCCGGTGGCGACCACGACCGCGCGCGCGCGCACCGAGGTACCGTCGTCGAGCAGGAGCGTGTAGGGATGTTTCGCGCAATCCATGCCCTCCACCGACCGCGCGATCGCCATGTGCGCCCCGAATTTCATGGCCTGCACCTGCGCACGCCCGGCCAGCGCCTGCCCGGAAATGCCCGTCGGGAAGCCAAGATAGTTCTCGATCTTCGAGCTGGTGCCGGCCTGCCCGCCGGGAGCGAGTGCCTCGAGCACCAGGGTGTCGAGCCCTTCGGATGCCGCATAGACGGCGGCGGCGAGACCGGCGGGCCCGGCGCCGATCACCGCCACGTCGTGCACGTGCTCGCTGTCGAGCAGGATGGCGATGCCCAGCTCGTCCGCCAGTTGGGATGTGCTGGGGCAACGCAACACACGCCGGTCCGGCATCACCACGACGGGGCATTCCGACGGACGGAGTCCCAGGCAGTCGAGGAGGTGCATCGCATCCTCGTCCACGTCGGTATCGAGAAGGCGGTACGGGTAGCCGTTGCGGATGAGGAAACTGCGCAGGCGCACGGTATCGGCCGCATGCGCGGAGCCGGCCAGCGTGACGCCGCCCTGGCCGCTCTGGATCAGGGCCACGCGGCGCAGGATGAACGCACGCATGATGATCTCGCCGATATCCGGCTCCCCGGACACCAGCTTGCGGAAACCGATCGGATCGACGCGGACGAGCCGCGAATCCGAGCCGGTGCGCCCATTCACCATGACCTGTCTTTCGCTGAACAGGTCCACCTCGCCCGTGAACTGGGACGGGCCATGCACGACGAAGATGCTCGGCTGGCCGTCCTTGTCCAGGTCGTAGATCTCGATGCAGCCCTCGATCACGAAGAAGTAATCGATC
Source organism: Luteibacter yeojuensis (assembly GCF_011742875.1). Lineage (NCBI taxonomy): Bacteria > Pseudomonadati > Pseudomonadota > Gammaproteobacteria > Lysobacterales > Rhodanobacteraceae > Luteibacter > Luteibacter yeojuensis. The sequence goes on from NZ_JAAQTL010000002.1 coordinate 233,189, forward strand.
CTGCGGTCGCCGCGCCGGAACAGCACGGTGCCGGCGGGCACGAGTTCCTCCACCCCATACTTCACGAGACGGGCCGCCATCTCCTCGTTGAGGGAAGGAAAGGTCTGCTCGCGGCGATTCAGCGGACTGGACGGGTCGTTGTCGGGAGGAATGGCCATCGGGTCGATCCAGGGATCCGGGTAAGTGTGCCGGCGCCGCGACCATAGCGGAGGCGGCGCGTGGCGATCTTGTATCGGAAGACCATCATGCCTGCGTAGACTGCGACTGCAAGCCCATCCGAAGAGAAACCCATGCCTGCCGAGCCGACCGTCGCGACGCCTCCGTCGTTGCCCCTGCGCGTGCTGCGTTCGCCCCTCGGGCGCATCGTGGCCTTCTTCGCCGCGCTGACCGTGCTGGTCATCGTCGCCCGCTCGATCTACGCGGCGCTCGGCCTGCCCAAGGGCGACATTCCGTTCGACAGGATCACGCCCACGATCGAGGTCTTCCGGCTGGCCCCCGCCGTGCTTGCGTACTGGCTGCTCGTCCGGGTCGTCGAGCACCGACGTGTCGACGAGCTGGCCCCACGCAAGGCCCTGCCCCACGTGCTGCTGGGCCTCGCCGGTGGCGCCGTCGTGTTTTCCCTCGTCGTAGGCGCCCTCTGGGCCCTGGGCGCTTACGTCGTCGATGGTACGAACCGGGACGCGCACTGGCTGGGCCCGGTCCTGGCCATGGGCGTGGGTGCCGGCGTGGGCGAGGAAATCGTCAGTCGGGGCGTGATCTTCCGCATCGTCGAGGAAGGGCTGGGCACCTGGGCGGCGTTGCTGGTGTCGGCGGCGGTTTTCGGCGGCCTTCACATAGGGAATCCGAACGCCACGGCATGGAGCGCCCTGGCCATCGCGCTGGAGGCGGGCCTGCTGTTCGGCCTGCTCTACCACGTGACCCGCTCCCTCTGGGTCTGCATGGGCGCACATGCCGCCTGGAACGTCGCGCAGGGTCCGTTCTACGGCATTCCCGTATCGGGTTTCGAACAGCACGGCTTCCTGGTGGCGCATATGCAGGGACCCGACTGGCTCACCGGCGGCGCGTTCGGCGCCGAGGCCTCGGTCGTCGCCCTCGGGCTCTGCTCCGTGGTCACCGCCGCCTGCCTGGCCCTCGCCCTGCGTCGCGGCAGCCTGCTGGCGCCGGCCTGGCGCCGGAAACGGCCCGCCGTCGCGTGACAGGATTCGCATAACGCGGCCTGCGCCATGGAAGGATCACCCGGTTGGGTGTACCAACGAAGGCACGGCCAGCCACCCCCGACTTCACCGGTCCACGCATGCAAACTCCCCCGAAGCGCAATACCTGGCTGGCCGACCAGCCGCTGCAACGCAAGATGCTCCTGGCCATCGGGGCCCTGCTGCTCATGTTCGTGGTGACGAACCTGGGCAACCTCGTCTCGATCGGGCGCGAGAAGGACAGCCGTGCATGGGCCTCGCACACCTACAAGGTGCTCCTCACCCTTGCGGAGCTGGGCGACGCCGCGCAGGCCAGGCAGGCGGCCGCGCGCGGTTATCTGCTGGGCCGCTCGGACAGCGAACGCGCGGATTTCGACACCGCCGACGGGGAGCTCTCGCGCCATGTCGCCCACCTGCGCGAACTGGTCGCCGACAACCCGCTGCAGGAATCCCGCGTCGATCGCCTGCATGACATGCTCGCCCGCTGGAAGTCCGAGGTGGCGACACAGGGGCTCGAGCCGATGCGCGCGGCAGGAGATGCCGACACCGTCGATGCGGCCCTCGCCCGCGAGCGCATACGGCAGGCGTACCTCTCGAACCGCTCCGTGCGGATGAACGACATTCGCACCCTTGTCGGCCAGATGGCTTCCACGGAGCAAGGCCTGCTGGCGGATCGCAGCAGCACGCTCAGCCGCCAGCTTTCCACGACGCAGTGGATCGATATCGGTTCGCTGCTGGCCTGCCTCCTTTTCGCCTGGTTCGTGATCCGCATGACCTTCCGCCTCATTACCCGACCCATCGTGAAGATGACCGGCCTGATGACGCAACTCGCCAACCACGACCACGACATCGAGGTGCGCCAGCTCACGCGACGCGACGAGATCGGCGAGATCGCACGCGCCTTGCAGGTGTTCAAGGAAATGGCGATCGAAAGCACCGGCCAGAACTGGCTGAAGTCTTCGGTCTCCGCGATTTCCGCGCGGCTGCAGGAAGCCACCTCGTATCGCGAGTTCGCCGGCACCCTGATGTCCGAACTGGCCACCTGCCTGCACGCGGGGCTGGGCGTCTTCTACGTGCAACGCGGCGACACCGGGAGGCTCGAACTGCTGGGCAGCTACGGCTACAAGGAGCAGCGCCAGGCCCCGCGAAGCTACGACCCCGGCGAAGGGCTGGTCGGCCAGGCGGCCGTCGAACGCCGCACCATCGTCCTGCGCGACGTTCCGGAGGACTACGCGCGCATCCATTCGGCGACCGGCGAAGCGCCGCCGCGCAGCGTGGTGCTGCTGCCCGTGGTATCCAGGGACGCATTGCTGGGCGTGATCGAGATCGCCGGCTTCGCGCCATTCACCGCGGTGCAGCTTCGCCTGCTCGAGGAACTGATGCCCATCGTCGCCCTCTCGCTGGAAAACCTGCGCCGCACCGCCGAGCTGCAGGACCAGTCGCAACGGCTGGTCGCCTCCGAAGAGGAACTGCGTGTGCAGGCCGAGGAACTACACGCCTCCAACGAGGAACTGCGCGAGAAGGGCATCGCGCTCAACCGGCAGAACGAAGCGCTCGAGGCCTTGCAGAGGGAGACCCACGAAAAGGCCGAGGAACTCGCCAGGGCCAGCCAGTACAAGTCCGAATTCCTCGCGAACATGTCGCACGAGCTGCGCACGCCGCTGAACAGCCTGCTGATCCTTTCGCGCAGCCTGGCCGACAACGACGAGGAGAACCTCAACGCCGGCCAGGTGGAATCAGCGCGCATCATCCACGATGCCGGCTCCAACCTGCTGCACCTCATCAACGACATCCTCGACCTGTCCAAGGTCGAGGCAGGAAAGATGGAACTGGTGGTCGACACCTTCTCCCTGGCCGACCTCGCGCGGACGCTCGGCCGCACGTTCGGCCACGTGGCGCGCGAGAAGAAGCTGGGCTTCGACGTGCGCTTGTCGCCGGACCTGCCCGCGACCATCCGCACGGACGCCGGCAAGCTCGAACAGGTCACGAACAACCTCCTGAGCAATGCGTTCAAGTTCACCGCCCACGGCGGCGTCGAGGTGGAGATCGCGCGGCCGGCCGCGCATGGGTCCGTACCGCCCGGCATGGATCCCGCGCGCACCATCGCCATCGCCGTGACGGATTCGGGCATCGGCATTCCCGCCGACAAGTTCCAGCGGGTGTTCAACGCCTTCGAACAAGTGGACGCGAGTACCAGCCGGCAATATGGCGGCACTGGCCTGGGCCTCGCGATCTCGCGGCGCATCGCCGAACTCCTCGGCGGCGGCATCGCCTTGCACAGCCGGCCGGGCGAAGGCAGCACCTTTACCCTGTTCGTGCCCGAGGCCACTTCCGAGACAGGTGCCCGGCCGGCACCCGTGTCCCACCAGCAGGCCGCCGCGGAAGCCACGCTGCCGCTGTCGCCCGCGCTGATTCCCGACGGGATCGAGGACGATCGCGCTTCGCTCGAACCCGGCGACACGGCGATCCTCGTCGTCGAGGACGACCCCGCCTTCGCCCGCATCCTCGCCGACATGATTCATCGCAAGGGTCATCGCGTGCTCGCCGCCGCCGACGGCGAGTCCGGTCTCGCACTGGCCCGCCGCCATCGCCCCACCGGCATCCTCCTCGACGTGATGTTGCCGGGCATGGACGGCTGGACGGTGATGGAGCGGCTCAAGGCCGATGCCGCCACCCGGCATATCCCCGTGCACTTCATCTCGGCCACGGACGACGCCACGCGCGGACTGGAACTCGGAGCCGTGGGCTTCCTCACCAAGCCGGTGAGCCGCGAGGCGATCACCGGCGCGTTCGAGCGGTTGATGCACTTCGCCGAAGGCCGGACGCGCGAGCTCCTCGTCGTGGACGACGATGCCAGCGCACGCGCCGCGGTCCGGACCTTGCTCAAGGACGATGCGGTGACGATCGACGAGGCGGCCTCGGGCGAGGAAGCCCTCGACATGAGCGCGCGGAAGACCTACGACTGCATCGTGCTCGACCTGGGCCTGCCCGGCATGTCCGGCTTCGATCTCCTGGAGCAGCTGTCGAGCGGCGGCCGCACGCCGCCCGTGGTGGTGTATTCCGGTCGCGACCTGTCCCGCGAGGAAAGCATGCGGATCCGCCAGTACACCGACAGCATCGTGGTCAAGGGCGCGCGCTCCCCGGACCGCCTGCTCGACGAAGTCAGCCTGTTCCTGCATTCCATCCGCCACGGAAGCGCGCCTCCCGCGGAGGCACCGCATACGCTCACCGGACCGGTCGAGATCGACCTGCACGGCCGCCGCCTGCTCCTCGTCGACGACGACATGCGCAACCTGTTCGCCTTGTCCAAGGTCCTTCGTGCGAAGGGCGTCGACGTCGCCATGGCGCAGGACGGCCGGAAGGCACTGGACATGCTGGAGAAGGACGCCGGCATCGAGCTGGTACTGATGGATATCATGATGCCGGTGATGGACGGCTACGAAACCATGCGCGAAATCCGCGCGAGGCGGCCCTTGGCCGACATGCCGATCATCGCGCTCACGGCCAAGGCCATGCGCGGCGACCGCGAGCGCTGCCTGGAGGCGGGCGCCAACGACTACCTGTCCAAGCCCATCGACGTCGACCGCCTCCTTTCGATGATCCGCGTCTGGCTGCCGACACGGGATTGACGTGGACGTCGAAGACATCGAAATCGAACTCTTCGTAAGCGCCATGCGCCTTCGCCACGGGTACGATTTCAGCGGTTACGCCCCTGCCTCGCTGAAGCGCCGGGTACAGCAGCTGGTGCGCGTGCATGGTACCGGCGGCATCGGCGGGCTCATCCAGCGCGTGCTCCACGAGGACGGTTTCGTCACCGCGGCGGTCGAAGGGTTGTCGGTGCCGGTGTCCGAGATGTTCCGCGACCCGTCGGTGTTCCGTGCGCTGCGCGACAAGGTGCTGCCGGTGCTCGCGTCCTACCCCCAGGTGAACATCTGGCAGGCCGGCTGTGCGCACGGACAGGAGGTGTACTCGCTGGCCATCCTCCTCCAGGAGGAGGGGCTCTACGAGCGCACGCGGATCTACGCCACCGATTTCAACGACGCGGCGCTGGCCGTGGCGACGGAAGGCATCTATCCGGCCCGCGATGCGCGCGACTGGTCGCGCGGTTATCTGGAAGCCGGCGGCCGCCAGTCCTTCAGCGACTACTACAGCGCGCGCTACGAGTTCATCCGGCTGGATCCCGGGTTGCGCCGGAACGTCACCTTCTTCAACCACAACCTGGTCACCGACAAGGTCTTCTGCGAAGCGCAGCTTATCCTTTGCCGCAACGTGCTCATCTACTTCGACAATGCCTTGCAGGACCGCACGCTCGGCCTGTTCCGCGACAGTCTCGTCCGCGGCGGCTTCCTCTGCCTCGGTTCGCGCGAGAACATCGAGTTCTCGGCGGTGGCCGCGGAATTCGCGAGCGTGGATGGTGCATTGCGCATCTACCGTGCAGGCAGCAGCGCGAGGCCGTCGACGCCGTGATCCGCCGGAGCGCCATCGTCATGGGCTGCAGCGCGGGAGGCATTACGGCCCTCCAGCGCGTGTTGCCGGGACTGGACCGGCGGCTGCCGGCCCCTGTCGTCGTCTGCTGCCATACAGGCTCGGCGAACGTGTCGCTGCTGGTGGAGCTGATCGGGCAGGTGTCGTCGCTTCCGGTCATCGAGGCGCGCGAGCGTGCAAGGGTCGAACCCGGCACGGTCCATGTCGCGCCCTCGGGTTACCACCTGCTGGTGGAAGAAGACCTGCATTTCTCCCTGAGCGTCGACGCGAAGGTGTCCTTCGCGCGTCCGTCGATCGACGTGCTGTTCGAGACGGCGGCCGACGCGTGGCGCGAACGCGTGGTCGGCGTGCTCATGACCGGTGCCAATGGAGACGGCGCCCACGGCCTTGCCTCGATCCGGCGAAACGGCGGGTACGCCGTCGTGCAGGACCCCGACGAGGCGGAAGCCAAGGCCATGCCGCTGGCCGGACTGCGGATCGCGGGCGCGGACGTCTGCCTGCCGCTCGATGCGATTGCCATAACCCTGAACGAGCTGTGCCTGCCATGAATCCGATCCGCCCGAAGATCCTCGTCGTCGACGACACGCCGGCCAACCTGGTGGCGATGCGCCACCTTCTGTCGCGAACGGATGCCGACATCTTCGAGGCCGCCAGCGGGAACGAAGCGCTGGCCCTGTGCCTCGACCACCAGTTCGCGCTGGTCCTGCTGGACGTGAACATGCCGGAGATGGACGGGTTCGAAGTGGCGCAACTCATCTCCGAGGCCGACCACCTCCGGGAAACGCCGATCATCTTCGTCACGGCCGCTTACGCGGACGACATCAACCGGATCAAGGGCTACCGCTCCGGCGCGGTCGATTACATCGCCAAGCCGATCAACGACGTGATCCTGCAGTCGAAGGTGAAGATCTTCATGGAGCTCTACCGCGCCCGCGCCCTGCTGCAGCAGGCGCTGGACGAACTCTCGCTGCGCAACCGCCAGCTCACCGGCGAGATCGCCGAACGTATCCGCATGGAAGAAATGGTCCGCCATCAGGCGACGCACGACGCGCTCACCGGCCTGCCCAACCGCGTGCTCTTCCGCGAGCGGCTCGAGACAGCCATCGCGTCCGTGGAGGACACCTCCGCGCTGGCCTATATCGACATCGATGGCTTCAAGGGCGTCAACGACAACGAAGGCCATGTGGCGGGCGACGAACTGCTCAAGGCCATCGCCGGGCGGATCGACGCGCGCACGCGCGGCAGCGACACCGTCGCGCGTCTCGGTGGCGACGAGTTCGCGGTGATACTCCACGGCACGCCCGACGGTGCGGCCGCCCTCGCCCGCTGCCAGGTGCTCTGCGACGCGTTGGCGGAACCCTACAACCTCGACATGGGTGACCGCAGCCTGCTCGTGAACGTCGGCGCGAGCATCGGCGTCACGCTGTTCAAGCAGGGCGCCGACTACGACGACGTGGTCATCGCGGCCGACGTGGCGATGTACGTGGCGAAACGCAGCGGGAAGAACCGCTGCATCCTCGGATGATCGGTTGGCCTGCTTCGCAGGCTCGTACCGCGAGCGACTTCGCCGCATTTTTCTGGCTCGGCTTCGCCGTCGCACTTTCGCTCGCACACCGCCACGCCGCGCGGGCAAAGACTGAAAGCTACGATACCGCGCAGAGAGACCTCGCACGTCAAGACCCTCTGTAGGAGCCGCTAAAGCGGCGAGACAACCTCGCGACGCCACGGCAAGATTCCCTCGCCGCTATAGCGGCTCCTACACCGAGGCATCGGGCAGCGCACGCGACTGCTCGAAGACCATGCGTCCGTGAGCTTCCGCTGCGCAACGCATGCCGATACTCATCAAGGCATCGACCGTTTCCAGCGCGTACGTCATTCGCTTCCCCTCGACGCCGCCGGCCTCCCGAACGAGGTCGATAAGCACGCGGTTGAGCCTTCGCGTGTATGGTGTCTGGGAGCAACGCAGGCCAACCGATAACTCGGCTGATGTGGACGGATAGAATGCGGCGGATGTCGAGACTGAACAGGCTGGCTTTTTCTTGCCAAGCACGTTACCTCATTGATCGGAGAGGTGTCGGGCTGTGCCCCTCTGAGCGAGTTCGGTCGCTTTGCGACCGCTGTTTGAGCGCTGAGGGGCACAGCCCGGCACCTCCCCGCTTGACGTCGCGGTTTGCGAGCACGAATGCGATGGCGAAGCCGAGCCTTCATGCGGCGAATCAGCTTAAAGCATGAGCCTGCAATGGCAGGCTATCCGTTTTTTGTGGCGCGGCACGGGCCGCCCCTCCCCGAGAGCAAGCGCCTTGTCTACGGCATCTCCAACCAACGCAGCCGCGAACGCGGCGTCGGGTCCATCACCTCGCGCTCGGTAGGCGCACGTGTCAGTCCGGACGCTCCCAGCTCCTTCTCCACCTCGTCGAGCCTCGGCGCGAGGTGCTTCGAAAGCGTCGCATCGTCGCGCACCACGCCGACCCAGACCAGCCACGGCCCATCGGCACGGATCGGCAGCTGCGGGAAATTGTTCGGCACGTCCAGCGTCACCAGGATGCCCGCGGGGTGTACGCCATCCATCGCATACCGTTTGAACGCCGCTTCCGCCTTCGCTGCGAAAGCATCCTCGCTGCCCTTCTTCACCGAAAAGATCTGCGCCACGACCACGCCGCCGGCACCCTTGGGCTCGAGTACCGGATCCACCGCGGGCAGCACCGTGACGCCCTGGTCCGCACGCAGCGGACGCATCAGCATCACGTTATCGCTGTCTGGCAGGATCGCGTTGACCTTGGTGCGGTGTTCCCGCCACAGCGGGCCGTAATAGAACGCGGCGTTCACCACCGGCCGCGCACTGATGTCGTGGAAGCCGCGGATCCAGGTGAAACGATTCGGGTTTCCGCGCTCGGTGAACTGGCCGAAGACCATGGCGCCCAGTTGCTCGAAGGCTTCGGGGAAATAGGTGTCGAAATAGGCGACGAAGTGCGCCCGCTCACCTTCCTTGGTGACGTAACGTCGGAATTCGATGGCCTGGTAGCTGTTCAGATGGGCCACCGTATCCATGGGCGCAGGCGCGGGAGCGACGGAGGCCGCGCTTACCGGCAATGCAACGGCGGCGAGCAGGAGGGTGGTTGCCATGTTCGGAAGTTTCATCGGGTGATGCCTTTGCGCGTGAAATCCATGGTCCGGTTCGTCTCCCACCGGCGGTCGCCGCCGGCAGAGAACGCCTGTTCCCAGCGCACGTGGTCGCGATCGATGCGAATCCAGCGCCCACTGCCGCCTGCCGGTTTCAAGCACGGTAAGCCATAAACAGGACAGTTTCCGCCCTGATTCCGTCCTAGAATCGCCGCATGGCCGCTCCCACTACCCGCGTACTCGCCGTCCTGGAACTGCTCCAGGCGCACGGCCGCATGAGCGGCCCGGCACTGGCCGCGCGCCTGGGCGTGGACGGCCGCACGTTGCGCCGCTACATGCGCACGCTGGAAGACCTGGGCATTCCCATCACCACGGAGCGCGGGCGGCATGGCGCGTATATGCTGGTGGCGGGCTTCAAGCTGCCACCGATGATGTTCACCAACGAGGAGGCGGTGGCGCTGTCGGTGGGCATGGTCGCCGCGCGCGGACTGGGCCTCGCCGAAGGCGCACCGGCGGTGGAGAGCGCGCATGCCAAGCTCACGCGGGTGATGCCCGAAGGCCTGAAGGGACAGGTGGGCGCGATCGCCGACACGATAAAGCTGGAGCAGCTGCCCACGTTGAGTACGCCGGCGAGCAACGCGATGCTGATGTCCCTGATCGCGGCGGCGCAATCGCGTTCGCGCGTACACATGGGCTACCTCGCCCCCGGCGGTGGCAGGACCGAACGCGACTTCGATCCCTACGGCATGGCATGGCGCGCGGGCGCCTGGTACACCGTGGGCATGTGCCACCTCCGACGCGACGTGCGCTCGTTCCGGGTGGATCGCGTGACGGGCCTGCAGGTGCTGCCCGTCGCTTTCGAACGTCCGGCGGGTTTCGATCCGCTCGCCCAGCTCATGCGCGGCATCGCCACTTTGCCGCACGGCCGCACGATCGAAGTACTGCTGCATGCGGACCTCGACACCGCCACGCGGGCGTTCAGCCCCGCGATCGGCCTGTTCGAACCCGTCGCCGACGGTGTGCTGCTGCGCAGCAGCGCCAGCGACGGCGACATGGGCTGGTTTGCCCGCCAGCTGGCCGCGCTCGGCTTCGATTTCGAGATCCTCGCGCCCGACATCCTGCGCAAGGAACTCGCGACGCTGGCGACCCGGCTCCACGCCGTGGCGGTCGACGCGCTTGTGTAGGAGCCGCTATAGCGGCGAGGAAACCTCGCCTCATCGCTTCGTCGCTGCGCCGGCTTCTCGCCGCTATGGCCGCGCCTACAGCGCGGCGATCCCTGCCCTCCGGGTGCCCCGAGACCTCAGAGACTGGCGAGGAACGCTTCGAGCACGGCGCCGCGGTAGCGCTGCCGGTGCAGAAGCACCGACAGGGTTCGCCGCAGGTCGAGGAACGGCGTCGGCAGGATCGAGAGATGCCCCACCTTCACCGCATCGCCGACCGCGACCTCCGGCAGGCACGCGATGCCGAGGCCGGCGATGACCGCCTGCTTGATCGCTTCGGACTGGTCGAGTTCGAGGACCGTGGTGCCTTCCGGCAACACCGCCAGGGCACGTTCGCTCAGGGCACGCGTCGCCGAACCGCGTTCACGAAGCACCCAGCGCTGTCCGGCGAAATCCTCCCTGCGCAGGCGCTTCTTCCTCGCCAGCGGATGGTCGGGCCGTGCGCAGACCACCAGGCGATCGTCCCGCCACGGCCGCACCTCCAGGGCCGGATGCGTCACCGGGCCTTCCACGCAACCCACGTCGAAGTCGTGATCGAGCACGCCCTGCGCGATACGTGCGGTATTGGCGACACCCAGGCGTAAGGACACCCCGGGATGCTCCGCCGCGAACGGGCCGAGCAGGTCGCCGACGAGATAATTGCCCACCGTGTTGCTGGCACCCACGCCGATCTCCCCGGACAGCCCCGTCACCGCGCCCTCCGCCATGCGCGCGAACTCGGCGTGACGTTCGATCAGCTCGCGCGCCAGCGGCAACAGTTCGCGACCGCGATCGTTGAGACGCAACCTGCCCCGCTCGCGCGAGAACACCGGCGATCCGATCTGCCGTTCCAGCTCGGCCAGCGCCATGCTGGCCGCGGGCTGGCTCATGAAGAGGCGCTCGCTGGCTGCGCGCACGCTGCCGGTGGTGGCGACGGTGACGAAGACTTCGAGCTGGCGGGGGCTGACGGCATGCATAAGTAGTTCTTATATGCTTCATAAGGTATTTTCAATATGCTTATAGCGTGCCCACAGGGACAATGTCCGGAGTTTCCAAGGGAAAAGCCCGTGTCCACCGTCGCCACCGCCTCCTCGCAACCCTCCCGCCTGCCCGGCGTGCTCCTTGCCTTCGCCGTGGCCGCCGTCGCCTTCGGCCTCGGTCGCCTCATGCCCCTCGTGGGCGGCGCCGTGTGGGGCATCGTCCTGGGTATCGTCGTGCGGCAGTTCGCGCCGCCTTCCGCCCGCTTCGTTCCGGGCATCCGTTTCGCTTCGAAGCAGGTGCTGCAGTGGTCGATCGTCGCCCTGGGCTTCGGGCTCAGCATCACGCAGGTGGCGCATACGGGCCTGGAATCGCTATCCGTCACGCTCGCCACCGTCGCGGCCGCCGGCCTCGCGGCGTGGATCCTGGGCCGCATCCTGCGCGTGCACGACACGCTGAAGCTGTTGATCGGCGTCGGAACGGCCATCTGCGGCGGCTCGGCCATCGCGGCGGTGGTACCGATCGTGAAGCCGGACGAACACGATACGGCGTTCGCCATCTCCACGATCTTCCTGTTCAACCTTGTGGCCGTGCTTCTCTTTCCCGCCCTCGGCCACTGGCTGGGGCTGTCCGACCTGGGTTTCGGCCTCTGGGCGGGCACGGCGATCAATGACACCTCGTCGGTGGTCGCGGCCGGCTACAGCTACAGCCATGCCGCGGGCGATTACGCCACGATCGTGAAGCTGACCCGCGCGACGCTGATCATCCCCATCAGCCTGGCCATCGCGCTGGTCGTGGCCTGGCGCGAGAAGCGCGGCGGCGCGTCCGACTTCAGCCTCGCGAAGATCTTCCCCTGGTTCATCCTGTGGTTCCTGGTCGCCTCGGTGATCCGCACGACGGGCGTCGTGCCCGCATCGGTACTCCCTGTGATCCATTTCGTCGCGGAGTGCCTGATCATCGTGGCGCTCACCGCCATCGGCCTGTCCGCGGACCTTCGCCGCATGGCGTCGACGGGGCCGCGGCCGATCCTGCTCGGGTTGGGCGTGTGGGCCGCCGTGGCGCTGACCAGCCTCCTGGTGCAGCACCTGATCGGCCGCTGGTAGTCAGGCGGGACCGGGCCTCAGGCCTTCGCGTTCGAGCTGCAGCGGGACGGCGAACAGGAGGCCCAGCACCACGAGGTGCGCCCCGGCGGAGAGGAGCGACGACCATACCGGCGACACCACCTGGTAAGGGAGGATGTCGCCGACGAGCACGTTGGCCAGGTTCCAGCCCCAGTGCAAGCCCACCGCCAGCCACAGCGACCCGGTGCGGACCACGGCCGTCGCATAGGCGAGGCCGAAGCAGAACAGCATGATCCACTCGGCCGGACCGGCACTCAGCCGGTAAATGTGGTTCAGGACGTAGAGAACGCTGCTCGACAGGACGAACACCCACGGTACCCAGCGCACGCGGAGGGCGCGGTAGAGGAAACCGCGCGTGAGGATGTCCTCGGCGATCGAAGGTACGAAGGTGGCGACCAATGCCCAAGGAATGGACGAAAGGAACGATACCGAGGCAACGGACGGTACGGCCGGCGCCTGGGCGACATAGACGTCGAACGCCATGCCGATGCAGACGGCGACGTACTTGACCAGTAACGCCAGGGCGAGGCCTCCCGCCAGCAGCACCGGCGTGGACCGTTGCCAGTCGAGGGCGTAGGCATCGTAGCCGCGGAACCCCAGCCAGCGCCCCACCGGCCACCCGATGGCGACCATCGCCAGCATGAAGCCGGCCTGGACCGCGACGTTGTCGAGGAGGCGGGCACCGACGCCTTCCGCGCCCTGGTAGAGGAGGAACAGGAGCACGAAGGCGAGCGCGGCGCGCCAACGGTGGTCCTTGAGCATGGATGGATGTCCCGGTAGGTAGGCGAAACGCCCGTGAAGCTTAGGGCCGGCGAGTGCGGCGCGCTATAACGAATGCGTCGGCGCTTACCGTTCGCCGGCGCCTACTGGCGATCGTCGCGCGTCCAGATGAAACCGTCTTCTTCTTTCACCGGGAAGCTGGCGACCGGCTCGTAAGCCGGGGGGCAGGTCACGTCGCCGGTGCGCAGGTCGAAGCGCGCGCCGTGGCGCACGCATTCCACCTCGAAGCCGTGGACGGGGCCGCCCGCCAGCTCGCCGCCATCGTGCGTGCAGACGTCTTCGATGGCATAGAGGTCGCCGTCGATGTTGTAGACGGCGATGGCCGTGTCGCCGTCCCACGCCACGCGGAATTCCCCCGGCAGGAGTTCGCTGCGCGTACCGACCTTCACCCAGCCGTTCATGCCCGCAGCTCCTTTACCAGGTACTCGAAGCGCAGGTCGTCGCGCTGGGGGATCCCGAAGCGTTCATCGCCATAGGGGAAAGCCTTGGTCCGTCCCGTGCGTGCGTAGCCGCGGCGCTCGTACCAGGCGATCAGTTCGGCGCGGATATCGATGACGGTCATCTCGACCCGGTCGCAGTCCCATTCGTCGCGGGCGATGCGCTCCACTTCCTCGATGACCATCCGGCCGATACCCGTGCCCTGGAACGGCGGGTGTACCGAGAACATGCCGAAATAGCAGGTCCGGTCCTGCCGCTCGATGTAGCAGGAGGCGGCGACCAGCCCGTCGCGCTCGAACAGCACGAAGCGGCCGCTCTCGCTGGTCAGCAGTTCCTCGATCTCGGTGACGTCGGTACGCTGGCCGTGGAGGAAATCGGCCTCGGTGGTCCAGCCCACCCGGCTGGCGTCGCCGCGATAGGCGGACTCGACCAGCTCGGCGATGACCGGGGCGTCGGCCTGGGTGGCCGTGCGGAAGGTGTGCTTGGGCGTCATGAAGGAATTCTAGCTACCCTTGCCGCCCACATGTAGGAGCCGCTATAGCGGCGAGGGAGGCTGCCTCGCCGCGCTGTCGCTCCGTTGGCTTCTCGCCGCTATAGCGGCTCCTACAGGAGGCGGTGCCGTGTGGGGAGCGGTGCCGTCAAACGAGCAGCTTGCGGACCTTTGCGATGGCCTCGATGAACCCGTCCACCTCGGCCTTCGTGTTGTAGAAGGCCAGCGAGGCGCGGAGGGTGGCCGGCACGCCGAAGAAATGCATCAGCGGATGGGCGCAGTGGTGGCCGGAGCGGACGGCGACGCCCTGGAGGTCCAGCAGGGTCGCCATGTCGTTGGCGTGGGCACCTTCGATCAGGAAGGAGATCACCGGCTCGCGCTCCTTCGCACGCCCGAAGATACGCATGCCCGGCACCGTTTCCAGCGCGTCCAGCGCATAAGCGAGCAGGTCCTGTTCGGTCGCATGCAGGCGGTCGAAGCCGATGCCCTCCAGGTAACCGATGGCCGCGGGAATGCCCGCAAAGCCGGCGATGTTCGGCGTGCCCGCCTCGAAGCGGTGCGGCGGGTCGGCGAACACCGTGCCTTCGAAGCGCACTTCGCGGATCATCTCGCCGCCGCCGAAGAACGGCGGCATCGCCATCAGATGCTCCCGCTTCGCCCAGAGCGCGCCGGTACCCGTGGGACCGAGCATCTTGTGCCCGGTGATGGCATAGAAATCGCAGCCCAGGGCCTGCACGTCGACGGGGCGGTGCGGCACGGCCTGCGAGCCGTCCACCAGCAACGGGATCCCGCGCCTGCGGCATTCGCGCGCGATCTCGCGCACGGGGTTGACCGTGCCGAGCACGTTGGACACGTGGGTGACGCAGGCCAGCTTCACCTCGGGCGTGAGCATCTCGACATACTTCTCGAGGATCAGCTCGCCGTTGGCGTCGATCGGCGCCGCCTTGACCGTGGCGCCGGTGCGCTCGGCCACAAGCTGCCAGGGCACGATGTTGGCGTGGTGCTCCATCACCGTGGTGAGGATGGCATCGCCGGCCTTGAGCTTCGGCAGCGCGTAGCTGTAGGCCACGAGGTTGATCGACTGCGTGGTGCCGGAGGTGAGGATCACCTCGTCGCGCGACGGCGCATGGATGAACCGCGCAATGGCGTCGCGGGCGCTCTCGTACGCCGAAGTGGCTTCCTCGCCAAGCTGGTGCACCGCGCGCGCCACATTGGCGTTGTGTTCGCGGTAATGCCGGTCGACCGCCTCGATCACCGAGACAGGCTTCTGCGCGGTGTTGGCGTTGTCGAAGTAGATCAACGGCTTGCCGTGGACCGTGCGCGACAACAGGGGAAAATCGGCGCGGACGCGCTCGATATCCAGCGGCGACACGGCTGACGCGGGCTTGGCGTTCATGGCTTGGCTCCGTGGTGCTTTATTCGGTCGGACCGGTCGGCAGATGCGCCACCAGAAGCTCGCCGAGATGTTCGCGCAAGGCGTCGTTCGCGAGCGATTCGAGCGCCGCGCGACAGAAGGCGAGGGTCAGCAGGCTGCGCGCGTCGACGAGCGGAATGCCGCGCGAGCGCAGGTAGAACAGCGAGCGCTCGTCGAGCTGGCCGATGGTCGCGCCATGCGCGGCCTTGACCTCGTCCGCGTAGATTTCGAGTTCGGGCTTGGTATCGATCTCGGCCATGCCCGACAGCAACAGGTTCTTGTTGCTCAGCGCGGCGTCGGCGCCGTCGGCACCCTCGGCGACGACGATCGCGCCGCGGAACACGCCACGCGAACGGCCATCGGCCACACCGCGCCACAGGGCGTCGGAGGCGGTGTCGCGGGCCTTGTGCCGGATCTCCAGCTGCGTGTCGGCATGCTGCCGGCCGGCGAGCGCGAAGACGCCGCGCGAATCGAAGCGCGCCTTGTCGCCTTCCAGGTCCGCGTGCCACTCGTGGCGGACGAGCGCGCCGCCCAGTTCCAGCGCGTGGAGCGTGGCCGCCGCGCCGGCATCGATGCGGATGTGGCCGCGACGCACGAGCGTGGTGGCGGCCGAGGCGTCCTGGAGCACGACGAGGCCGAGACGGCCCTCTTCGCGCAGCACGATATCGGAAACGACCGTGCCCAGCTGCGTGGCGTCACCCGCGGAAACGAAATGCTCGACGATGTCGACGGCGGCGGCCTTGCCCACCTCGACCAGCAGGCGCACGTGCCACGCGGTATCCGCCTGGGCGCCGCTGGACACGTGCACGACGTGGAGGGGACGCGCCACGGAGACGCCGTCGGCCACGCGCAGCACGAAGCCGTCTGCGGCCAGCGCGGCGTTGAGGTGCACGAAGGCATCGGCCGCGCCGCGGCGATAGCGATTGGCCAGGGCGAAGCGCAACGGCTCGGGATGCGCGGTCAGCGCATCGGCCAGCGGCGCCAGTTCGATCCCTTCCCCGCCAGGCGACGAAAGGTCGGCCCGGAACGCGCCGTCGACGAACACGATGCGCGCGCCATCGACACCTGGCAGCGCGTAGAGGGCGGGGTCGACCGCGATCGTCGCCGCGACGTCTCGATCCGCGAGCGCGAAGGCGCGCTGCGACAAGGCGCGCAACGGGGTGTACTTCCAGGCTTCGTTACGCCCTTCCGGCAAGCCGGTGTCGGCGAAGGCATCGAGGTTCTCGCGACGGGCGGCGTCCAGCCAGGCGATGCCGCTGGACGGCAGCGCCCGGGCGGCATCCAGCGCCGCCCGCACGAACGGGGACGGCGCGTTGCTCATGCCGGCGCTCCGGCGAGATCGGCCTTGCGCAATTCCGGGTGGGTCTCGGCGAGCCAGGCATAGCCCTGCTCTTCCAGCTTCAACGCCAGGTCCTTGTCGCCGCTTTCGACGATGCGGCCGCCGGCCAGCACGTGGACGAAGTCCGGCTGGATATAGTCGAGCAGGCGCTGGTAATGGGTGACGATGACGAAGGAGCGTTCGGGCGAGCGCAGCGCGTTCACGCCTTCGGCCACCTGCTTCAACGCATCGATGTCGAGGCCCGAGTCGGTCTCGTCGAGGATCGCCAGCTTCGGCTCGAGCACGGCCATCTGGAAGATCTCGTTGCGCTTCTTCTCGCCACCGGAAAAGCCTTCGTTCACCGCGCGGTGCAGCAGCTCGTCGGAGATCTGCATCACCTTCAGCTTCTCGCGCACGAGCTTCAGGAAGCGCATGGAATCCAGCTCGTCCTCGCCGCGGAACTTGCGCTGCGCATTGAGCGCGGCGCGCAGGAAATAGGTGTTGTTCACGCCCGGGATCTCGACCGGATACTGGAAAGCGAGGAACACACCCACCGCCGCGCGCTCCTCCGGCTCCAGCGCGAGCAGGTCGCGGCCGGCGAAATCCACGCTGCCCTGGGTGACTTCGTAGCCGTCACGACCCGCCAGCACGTTGCCCAAGGTGGACTTGCCGGCACCGTTCGGCCCCATGATGGCGTGCACTTCGCCCGGCTTCACCGTGAGCGAAAGGCCTTTGAGGATCTCCTTGCCTTCGACGCGGGCGTGGAGGTTGTCGATCTTGAGCATGTGCATGGGACGGTCCAATCAGGGCGTGAGGTGCGAGAGCGCGTCGAGCGCGTCGTCGCGGCGTTCCCAGGGCACGAAGATGTGGTCGTGCAGGAACGCCGATACGGGATTGCAGGGTATGCCGCGCTTGGCCAGCGCGGCGGAAACGGCGGCCATCATGCCCACCGCGGTGAGGCTGGACTGCACGCGCAGCGTGATCCGTGCCCAGAGCAGCCGCTCGCTCGCGGCCGCCTCGGTGTCTTCCACGTCGACGATGAGCGTGGTGCCCTCGGCTTCGCGGAACATCATGAGGGCGTCGGCCATGCGCTCGCGCGCCTTCTCGTGCGACACGTGCAGGAAGCGCTTCGGGATCGGATCGATTTCCGGGTCCAGCGCGGCGAGCAGCACGCGCAGGTCGGTGAGGCCGGGGGCGGAACCGATGATGCCCATCAGCCCACCGCCCCTTCGAGGGAGACCTCGAGCAGCTTCTTCGCCTCCACGGCGAATTCCATGGGCAGCTCGCGGAACACCTGCTTGCAGAAACCGTCCACGATCATCGATACCGCGTCTTCCTCGCCGATGCCGCGCGACAGACAGTAGAACAACTGGTCGTCGGAGATCTTGGACGTGGTGGCCTCGTGCTCCACGATGGCGCTGGGATTCTTCACTTCCATGTACGGGAAGGTATGCGCCCCGCACTTCTTGCCGATCAGCAGGGAGTCGCACTGCGTGTAGTTGCGCGCGCCCTCGGCGCCCTTCTCGATCTTCACCAGGCCGCGGTAGCTGTTGGAGCTGCGACCGGCGCTGATGCCCTTGGACACGATCTTGGACTTCGTACCCTTGCCGATGTGGATCATCTTCGTGCCGGTGTCGGCCTGCTGGCGATGGTGCGTGAGCGCCACGGAGTAGAACTCGCCCACCGAGCGGTCGCCGCGCAGCACGCAACTGGGGTACTTCCAGGTGATCGCGGAACCGGTTTCCACCTGGGTCCAGGAAATCTTGGAATCCGCGCCGCGGCAGTCGCCGCGCTTGGTCACGAAGTTGTAGATGCCGCCGACGCCGTTCTCGTCACCGGGGTACCAGTTCTGCACCGTGGAATACTTGATCTGCGCACGCTCGAGCGCGACCAGTTCCACCACGGCCGCATGCAGCTGGTTCTCGTCGCGCATCGGCGCCGTGCAGCCTTCGAGATAGGACACGTAGGCGTCGTCTTCCGCGACGATCAGCGTGCGCTCGAACTGGCCCGTGTTCATCGCGTTGATGCGGAAGTACGTGGACAGTTCCATCGGGCAACGCACGCCCTTGGGAATGAACACGAAGCTCCCGTCGGAGAACACCGCCGAGTTCAGTGCGGCGAAATAGTTGTCGCCCGCCGGCACCACGCTGCCCAGGTACTGGCGTACGAGATCGCCATGCTCGCGGATGGCCTCGGACATGGAGCAGAAGATCACGCCGGCCTCGGCCAGCTCCTTGCGGAAGGTGGTGCCCACGGACACGGAATCGAACACCGCGTCCACGGCCACGCCGGCGAGGCGCGCCCGCTCGTGCAGCGGCACGCCCAGCTTCTCGTAGGTTTCCAGGAGCTTCGGATCCACCTCGTCCAGGGATTTCGGGCCGGCCTTCGGCGCCGAGTAGTAACTCACGGCCTGGTAGTCGATGGGGGCGATGTCCAGCTTCGCCCAGTCCGGCTCGGGCATGGTCAGCCAGTGCCGGTAGGCGGCAAGGCGCCATTCGGTCATCCATTCCGGCTCGCCCTTGATCGCCGACAACTGGCGAACGGTGTCCTCGTTCAGGCCGGGCGGAAGCGAGGTGGATTCGATGTCGGTGACGAAGCCGGCCTCGTAGCGGCGGTTGAGGGCCGCTTCGACCTCGGCGTTGTCGCGCACCGGCGCTACCACTTCGCGTGTCATGTTTTCGCTCTCGTTCATGCGTTTGCCTGTACGGCCGGCGCCTTCGGGCGCCCGGCCAGCATCTGTGCCAGGGTCATCGCGCGCAGCACGCCGTCGATCGTTCCCGAGACGGCGCGCCAGCTGCCGCTGACCCCGCAGGTGGACTGCCGTTCGCAGTGGCCTTCGGCCAGGCTGCATTCGGTCAGGCCGATGGGCCCCTCCATCGCCTCCACGATATCGGCGAGGCTGATCGCCTCCGCCGGCCGCGCCAGACGGTAACCGCCGTTGACGCCGCGGAAGGATTCCACCAGGCCGGCGTGGCCGAGCAGCTTCAGCAGCTTCGACACGGTGGGCAACTCCAGGCGCGCCTCTTCGGCGATCTGGGCGGTGCTCAGAACGTCGGTGGGATGAGCGGCGATGCAGGTCATCACCACCGTCGCGTAGTCGGTCAGTCGGCTGACACGGAGCATGGGGAAAGGGAAAGGCGTCAATACCAGACCAAAATGGTACTGATTTCCCGCCGCGAACGCAATGTCCGGGACGCCCCTCGCCCCGTTGCACCTGTCTGGTGCATTTGCCGGCTGGAGGCGGCCCGTGCTTAACATCGGCCCGAACACGTATCCGTACCCGGGAGGTCCATGTCGATGCGTTCCGAGATCCTGCTCGACACGGGCGACACCGCCTGGATGCTGACGGCGACCATGCTCGTGCTCCTGATGACCATTCCAGGCCTCGCCCTGTTCTACGGCGGCATGGTCCGCGCGAAGAACCTGCTCTCCGTGCTGATGCAGTGTTTCGCGATCACCGCCGTCGTCACCGTGCTCTGGGTCGTCTACGGCTACTCCGTCGCCTTCGACGACAGCGGCATGCTTGCCGGACATACCGGACTGCATTCCTTCATCGGCGGACTGGATCACGCCATGCTCGCCGGACTCACGCCCGACAGCCTGCACGGCACGATCCCCGAAGCACTGTTCGTGATGTTCCAGCTGACCTTCGCCATCGTCACCCCGGCACTCATCGTGGGTGCCATCGCCGAGCGGACGAAATTCTCCGCGCTGCTCGTCTTCACGGTGCTCTGGTTCACCCTCGCTTACCTTCCGCTCGCGCACATGGTGTGGGGCGGTCCGGGCTCCTTCCTGGGCGACCTCGGCGTCATCGATTTCGCCGGCGGCACCGTCGTGCATATCAATGCGGGCATCGCCGGACTCGTCGGTTGCCTTGTCATCGGCAAGCGCCGCGGCTATCCGCTCACGCCGATGCCGCCGCACAACCTCGGCTACACGCTGGTGGGCGCCAGCATGCTCTGGGTGGGCTGGTTCGGATTCAACGGCGGATCCGCCGTCGCCGCGAACGGCAGTGCCTCCATGGCGATGCTGGTAACGCAGGTCGCCACCGCCGCGGCGGCGCTCGGATGGACCGCGATCGAATGGATCGTCCATCGCCGCCCCAGCGTGCTGGGCATCGCCTCCGGCGCCGTGGCGGGACTGGTCGCCGTCACCCCGGCCGCCGGCAGCTGCGGTCCCGGCGGCGCGCTGGTCCTCGGACTCGCCGCCGGTATCGTGTGTTTCTTCTGCGCGACCCGGCTGAAACGCCGGCTCGGCTATGACGATTCGCTGGATGTGTTCGGCGTCCATGCCATCGCCGGCATCCTGGGCGCGCTCCTCACCGGCCCGCTCGCGTCGCCCGCGCTCGGGGGTTTCGGCAATGTGGTCCACCCCGGCGAGCAGTTGTGGATCCAGTTCGAAGGCGTGGCATTCACCGTCGCCTACAGCGCGGCCACGAGCTATGCCGTCTTCAAGGTCATCGCCATGACGATGGGCCTGCGCGTGGATGAGGAGCAGGAAGACCTCGGTCTCGACCTGGCGCTGCACGAGGAGCGCGGCTACAACCTTTCGTGACGCGTATCGACGTCGCCCACGTGTCGCCGTAGGCGTGGAACCCGCCGGCGTACTTCGCGCGTCAAGTCGCCGCGCCTTGACGTATAAATCGCGAACAGGAAAACGATACGACGCGAAAAGGATATTCGATGACCCCGTTCCATGGGATGGCGCGAGCGGCGCTCCGTTCTTTCGTCCTCACAGCCGGCACCGGATGCGCGGCGCATGGCCAACCGCCAGGGGCGGCGCGACGACATGAGCTACTTCGCGCCGCCGTTCGACAGGATGCCATACGGCAACACGTACACCTCGTCCTCGGCACCGCCGGTCGTCGATCGCCTGGCGCAAGCGGCCCTCGCCGCCAGCCTCCATTAGACATCGTTGCCGCCGGCCGTGCCCAGCCCGTTGGGCGTGACTTGTGGGCGCAACTTGCGCTGTGCGGCAGGAACTCCCCCAACGAGGGGTATTCCCGGGTCCCATCGCCGGATCCTCGTTCTTAAACGGTTCGAACACTCCAGGGAAAAGGAGAACCCATGCGCCAAATCATGAAAGAAGGCCACGCGGAAAGCCCCTCCGCGCAACGTCGCGCCGCGTGGTACATCGCGCTCACTCTCGCCGGTGTCGCAGGGATTTCACCGGTCGCTCACGCCGACACGACGACCGAGATCCGGTTGGCGGACCCTTGCGTCCTTACGAAGCCACCGGAGTCCGATGAGACCCCGACGATCCTGCTTACGCGGGAAGCGATCCGGCAGCGGCTGGCGGCCGCGGCGGTGAAAGAACGATTGGTGAAATACTTCGAAAAGATGCCTACCTCGATGAAGTGTGAGTGGTGGAAGGCATTCGATGCACATTCCAATGCGGAAAGGCTTCTTTTCGACCAGGTTGAGAAGGAGCGCAAAGCACTTGAGTTCCAGGCATTCAGCGACATCGCGACACGGCTTGGCGTGCCAACCATTGTAGACCTTTACCTGCACACCGATCTTGTCGACGAGCAGGGTGCAATCTTAAAACGAAGCCATGTCATCGAACCCCTGACGGATTTCATTCGACGTGGCGTCGACTTCGGCCTGAGACGTCGGGCGACAAAGAACGGCCGCGACTACATCAAGTACACCCGGGTCAACCGATTCGCCTCCTATTCCCCGCACTTCAACCAGGACATTGACTTCAAGAAAGTCATCGATGTCCTGACCGACTACGACGCGGCGGGCCGAATCCAGGATTCGATCAATTCGCGGTTCTCCGATAAGACATCGCCATGGTCGACACCGGCCGCCATTATGGATGCCGCAAAAGCCGAACTCCGCTTCGCCGGACTCGAAGCCTTGCGCAAGGGAGATATCACGCTTGAGCAATATGGTCGATTCACTGCCGCGATCGAGGCGGACAAGGGCGACGGCCAAGGCGAGCTCAGCTATGCGCACTATGCGCTGCGCGTGGGTAGAACATGGTTCAGCGGCAGCGCACCGCACCCGATCCAGCTTCCCGCATTCAATATCCGGCTCCGCTCGACGTGGAACTCGACCAGGACGACCCTCCTCCCGGAAACGAACTTCCTCTACACACCCGGGCATCCGGACG
Source organism: Luteibacter yeojuensis (assembly GCF_011742875.1). Classification (NCBI taxonomy): domain Bacteria; kingdom Pseudomonadati; phylum Pseudomonadota; class Gammaproteobacteria; order Lysobacterales; family Rhodanobacteraceae; genus Luteibacter; species Luteibacter yeojuensis. The sequence continues at coordinate 255,842 of NZ_JAAQTL010000002.1, forward strand.
GCTCGCTGCGCATCCTTCCCGTGGGCGGCAGCGCAGCGTCGATGATTATCGGCAACCTCGAGTCCGCTGGAAGCGCTGAAAACCGCCCTGGCCATGACAAGAGCCACAAGGTTCTCGCCTGGCTGGGTCGGCGGCTGCCTCCCCTGGATTTCCACGAATTGCTTGGGGAACTCACGAAGGGCGATAGCGCCGGAAAAACCGTCAATGCGACGACTATGCCGATCGCCGGGGGCCGACTGCGGAACAAGCGCGCGCTCGCCGAAAAGACGGAGTCCGACTCCAACGCGCTGACGCAGTGGCTTGCCGGCCGCTTGCAGGCGGTATTCGGTGACAAGGGCCCAACGAATCCGCGCGTCGGGCTGGAACGATACCCCACGGGAAACCGACCGCTCCGTTTCGTCGATGCCGTTGCCGCCAGTCAACTGAGCAGAGCACGCAGCGCCATGGATCCCCGGTTTGTCGCTGTGCTGGACGCAGACTGCGCGCGGTTGGAACAGATCGCCATGGGCATCGTCGAAGAGGCGTTCTCGCTGGCCCTCATCCCCTTCCCGATCCGGGGTGCGGAAAAGCTACAACTGGCCAGCGTCATCGGGATGATGGCGGAAAGCACGGCACGCTATCTGGCGTCACCCCACACCGCCACTTATGAGGGTGTGCAGTTGGTCGCCGACGTCGCCGACTTCTTCATCGGCATCGGACTGGGCGTCGGTGCGTCAACCCTCGCTCAACAGCAGGGCGGCCGCCCGCCCGTTGTCTACCGGCCTCCCCATACAGCCCACGCCAAATTGTGGTTCGACCTGGATACCCGCACGCACGCCATTCCGAGCCTGCCCGAAGGGGCGTCGGCCCAAACACACGGTATTTTCCGAAAGGGCGAGGATGCCTTCGTAAAACTGAAGACCGAACGCGGCGAAGATATCGTCCGGATCGTCGCCGACGGTGCGGGTTACCGCATCGCACTAGACAAGGGGAAGGCAGGCCCACTTGTCAGGCCATGGCGCAATGGCCTCTGGAAGCTGGTGGCGACGGAGCAACCGCTCGGCAAACGCCAGTTCGCACAGTTGCTGCTCAAGGAATACACCTCGGACCCGGCCACGCTCGAGCGGACGCGCAAACTCATGCGCCAGTTCGGCCTTAACGAAGGCGATCTCATCAGGATGTCGAACGACGGCGAGCTCCTGGGCGCGACGCAGATCGTGATGGAGGCGGTAGGACATGCTTTCATCGAAGAGCAGGTCGCACGTCTGACTGACCGCAAGGATCGCCGTTGGTCAGCAAAGGAAGTCCTGGTCACCGCGCCGGACATCGCAAGATACATGGAACGTCCTTTGGTCGTTCTCGACAGTAGTGGGCAGATCGAAACCGCTGTACTGAGGGACGGCACAGCGGCGAATCCGGATCGCATCCCGACCGACGCGGTGCGGGTGCAGCGCGTCGGCGATCGTTACCTTGTGCCCAATGCGAAAGCGCCCGCCGATCGCATCGAGCACTCATCCATCTTTGCCGCCGTGGAGGCCGCGACACGGCCGCCGACCCACCAGGCCCTCGATCCCATCCAACGCGAGGCCCGATTCCGCGAAGGGCTCGCCGTCCATATCGCCGGAAGATCGAGGCAGACGAGCCTGGAGCGCATGCATGAGAAATGGATAGCTCCGCTGTCATTGCCGCAACGGCTGAGAGAACCCGTCATGAAAGTTTCCAGGATGCGACATGTGCTTCGCGATAAGCACCATGCCGCCACGGCGGATCAGGAACGGCGTCTCCTGGAAACCGTTCGCGACCTCATGCCGGAAGGACATCGTATCGACATCGAAGTACGCAGGCATGGATCAAATACGTTGCTGGCCCGGGTCGAAAGCCATGACGCCGATGCCACGCGCATCGTCATCGAGGCCGATCTCGACACGTCCGGACGTCGAGTCACTTACTACAGGCGGGACAGCCGGGGCGAGGCGATACGGTCTCGTGCAGTAGAAGAGTCGTTTTCGCCGCTCATCGACGCGATACTCAATAGCGGCAATGGCGCGGTACGTCGCGCGCTGAAGCTTGGCGAGTATCAATGGAGCGACTTCGCCGACATGCTGATGACACACATGGCGGACGATCAGGACGCCCTGCTTCCTCCGGCCCTCGGGCACCTCCTCGTAACGAACAAGGACATACGCGATCAGATGAACGAGCAGGCTTCGGATGATCTGATATCCGGAGGACACCGCTATGCGCAGCTGAGCGATCTCGTTGGCCGCACACATATTGTTGAAATAGGCCCCACCACAGCGGATGGCATGCACGAGATACTTGACCCGCATGCGACTGGCGAACGGGGGAGCGGCCATTTCATCATGCAACGCGATGGCCGGTGGCATCGCAGTAGCCGGTTAAGGCATGGCTACGATCCCATGGATGCGGCGGGCCGTTCGGCGGCCGCCTCGGCGATCCGGCGCCACCTTCTCGATGGCGGAGACGTCAGCGACGGCGCCATGGACAATCTTCTCGACGCCATCCCGCAGCCATTGTTGCGGGAGGTCGCGGAACATCTGGATGCCGCGGACATCGACGCTGGCCATGGCCTTGTCCTGACCCTGCGCAATCCTGCCGGCGGCACCTGGACATACCGGACAATGATCAACACGGATGGCGTGCACAGCAGGCTCGCCGGGCGAGCGGAAACGCCACCGGTGACAAGGCCTCCCACACCGGGGCAAAGCGCCCGGCATCTGACCACAGCCGTGCGCCACACGGCCGGGACTCTGGACGAGACCGACACGATGGTTTCCAGCCTTATCGACAAGGGTGAGCGTGCCAGCAGGTTCATCGCGCTGACCGCACGCGACAGGCACCTCGACGCTCTGATGCAAGCACGAAGGTTGCGCGGCATGTTGGTCGAAGACGAAGGTGCCGCGGTCGTGGCCTCGGTTTCGGGCCATGTGTTTACCCTGCTCATCCCGGCGTCCGATATCGCAAAAGCCACGGAATGGTCGAGCATCGCCCACCTCCCGGAGGGTACCCGCATCGTCGACAGCTGGTACGACGTCGCTGCCGACGCCCAAAGCTACGGCGAGCGTATCCGCACCGTTGCTCAAGAGCAGCACGAACGCGGCGATACGATCAGGCAGACGAGCGACGATGGCATCGTACAGACCGTCTCGCCTGTCGAGTTCACGGAACGTGTCCTTTCGGGTCGTGTCCGCGTGGAAACATGGAACCCACGGCACGACCCCATCTCCGAAAATGGATACATCGACTACATCCGCTACCGGGTGAACCGTCCTGCCCTTCGTCATCACGCAGGACTCGACTGGATCACCTCGGACGCGGCGCGTCTGGATTACCTCAATTATTTCACCCCTCCCTTCGCCGCGGCCGAGCCGGGCGCGGAAACTACCCTGGCATCCATGACCGGGCTCATATCCGAAGTTCGTGCGTTCAACCAGCAGAATGCCCCCTCTTCCTCCCGTCCAGCCGATACCACTCCTCCGTTGCCAGCAATCTCCCATTCGCAGGCGATGGCGGACTTCCACAATTGGCTGCGGGACGATGACGCGACGCGCCCGCTCCTGGACGACTGGGAGTTCGACTTCGATCTCCTGGGCGACTGAACGCCGCTTCCCCATGTCGACACGATTGACGCAGCAAAAGCACACGGTATGACCGGTCTTCACGACCGCAACCTTCCCTCTCGGATCAAACGAAACATGAAGCGCATCGAAAAGAGCCTCAATGCCCTATTGCTTGCCACCATGCCACTTCTCTGCGGAGGCGACATGTGGTCCTCTCCCGATGCCCCGGCGACACGGAAACGGGTAACGAGGGAATCGACGGCAGAGAACCTCACGAAAGCGGCGCATCGCGCTTGCATCAGTCCGGGCCGTAGGGCCAACCGCATCTACCGACGGCCGGACAGAACGCTGGCGCATTGGAATGCCGAGGCCATGTGGACCCAACCGCTTGAGAATCTCCCCGCGGGTACGCCCGCACAATCCAACGGGGTGATCAGGCACGAAGGCGCGCTGTACGTGCCATGGGAAAACGGCATGGGCGCCGGTGCCGCCCGCGTCATTCGGGAGGGCGCCGGGTATCGCATCCGGCTCGACAACGGCGACGCAGGCCCCCGTGTCGTGAGGCGGCCGGATAATCGGTGGGAGTTGGCAGGCGATGAGAACAATTACGCCAGGGGAAGCGTCCTGGCCGACCTGCTTGCGGATGAAATCACGGTCGATCCACGGATGTTACAGCGCGCCGCCAGCATCATGGAGGTTGCCGGCCTGCCCGAATCGACACTGCAATCCATCTATGCCGATGCCGGTTCTACCGAGCGCCTGATGCATGCCAAGCCTCTTATCCTCCTTTCCATGGCGCAGGCATTTTTTGAAACGCTTTCCTCCCGCCTGCGCGATCCACGCGCAAGCGTGTGGTCCGAGCGCGAGGTCCGGCTCCTCGGCCCGGACATGGCAACCTATCTCAACCGGCCACTGGCCATCTACCGGACGGACGGCACGCCCATCGTCGCCATCGGCTCCGATGGCGGGACGATTCACAACGGCGTCATTCCAGACGATGCATTCCGTCTCGTCCGAGATAGCGATGGCAACTTTTCCTTCCGGGACGAAGCGAATCCGACCCGATACCCATCGATCTTCGCCGCCGCAGAAGCGGGAACACGACCGGCATCGGATCTGCGCATGCGGGACGCGTCCACACGCGAATATGAGTATCGTGCCGGTTTAGCGGAATACATCGATGGAAGGCGGGCACGGCCAGCCCTCGAGCACGCCATTCGCCACTGGATCGATCCCCTGGTACGGCAGAATCCCAAACTCGGCCCCGCAACGGAAAGCCTTGCCCGTGTCGCTCGCTTGCGTCAGGCCATTTTCGACAAACATCACGCACTCACCGCAGCGGAAGAGCGCCGGTTTCTCGAGGCGGCCCGGAACATCATGCCCAGGGGGCACGCGATCGCCATCGAGGTTGTCGAAAGAACCACAGGCCGGTCACTAACCAACATCGAAACCCTCCCCGCAAGAGCACGCATTGTCATCAAGGCCGACCTCAATCCGGCGGGGGAGCGGGTCGCCTACTACCAGGACGCCGCCCCAGGCCACTCCCCCATCCCTTCCCGTCCTATCGAAGACCAGTCGTTTTCACCACTCATCGATGTGCTCCTCAATACCGACAACGGCCAGGTTCGCAAGGCGCTCGCCCTGGGCGAATGGGATTTCCGCATTTTTGCCGACAGGCTGCTCGAAAACATCGTGACGAATGAAAATGCTCTCCTGCCCCCCTCTCTTGGCCGGTTCGTAAGCAGGGACGCGCAGGTGCTCGCCGACGCAGAGACCCGACTCACCGACGACTGGTGGCTGAACGACCGTCACTTCGTTCGCCTGCGCCACCTGGACGGTCGCACCCAGATCGTGGAAACGAAACCTGTGTCCGTCGATGGCGGGTATGAGTTGCTCGGGTTCGGTGAAGGCCTGGGGATGGAGAGCTCACGTTTAACCTCGCGCAGTGGAAAATGGTATCCACCGCCGCTGTTACGCATGGGATTCAATCCCACATCCAGCACGTTCCGCGAGTCCATCGTCACACGTCTGGAACGCACTCTTCCTCCCGGGAGCCCGGTCACCCGCGATCTTCTGGAACGTATCGTCGACGAAACGCCCTACCCGATCCTTATCGCATCCGCGAATGTCCCGAGTGTCGTCGAAGTATCGCCGAGCGGTGAGCTGATCCTCGCCACAGGGACTCCCCCAAGGCACCGACGCTCGACGCGGATATACCTGCCCACGGCCAGCGCGCAGCCGCCCGCACCCGTGCAACCGCCAACGGCCACGGCACCGCCGAGGCCGGCCACACCGCTATCCATCTACAGGCAGCACCTTGCCGAAGAACCGGCACTGCATGGAGCCACGCCCACGGCTGCGCCTGCGCAAGCCCTTCCTGCCTATCTATCGCTGGTCGCCGCCGGTGCGCCTGTCGGCGACTTCGTCCAATCCCGCGTGGGCAGCCGGCACATCCAGGCACTGGTCACCAGTAGAAGGCTTCGCACGATGCTTCGCTCCGACGAATACATCGTGGTCGTGGCGGGCGCCGTGGGGCATGCCGTCAGCATGATATTGCCGGCAAACAACGACTCGCTGCAATTGATCGCGCGTGGATATGCCTCGATGGGAGAGCTTCCCGCGGGAACGCGCATCATCGACGACTGGCTAGGCACGGCAACGACGGCGACCGAGTATCCGGCACGCCTTCGCACGTTCGGGCAAGGCATCGAGGCGAATAACGACATGGTCACCGTGCGCGACGGCGACGCCATGGTCAACATGACCGGCACCCGTTTCGCCGAGGAGATCCTTTCGCGCCCCCTGATCTTCAACCAGTGGAGCCCGGCGCACGATCCCATTCAGGAGACGCATTACTTCAGTTACGTACAGCAGCGGCACACGGAAGGACGGCCGGCAACGCCAGCAGGATTCGATTGGCTCCAGACCGCCGAAGCGAGGAATGAAATCGCCCGCTACTTCACCACATCCACCGCCGACCCGGTTGCCGTCTCGGGGATCGAATCCCTCACAGGCAGCGCCGTTGCATTGAACCAGAATCCCCATGCCGAGGTGGACCCGCAGCCAATACCGCCCGTGGACGATCGCATGGAGGGCCCATGAAGGAAGCACACCGGCGAGAGGATCCGTGACGATGGCAAGGAAGGACATCGCGAAGCATCGATTCGCGCTCGTGGCCTTATGCGCGCTGTCGCTTATCGCCTCATCCACATGTAGACACCGGGTAAGTTCTCCCCCGGGGACGACCCAGGCTTTCCCCGGGTCGTCGTGTATCCGCGCGCACGGCAATCGCCTGTACAGGCAACGCGACGGATCGTTCGCCTATCTCAACGCAGACAGAATGGCACGGTCATTGCTGGAACGTCCGCCGCCTCACTCGCAGCGCACGGCCGATGGCTTGTACAGGGACGGTAACGAACTCTATGTCGATATACGGATCGGCGAGGGAGTGGGAACCGCCCGCGTGGCCGTCGATGGAGACGGTTATCGGGTGCGACTGGACAACGATGTACCGGGCCCCTTCATCGCCAGGCGACCGGATGGCCACTGGCAGCTGGCGAACGACGAGAACAATCTCGCCAAGGGAAGCTTCCTCGCCGACATCGTCCCGGAGACAACGACGGAGAATCCGGGGGTCCTCCGGTACGCTGCCAGACTGATGGAATGGGTGGGGATCGCCGAAGCCAGGATAGCGGCCATACCGTCGCTACCCGAACACGCCATGGCCCCTGCGATCGCTGAAATCGCCCCGGCTCTTCTGCTGACGGTGGACCACGCCTTCAATCAAACCCTTTCCGCGAGGCTGCGCCGACCCGCTGCGACGACATGGTCGCCGTCGGAAATCCGGAGCATCGCTTCCGACATCGCCACGTTCATCGGAAGGCCGCTGGCGTTCTATCGACCCGATAGAACGACCCTGAGCTCGCTTGCCATGCCGGACGGACGGTCATCGCCATCGGGGCGAATGCCCGACGACACGCTGAAGCTCGCTTACGATGGTGACAGGGTCACGCTCATGGAACGGCGGGGCCGGGAAAGTCACGAAGAGTATCCGACGATATTCCAGGCGGTGGAAGCGGCTCGCCGGGACCCTTTCGATTTTCGAGCCAGGCTTCCAGCCGATGCCGAGCATGCATTCCGGACAGACCTCGCCAACTTCATCGATGCCAGGTCAAACCGCGCCCGTCACGAACGGATGTATCGCAAAACGGCTTCCGCGACGCAAATGCCGCCACTTCAGACAAAGAAGCTGATGAAGGTGCTGCTCCTGCGACGGGCGTTGTTCGATATACATCATCCTCTCACGGTGGGCGAGGAAAGCCGGTTACTCAGGGCGGTACACCGGCTCATGCCCGAGGGCAGGGCTGCCGCTATCGAAGTGCGTGACAGAGACACCGGCGAACGGCTTGCTTTAGCCGACTCGGAAACACCGTCCGGCGGGCCACCGATCGTCATTCTTGCAAGGCGAGACAGCCAAGGCGACCGGGTCAACTATTACCGGGAAGGTGCACCGGGACACAGCCCGATACCATCGCGTCACGTCATCGACGCACCCTTTTCACCCATCGTCGATCCGCTGCTCAATGCCAATCACGGCGGTGGCGCCTTACGAGACGTTCTCGGCCTCGGCGAGTGGGATTTCCAGCCATTTGCCGAGAAGATCCTGGCACGGATCGCCGACGACGAGAACGTGGCGCTGCACGCTCCCTTCGATGAACTCGCGGTTTCTGACGCCGATATCCTCACTCGCGCACACGAGGACACCGACGAGTGGTCTTCGGATGGCCGCCACTTTGTACGGCTTAGGAATCTCGACGGGCAGACCAGGCTTGTCGAAACCAGCCCGGTGGCTATCGATGCGAAGTTCGAAATCCTTCGGCCTGTCGCCGCGGAGGGTGGAAACCGAGGCACGGGCTACTTCCTTCGGTCGAACGATGGACTCTGGTATCCGGCGGGCGCATCCGCCGCGCCGGGAACCGGCAGAACCGAACCGGCCCGCTGACGAAGGGCCACGGATAGCCATTCAGGAGAAGAAAGATGAGCGAACGGACGCGATGGATCAATGCTTACACGGGATCGATCCACCAACGAGTGGCCTGCCTATGGCTGCTTCCGCTCGCGTTGCATGTCGGCAGTACGGCATCCGATCCGCCGAGGCCCGGCATGTCGCGCAGCGAGGACTCATATCCCATCGCTGCTGACCAGCCTCGGCCGACGATGCATGACACCCTTCCTGGACGCCGCACAACGGCAAGCCAGCGCACATGCATCCGCCCCATCTCCCGGACGAACCGCCTTTACCGCCGGAATGACGGTCGCCTGGCCTACTGGCGCGGTGACACGATGTGGAGCCGAGCGCTCCCCCCCATGCCTGCCAACGCGCACGCGCTTTCGGATGGGACGTTCTTTCATGATGGCGCGCTTTATGTCCGCTGGCAGACCGAAACCGGTACGGGTATGGCCCACATCCTTCGCGACAGCGCCGGATACCGCATCGCACAGAGCAATGGTACCCCCGGGCCAGCGATCGCGCGGCAGGTCGATGGCAGTTGGGAACTTGCCGATCACACGGACAATTACGCCGAAGGAAGCGTCCTGGCCCACTTCGTCCATCCAGGCATCACTGTCGATCCGGGCACGTTGCAGCATGCGGCTCGCATCATGAGGGGAATGGGCCTTACCGAGTCACAACTCAACGCGACAGTGGCGACGCATCGGCAAGGCATGCAGCTGACGACAATTCTTTCTGTCGGACAATCGTTCGTCGAGACCCTGAACAGTCGCCTGCGCGACGCGAACGCCACGGAGTGGACCCACAAGGAGCTCAGGATCCTCGCTCCCGCGATAGCCCGCTACACCAACCGGCCACTGGCGATCTATCGCAACGACCCCAACGGTCGGCCTTCATTCAATGATGGGATATCGGCCGAGGGCACGCCGTTCACCGCAAAGGATGTTCCCGGCAATGCGCTCCGTGTTGTTCTTCACGACAACGGCACCTATAGCCTGATGGGCGACGCGACTGGCGGAACCTATCGCTCATTTTTCGCCGCAGTGGAGGCGGCAACGCGGCCGACCGCCGAATTCCGGGCCATGAGCGAGGCGAGCAGGGAGAGCATCTTTCGGAACAACCTGGCCGCGGATCTCGATACCCTTCCATCGCGGGCTCTCGTTGACCGAATGCTTGCCAGTTGGATCGAGCCGCTTAACGGTCACGGACTCCAGGCAGAGCCCCTTAAGGTGTTCGCCAGGTTGCGCGCTGCGCTCTTCGACCGGATGCATGCGCTGACGGCTGAAGAAGAGCGCGTCTTTCTGGCGGCAGCCCGTGACCTCATGCCCGTCGACCGCCGGGTCGCCATCGAGGTCGTAAGGCACGGTTCCGGCTCGCCGGGAGAACGCCTCGCCATGATCGATACCGCCACACCATCGGGCGAGCGGGTCGTCATCGAGGCAAGCACCGACGCCGACGGGCGACGTACCGCTTACTACCGCCGAGGTGAGCCTGGAAGCAACGCCATGCTGTCGCGGCCCATTCCTCAAGAGCCGTTCTCGCCGATCATCGACGTCCTGCTCAATGCCGATAACGGAAAGATACGAAACGCGCTAGCACTCAACGAGTGGGACTTTCGCCGTTTCGCGGAAGGCATGCTGGCCAAGATCGCCGAAACGGAAGACTCCCTGCTGCCACCCTCGCTCGATCGTCTGGTGGTGACGGACCCCGCCATACTCGCGGAAGCGGAGAATCAACCCAGTGACCATTGGACGACTCAAGGACGGCAATTTGTGCGATTGAGGAATATGGCCGGCACGACGCAAATCGTCGAGACCCGGCAGCGCGAAGACGGCTTTCACGAAGTCCTGGGTTACAGCGACGGCCTGATGCCCGAAGCTTATCGGTACCATTACGTGGAGGAACGCCAGGGCAAGTGGTATCCGAGCATCATGCTCCGCTCGGGGATCGATCCCTTGTCCGATCTGTTCCGTGACGCGGCTTCCCGCGACATCTTCGGCAAGCTGCCTCCACACGCAAGGATCAACATGGAAGTCGCACGCCGGATCGCCGACAAGATCGCCTACCCCATCCTGGTGGACTTCATGGCGCAACCGTCGACCATCCAGCTGACGGACAGTGGAGAAATCCTGCTGTCGATCGGCATCCCGGCGAAGAAACAACACAGGACCGGCGTCGACTATGCGGGTCGACCGGTCAGGCACGTGGAAGCAATCCCCACGACGATCAGTGCTTTCGAGACGCCGCCCCTTCTCACCCGTTCAAACGCGCTGGCGTCGCTCCCGCAACTGCGCGGCGCGAGTCCGGCTCCCGTCTCCGACGTGGATATCGCGACCTTCAACGACCTGATCGCGTCGGGGGCGCCGGTCGGCGACTTCCTTAGCCGCGGCGTGGGGAATCGTCAGATCCAGGCGCTGGCCAACGCCAGGCGATTGCGCGGCTTGCTTCGCGAAGACCGTTACATGGTCCTCGTGGGTTCGGCGGCGGGACATCCTTTCACACTGGCCATGCCCGTCAATGCGGAATCGATCCGCCTGACCGGATCGACGGGCGCTACAGGCGTGAGGATCGCCGAGCTTCCCGAAGGCTCCTATATCGTCGACGACTGGTACGGGGTGACCGCGACCAGGGACGACTATCCCGGCCGCGTGCGGGCGGTAGCCAGTCAATGGGAAAGCAACGCCTTGCAGGTCGAGACACCCCAGGGCGAGGCAAGGGTGGCCTCCTCGCCTGTCGACTTCACGGAACGGCTGCTGTCGACAACCGTGGAGTTCCAGCTCTGGAGCCCGAGGCGCGACCCGATCAGGGAAGACCGTTATCTCCAGTACATACACGACCGCCACGCCAACCCGCGGGAGACGGTTCGTGCCGGGCTGGACTGGCTCGAGTCGTCCGTGGCCCAGGGCGAGTACTCTCGCTATTTCCCCGATCCCATCACTCATCCGGCGACGGGCTCTCGCACGGGATCGCTGCTCAGGGCCGCGCTCGAGCTTGGCGAACCTGTCCAAGCCGACGGCGCGGCGGGTGTACCGAGGCCGGACATCATCGTCCGGAATGAACAAGTCCCGATGTCGAGATAACTCCAGGCATTGAATGGCCAGGGCTGGCCTCGGCATGGCCGCGGTTCACGGACGAACCGCGGTCACCTCGATTTCGACGAGGAAGCCCGGCGCGGCCAGCGCGGCGACCTGCATCGCGGAGCGCGACGGCAACTTCGGCTGTTCCTTGGTACCGAAGAACTGGGTATAGCCCGCCATGAACCCGGCGAAATCCATCTTGCCGCCCTTGGCGGGGTCGCCGACGAGGAACGCCTGCATCTTCACCACGTCGCCCATCGTCAGCCCCATGCCCTTGAGCTGCTTGTCGATCGCCGCGAGCACGCCCACGGTCTGGGTCTTCGTGTCGCCATAGGCCTGCAGGCTGCCCTTCGGCGCACTGGCATCCGCCACCGGCGGCACCACGCCGCTCAGGAACACCAGCGTCTTTCCCGCCGGGATTTCCACGGCGGCGGAGATCGGGAAATCGCTGCCGGGGATCTTGTGCCGCACGACGTCGGAGGCGACGACCGGTGCGGCGGCGGCGATCAGGAGGGCGGCAAGGATCGCGGACTTCATCATGTCAGTGCTTCTCCGGCGGGTTGCTGGGCGGCGGTGGCCGGAAGACCTTCACGTCGTCCGGTTCGAGCGAATCGGTATACGCGTTGCCAAAATGCGTCCGGACGTAGTTGATCACGTCGGCGATCTGCGCGTCGGTGAACATCGGGCCGAACGCAGGCATGTTACCGCGACCGTTCATCACCATCACGGCGGGATACGCGCCGGAAGCAAGCTTGACGTCGCCCGCCAGCGGCGGGTAACGGCCGGCACCGACCGCGCCCTTCGCGTCGGGCATGTGGCAACCCTGGCAGACCTGCGTGTAAATCTGCTCGCCGGTAAGGTTCGCGACATCCTTGCGCGGGTCGATATCGATGTGTTGCGCAAAGGTCGGGCCTGCGCAGATCGCCAGGCAGACGACGAGGCATCTCGTGTTCATGCGCCGGCTCCCGCGACGGCGCGGCGATGCAGCGCATCGATGGCGGAGAGCGAGGAAAGGATCGCGCCCTCCTGCCACGCAGGAAGGTACGACGCGTGCTCGCCCGCGAGGACGATGCGGCCGTCCATCGAGCAGATATCGGCGTAATGCTTCGCCCTCGCCTCTTCCGTCCACCCGCCGAAGCATCCCAGCGTGCCCGGCGAGCGATGCCACGCCACCGCCATCCCGTTCTCGAACTCGCGGGCGTACTGGGGATGGATCTTCGTCCCGTCCTCTACCGCGCGGCGAATGCGTTCGGCCGGATCCATCGCCGTGTACCGGTAGGCCTCGAGGAACAACGTGTATGCGCCCAGTAACACGCCCTTCCGCGTGCCGAAGCCATGGCTGGGATAGGAGATCATGCCGATGGGCAGGTCGGTGGCGGTGATGCCGCCGTAGATCGCCTCGTCCTCTTCCCAGAACCGCCGCCTGAACTGCAAGCCCACCTTGACCGAACCCCAGTAGGGCACGGCGCCGATGGCCGCTACCTTCGCTTCCGACACCTGGATGGGAATCTGGCTGAGGATGGAGAGCGGGATCGTGCACACGCACCAGTCCGCCGTCGCCTGCCGCAAGTGGCCCGGCTTCGTCGTGTCCTCGTAATTCACGGTCACGCCGCGCTCGTCTTGCGCGACGCGGGTGACCTTCGCGTTGTAACGTATGACGTCCGGGCGGATCTCGCGCAGGAAGGCCTTGCCGATCGCATCCATGCCGCCGACCGGCTGCATGAGCGTCGTCTGGAATTCGTACATGCCGCTGATACCCAGCGACTTCCACAGATGACTGCCGAGCACGTCGTGCAGACCCACCGGCTGCGAGAACACAGGGGCGCCGTCGGGGCCCGCGCCGGCATCCTTCGCGTAGCCGCGTCGCGAATTGCAGGCATGACCGGCGACATAGCGATAGTCGTTGTCGAGCCCGCCGAAGCCGCGCATGGCCTCCAGCAACATCTCCTTGTCTTCCTTGCTGACCTGGTCGTCGAGGCCACCCTTGCCCGCCACCTTCGCCAGCAACTCCGATACGCCGCCATTGAAGTCGGCCTGTACCTCGCGCATGCGCTGCGGCTTCCCGCCCATGGCGCTCTCGCCATGCAGGTACGCATTGTGGTTCACCTGCACGAACGGTTCGAGCGCGACACCGAACCGCCGACAGTAATCCAGCAGGGCGGCATGGTGGTAAGGGATACGCCACGGACCGGGATTGAAATACTGGCCCTCGTCGAACCGGCACCGCTGCCGGTAGCCGCCCAGTTCCGTGTATTCGTCGCCGCCGCGCAGCGTCCAGTTGCGACCGCCCGCGCGCGCGTTGTACTCGAGCACCTGGACCTTGTAGCCGGCCTTGCCGAGTTCGTAGGCGGCGACGAGTCCCGCCAGCCCGGCACCGAGGATGAGCACGCTGCCGCGGCCCGTGCCCTGGAGCGGCGGCGGTTTCCGGTAAGGGGATTCCGCGGCGAAACCGAGGCCGGTCATCGCCTGGTACATCAGTGCGCCGCCCCCGGCGAGGCCGATCATTCGCAGGAGATCGCGACGCGTCATCGACGCCGAACCATCGTTACCCATGCCGCCCATCCCCCGATAGAAAGCGTTCGCCCGAGCATAGGCACATGTTGCGAACCACGACAACGGGGCGCCCCGCCGGGCCACGTCATGACAGGGGGTGGCAAAGGCTCTAAGCTCGCCACGACATCGTTTTTCCCGACCAGGCATGACTTCCTCCCTAGACCGTTCCGCAGCACGCCTCGCCTGGGCTCGCCACGTCACCGGCCAGCCCGACCTCATCCTGGCACCCGCATCCGCCGATGCGAGCTTCCGCAGTTACCTGCGCGGCCATGTCGACGGCCAGCCGGTGATCGTGATGGACTCCCCGCCCGACCGGGAAGACCCGGCACCGTGGGTGGAGATCGGCGGCCGGCTGGCCGCCGCGGGGCTCCACGTGCCCAAGGTGATGGTGGCGGACATGGCCCAGGGCTTCCTGCTGATCGAGGACCTCGGCACGCGCACCTACCTTCCCGAACTGACAGACGCGACAGTGGATGCCTTGTATGGCGACGCGCTCGACGCGCTGCTGCGCATGCAGGCGCACGTGGATACGGACGGCCTTCCCGCGTTCGACCACGCATGGCAGACGATGGAAATGGAGATCATGCCGACGTGGTTCCTGCAGAAGCATCTCGGCGCGACGGTCGCCTGCGGGGAATGGGACATCGTCGAGAACGCCTTCACCGCGATCATGCACGCCATCGCCGGGCAGCCCCGCGCCTTCATGCACCGCGACTACCACAGCCGCAACCTGCTGGTCACCGCGGAGCGCTCGCCGGGCATCATCGATTTCCAGGGCGCGATGTCCGGACCGATCACCTACGACCTCGCCTCCCTGCTGCGCGATGCCTACATCGTCTGGGACAACGAACGCGTGGAAGGCTGGGTGGAAGCCTATCGCCTGCGCCTGCTCGACGCGCGCATGCTCGATGAAAGCGTGGACACCGACCGCTTCCGCCGCTGGTTCGACCTGACCGGACTCCAGCGGCATATCAAGATCCTCGGTTTGTTCTGCCGTCTCTATTATCGCGACGGCAAGCCGGGCTACCTCGACGATCTTCCCCGCGTGCTGCGCTATGTGCTGGATACCGCGCGCAGGCATGCGGACGTCGCCCCGCTGGCCGACTATATCGAGGCCACCATCGGCGATCGCGACATCCGCGTGGCGAATCCGGCATGAGGCATGCGCTCATCCTCGCCGCCGGGCTCGGCGAGCGCATGCGCCCGCTGACCACGCACACGCCGAAGCCCTTGCTCGAGGTGAACGGCAAGCCGCTCATCGTCCACCACATCGAGAAGCTGGCCGCGGCGGGCGTGCGCTACATCGTCGTCAACACATCGCATCTCGCGCAGCAGTTTCCGGAAAGGCTGGGCGACGGTTCGCGCTGGGGTGTGCGCCTGCGCTATTCCTACGAGGGCCCCACGCCGCTGGAAACCGGCGGCGGCATGCTCGCGGCACTGCCGCTGCTGGGGCCGGAACCCTTCATTGTCGTGAGCGCGGACATCTGGAGCGACATCGACTATGCGGCGCTCCCCCACGAGCCCGAAGGCGTGGCCCACCTGGTGATGCTTCCGAATCCGGCGTTCCATGCCGCGGGCGACTTCGCACTTGCCGGCGGAAAGCTCTACGAAGGCGATGGACCGGAAGGCGCCGAACGGCTCACCTTCGGCAACGTGGGCGTGTATCGCCGCGAGATCGTGGCGCGCGAGGCGCCGGGCCGCTTCAAGTTACTGCCCATGTACCAGCGAGCGATCGCCGAGGGTGCACTCACCGGCGAACGCTTCGACGGATTCTGGCGCAACGTGGGCACTCCCGCGCAGCTCGATGAACTCCGCCTCTCGGTGGCCGGATAAGCCCCCTCACGGCCCCACCGTTGCCGTCGGCGCGCTCGCCGCTATAGCGGCTCCTACAAAAACGTTACTGGAGGGTTTCGACGCCCATCGCGCGCAATCGCTCGTGGCCGAGCGCGAAAGCTTCGTTGAATGCGCTGGTGATGTCCTTGAAATCGTGGGTACCGGTGCTGGCTTCGATCTCTTCCCCGATGTGGTCGAGGATGCGATAGCTGGCGCGATAGACCTGTTCGCCTGCATCGCCGTGGTGTTTCACCGCCTTGGCTACGACTCTGTACTTGCTCTGATTTTCCACTACGCCTTCCCTCCCCCCTGTCTTCCCGATAGTGACGGGGTGGGATGACCGTTGCAAGTGACCGCCGTGACAGGGCGTCGACAGCGCAGGACCCGCCGTCGCGTCAGCTCCGGCGCGACGCGCGCGGCGCCGGGAGCGCACTGCCTACCGTGGATTTCGCGGGAGACGCGGGCATGTCCGGCACGCCGGCGCCCAGGTGCTCCTGTTCCGCCGGGTGCGGCGTCGCCGGCGCTTCCGGCACATCCGGCTCGTTGGCCACTTCCTGCGACAAGGCCGCCCGTGCGGCTTCCTTGGTCATGACGACGATGCTGATGCGGCGGTTGATCGCCGCGGCCGGATCGGCCTTGTCGAAAGGCACCGAAGCCGCGAGGCCGACAACGCGCGCGACCTTGCCCGGCTGCATGCCGCCCTCCACGAGCGTGCGCCGCGCCGCGTTGGCGCGATCGGCCGAGAGCTCCCAGTTGCCGTATGCGCTGTCCGCACGGATATAGGGTGCGCTGTCGGTATGGCCCGAAATGCTGATCGAATTGGGCACCTGGTTCACGAAGCCCGCCAGTTCGTGCAGGATCTGCACCGTGTACGACTTCATCACGCCGCTGCCGGTGTCGAACATCGGCCGGTTCTGCTTGTCGACGATCTGGATGCGCAGACCTTCCGAAGTGATGTCGAGCAGGAGCTGGTCCTTGTACGGCGCCATCGCCTGGCTCTTCGCGATGGCCTCCTTGAGATCCTGCATGAGCTGCTCGAGGCGGCGTTTTTCCTGCTCGCGCGCCAGCTTGTCGACTTCCGCCGAATTTGGCTTCGCGAAGGCCTGCTGGTCGCCCGGCCCCTTGGGCAGGTCGAGCGCGCCGCCTAGCTTGATCATGCTCGTGCTCGCGCCGCCCGGGCCCATCTTGCCGGAGGGCGACATGGTGGACTGGCCCTGGGTCATGCTCGGATTCTTGAAATACTCCGAAATGGCGGCGCGCTGCTGCTTGGTGCCCGCGCCCACCAGCCACATGACCAGGAAGAACGCCATCATCGCCGTCACGAAGTCGGCATACGCGACCTTCCACACGCCGCCGTGATGAGCGTGGGCCGCCTTGCGTCGCTTGCGGACGATGATGACCTGCTTGAGATCGCTCATGGCGATTTACCTGGCGGCCTTCAGGTGGGCTTCGAGGTCCTGGAAGGTGGGGCGCGCCGACGACTGCAGCGACTTGCGCGCGAATTCCACCGCCACCATCGGGTTGTAGCCGCGCAGGTTGGCGAGCAAGGCCACCTTCACGCATTCGAAAGCCTTGCCGTCGGTGGCCACGCGCGCCTCCATCGCGGCCGCGAGCGGCCCGACGAAACCGTAGGACAGCAGGATGCCGAGGAAGGTACCTACCAGCGCGCCGGCGATGTGCTGACCGATGACCGCGGCGTCGCCGTCGATGGACTTCATGGTGATGACGATGCCCAGCACCGCCGCGACGATGCCGAACCCGGGCAAGGCGTCGGCCATCTTCTGGACCGCGAGCGCGGGCACCATGGCTTCGTGGTGGTGGGTTTCCAGTTCCACGTCGAGCAGTTGCTCCAGTTCGTGGGGATCCATGCTGCCGCCCACGATGAGGCGCAGGCAGTCGGTGGTGAAGTCGATGAGGTGGTGCTCCGCGACCAGCCGCGGGTACGCCGAGAACAGCGCGCTGTTGGCCGGATCCTCGATATGCGCCTCCATGCCGAGCTGCCCTTCTTTGCGCATCTTCACGAAGATGTCGTAGAGCAGCGACAGCAGGTCCACGTAATCCTGCCTGCGGTACTTCGGCCCCTTGAACAGCGCGAGCGCGTCGCGTCCGGCGCCCTTCACCACGTCGAGGGAATTGCTGCTGACGAACGCGCCCAGTGCCGCACCGAAGATGATGAGCAGTTCGTAGGGTTGCCAGAGCGCGGCGAGTTCGCCGTGCGAAAGTACATAGCCGCCCAGTACGGATACCAGGACAACGATCGAGCCGATGATCACCAACATGACTTGCTTCCTCCAGTCACTGCCCTTATCGGCCGGTGCAGAGACAAATTGAGGAACTTCGTCACGTTTTCTGAACGTTTATTCACCCAGTGCGCAAGGGCCCGGATAGCGCGGAAACACAAGCCTGAAGCGGGTTCCCACGCCGGTCTCGCTCTCGATCTCGATGGCGCCGCCCGCCTGCGCGACCATCCCGTACACCTGGGCGAGGCCGAGCCCTGAGCCGCCTTCCTTCGTCGTGAAATAGGGCTCGAACAGGCGCTGGCGCACCTCCTCGGTCATGCCGGCCCCGGTATCCGTCACGCTGACGAAAACCTGGCGCAGTCCTCCGGCTTCCCGCGGTAGCCCTTGCGGCACGCCCTCGCCTATCCGCTCGCCCACTTCGATCACGATGCTGCCGAATCCATCCATCGCGTCACGGGCGTTGAGGCATACGTTCATCAGCGCCTGCTCCACACCGTGCCGGTCCAGCCAGACCGGCAGCGAAACGGGCTGACGCAGTACTTCGAGCCCGACACGGCCACCCAGGGCGTGCCGGGCGAAGTCGGAGAAGGTCGCGACGAGGTCCCCCATGTCGACAGCCTCGGGTTGCGCGTACTGGGCACGAGCAAAGGCCAGCAGGCGCCGGGTGAGCGCCGTGGCGTGGCGCGCGCCCTCCACGGCATAGGTGATCATGCGCCGGTGCCGCGGCGACAGCTCGTCGGCATCGTCCTGCAACCCGGACAGGCTGACGATCACCGTCTGCAACATGTTGTTGAAATCGTGGGCGATGCCGCTGACGAGCTGGCCGATGGCCTGCTGCTTCTGTGCCTGCCGTGCGCCGGCCTCGGCCAGGTCGCGGGCCCGGTTGGCCATGTCCAGCTGTTCACGGACGCCCGCCAGGCGGCTCTCGGCGTCGCGCCGCGCACCATGCTCGGATTCGAGCCGCTCCATGAGCGTTCCATAGCGGGTAGTGGCATTGGCCGAGCGGGCCACGGTCTCGTTGAGGCGGTCCTGGAGCAGCTCGATGATCGATTCGAGCGAGGCCTGCAGTTCCACCCGCTCGGTCACGTCCCGGCTGATGACGATGAAATGGTCCAGGGCGTCGTCGGCGACCACGGGGGCGACCATCACTTCCCACCAGCGGGTGGGGCCGTCGCCCGGCCGGCGCGCACCGACGAAGTCGACCCGCTCGCCCGAAGCCGCCCGGTCGAGTACCCGGGCCACCATGTCCCGCGCCTCCACGGGCCACAGGTCGAGCCAATGCATGCCGACCAGCCGCTCCACGCCCTCCGGCGCCAGCGTCGCGCAGCCCAGCCCCGAGACGAAGCGGATGGTGCCGTCCCGGGCAAGCTCCTTCATGCAGTCGGAGCATGCCTCGACGAACTGCCGGTACCGACCGTCGCCCTCGCTCATGGCCGTCGTCATCCCCTATGTCACGCCTGGTGTGACGCTATGACGCACCGCGACAAGGGCAACTGTCAAGCCATACGAACGGCAGAGCCTCAGCCTTCCACGTCGTCGAAGCCGGTTTCGCCTTCGGCGAACACCGGAGCGCCGTCGTCCTCCACGCCGAGCACCAGCCCCAGCGCCTTCTCGGCCGCCTCGGCGGCACTCGCCTCGTCGCGGAAGCTGCGGTTTTCATAAACGGCGAAATAGCTCGGGTAGCTGCCGTCCGCAGGATGGGAGGAAAGGAGCGCCGTATAGCGCGACCCTTCCCGGGTGGCGCCGCTGCGCAGGGTGAAGCCGGGGAATTCGCGTTCTGCCATGGGTCCGATCTCAAGGGGGACGAAAGTCTAACGTAGCCGGGAGTTTGGCGATCCTCTTGCAGGGAAGTCCTTATCCGCACAGGAAAATCGTCAGCATTTGGCACTTGCCACCCCCTGGCTTGTAAGGTATTTCCTACATCAAGCGGCCAAACACCGAAATACGCGAAGGCCGCGAAACAGGGGAAAGACAGGGGCAATAAAAGCATGAACCTCATCACCACCGCGTCGCCGTCACGGCGCCTCGCGTGGATCGTCGCCACCGTACTCGCGCTCGCCGGCATCATCGGCCTGGCCCTGGCACCTCGTGTGGCCGCCGCCATTCCGAAGACGGCGATCCAGATGGTCTACGCGTGGCTCTGCGCATCGCT
The DNA here is from genome assembly GCF_011742875.1 of Luteibacter yeojuensis. NCBI lineage: Bacteria > Pseudomonadati > Pseudomonadota > Gammaproteobacteria > Lysobacterales > Rhodanobacteraceae > Luteibacter > Luteibacter yeojuensis. The sequence continues at coordinate 276,268 of NZ_JAAQTL010000002.1, forward strand.
GGTCGGCTCTGCCTATGTCGTGGTCACGCTGGCCAACGACGGGGAAGGCGCCACCGAGGACGGCGACGATTTCTGACACTCAGGGATGAGGAACGCGATAAAAAAGCCCGCTGGCGACCAGCGGGCTTTTTTTACGGGAACCCCCGGTACGCCAGCCTCGCTTACGGACGGCGCTCGAGCTCCGGATCTTCCTTCGACCGCGGCATGAGGTCCTGCTTCGACACGCCGAGCCACAACAGGATCGGACTGGCGACGAAGATGGACGACAGCGTGCCGACCAGGATGCCGATCAGCATGGTGATCGCGAAGCCGTGCACGACGGGGCCGCCGATGAAGTACAGCGCGGCCATGGTGATGCCCGTGAACAACGAGGTGATGATGGTTCGCGACAGCGTGCTGTTGATCGAACGGTTCAGCACTTCTTCCGGCGTGGCGTTGCGGCTGGAACGGAAGAGTTCGCGGACGCGGTCGAACACCACCACCTTGTCGTTGATCGAGTAGCCCACCACCGCCAGTACCGAGGCCAGCACCGTCAGGTCGAACTCGCGCTGGGTCAGGGCGAAGATGCCGAGGGTGACCAGCACGTCGTGGATTTCCGTGGCCAGCGCCGCGATGGCGAAGCGCTTCTCGAAGCGGATCCACAGGTAACCCATGATGCCGACGATGACGAAGATCACCGCGACGATACCGTCGCTGCGCAGTTCCTCGCCGACCTGCGGGCCGACGAAGGACTTGCTCTTCATCGTGACGTCGGGACGCGAGGCCTTCAGCGCCGCCATGATGTCGTTCGCCACCTTGGTGGCGGCTTCGTCATTGGACAGGTTGCCCGCCGCGGCCACGTCGCCCTTCGGCTGCAGGCGGATGGTGAACTCGCGGCTGCCGCCCACGGCCTGCACCAGCGGGTTCTCCAGGTGTCCGTTCTCCAGCGCGGCGCGGACCTCGCCCGGATCGGCCGGCGTCTTGTACTCCACCTGGACGGCCACGCCGCCGAGGAAGTCCTGTCCGTAGTTGAAGCCGCGGGTCATGATCAGCGCGATGGCGCCGATCATGAGCAGCACGGCCAGGCCGATGCTGAACTTGCGCAGGCCGAGGAAGTTGAAGTTCGAATTGTGGTTGAAGATTTCCATGGCGTCCCTCCCGTCAGACCGACAGGGTCTTGAGCTTGCGGCCGCCGTGGATCAGCGCCGTGATGGCATGGGTCACCGTCACCGACGTGAACATCGAGGTGAGGATACCGATGAACAGCGTGACGCCGAAGCCCTTGATCGGACCCGAACCCATGGTCATCAGACCGAGCGCGGCGAGCAGGTGGGTGACGTTCGCGTCGAGAATGGTCGCCCACGCCTTGTCGTAACCGGTGCGGATGGCCGCGAGCGGCGAGGAGCCATTGCGCAGCTCCTCGCGGATGCGTTCGCAGATCAGCACGTTCGCGTCGATCGCCATGCCGAGGGTGAGCACGATACCCGCGATGCCCGGCATCGTGAGGGTCACGCCAATCAGCGACATGACCGCGACGAGCAGCACGAGGTTGAAGAACAGCGCGATGTCGGCGACGAGGCCGAAGAGCTTGTAGTAAATGGCGGCGGCCACCAGCACGAGGCCGAGGCCGAGCATCACCGCCTTGAAACCCTTGTCGATGTTGTCCGCGCCCAGGCTGGGACCGATCACGCTCTCGCCGACGATGTCGACCGGGGCGGCGAGCGAGCCGCCACGCAGCAGCAGTGCCAGTTCCGACGCTTCCGCGTCGCTGGGCAGGCCGTTGGTCGAGAACTGCCTGCCGAAGGGCGAGCTGATGTTCGCGTAGTTGATCACCTCCTCGGTGATCTTCGGCGTCTTCACTTCCTTGCCGTCGACCGTCTTGGTCTCGACCGTGCGCGTGATGTAGAGCACCGCCATCGGCTTGCCGACGTTGTCGTTGGTGAATTCCTGCATCTTGCGCGCGCCGGCGCTGTTCAGCGTCACGCTGACATTCGGCGTGCCGTTCTGCTGGTCGCGGCCGGAGATGGCGCTGGTGAGCTCGTCGCCCTTCGCGATCACCTTCTTGCTGAGCAGGTACGGGCGACCGTCGCGGCCATAGTACAGCTTCGCATCCGGCGGCACGCTGCCCGAACGGGCGGCATCCACCGCCTGCTGCGGGGTGTAGAGGCCCGCCCTGTATTCGAGGGTGGCGGTGGCGCCGATGATCTTCTTCGCTTCCGCGGTGTCCTGCACGCCGGCGAGTTCGACGATGATCTGGTTCGCGCCCTGCTGCTGGATCAGCGGTTCGGACACGCCCAGGGCGTTCACGCGCTGGCGCAGCGTGGTGACGTTCTGGGTGATCGTGCTCTGCGCCAGCTCGCGCAGCTTGTCCGGCTTCACGGTGGCGTTGAGGATGAAGCGGTTGCCCGTGTTGGCGCCGTCGTTGACGACGAGGTCCGGGTAGTCCGCGCCGATCACCGTGGCCGCCTGCTGGCGGTCGGCCTCCGAACGCAGCACCACGCTGACGCCCTTGCCCCGCGCGTTGCGGTTCACGGCGTCATAGGAAATGTTCTTGTCGCGAAGCAGCGCACGGATGTCGTCGGCGTAACGGGTTTCCTGCGCGTCGATGACGGCGTTCTGGTCGACTTCCATCAGGAAGTGCACGCCGCCCTGCAGGTCGAGGCCGAGCGGCATCGAGTTCGCGTTGATCGCGCGGAGCCACGGCGGCACCGTGGAGGCGAGGTTGAGCGCTACCGTATAACTGTCGCCGAGATCGGTGCGCAGCGCGTCGGAGGCCTTGGCCTGGGCGTCGACGCTGCCGAAACGGGCCAGCAGGCGGGTGCCCTTCTCGTCCAGTTCGACCGACGATGCCGGCACCTTCGCCGCCGCGAGCAGGCTTTCGACCTTGCTCTTCAGGGCGGCATCGACGGCCGCGCCGCGGTTGCCCGAGATCTGCACGGCGGGCTGCGGCGTGAAGGCGTTCGGCAACGCGTACAGGATGCCGAACAGCAACACGATCACGACCAGCGCGTACTTCCAGCGTGGAAAATCACTCATGCCTTACATTCCATGGGAGCGGCCGTGCGCCGGCCGCGGCTGACGCAGTGAGGGATGGAAGTCTTACGACTTCTTGAGGCTGCCCTTGGGCAAGACCTGGGTGATCGAGCCCTTCTGCACCTGGACGACGACGCCCGGGGCGATCTCGACCCGGACGAACGACTCGCCCACGTCCTCGATGCGGCCGGCCATGCCGCCGCTCATCACGACCTCGTCGCCCTTGGCGAGAGCGGCCAGGAGGGCACGGTGCTCCTTCTGACGCTTCATCTGCGGGCGGATCATCATGAAATAGAAGATGCCGAACAGCACCGCCATCATGATCAACGGCGAAAGACCCAGCGCCCCGCCCTGCGGAGCGGCGCCCGGGGTGGCCTGTGCAAGGGCGGCAAATGTCGTGAGGCTCATCGGATTTCTCGCAAGTCATGGAACGGCCAAGGAAAAGCGCCGCTCACGTAAAAAGATCGTGGATTATGCCACGCCCTTTGGGGCCCGTGCATGTCGGGCTCTAACTGTAGGAGCCGCTATAGCGGCGAGGAGAACCGCCTCACCCCTTCATCGCCCCGTAGGCTTCTCGCCGCTATAGCGGCTCCTACAACTCCGATCAGCGACGGGCCGCATAGAAGGCGGCCACGAAGTCTTCCAGGCCGCCGGCCTCGATGGCGCCGCGCAGGCCGGCCATCAGCCGCTGGTAGTGGCGCAGGTTGTGCATCGTGGCCAGCTGGCTGCCGAGGATCTCGTTGCAGCGGTCGAGGTGGCGCAGGTAGGCGCGGGAGAACCCGTTGGCGCAGGCGTAGCAGTCGCAGCCCTCCTCGATCACCCGGGTGTCCATGGCGAACTTCGCGTTGCGGATGCGCAGGGTTCCCCCGGCCGTGAACAGGAAACCGTTGCGGGCGTTCCGCGTGGGCATCACGCAGTCGAACATGTCGATGCCGCGGCGCACGGCTTCCACGATGTCCTCCGGCCGGCCCACGCCCATGAGGTAACGCGGACGGTCCTTCGGCAGCATCGGCAGGGTGAAGTCGAGGGTGTGGTTGCGCTCCGCCTCCGGCTCGCCCACGGCCAGGCCGCCCACGGCATAGCCGTCGAAGCCGATCTCGACCAGCCGCTCGGCGGAGCACCGCCGCAGGTGCTCGAACGTGCTGCCCTGGACGATGCCGAACAGGGCGTTGGGATTGCGCAGGTCGTCGAAGGCCTGGCGCGAACGCTCGGCCCAGCGCAGGCTGAGCTCCATGGAGTCGGAGGCCACCTTCTCCGTGGCCGGGTACGGCGTGCACTCGTCGAAGATCATCGCCACGTCCGAATCCAGCACCTTCTGGATCCGCATCGACTCCTCGGGCGAGAGGAAGACCTTCGAACCATCCACCGGGGATGCGAACGTGACGCCTTCCTCGGTGATCTTGCGCTTATGTGCCAGGGAGAAGACCTGGAAGCCGCCGGAATCGGTGAGGATCGGCTTGTTCCACCCGATGAAGCGGTGCAGGCCGCCGAACTCGCCGACGATCTCCAGACCGGGGCGAAGGAACAGGTGGAAGGTATTGCCGAGGATGATCTCCGCGCCGGTGTCGAGGACATCGCGCGGGGTCATCGCCTTCACCGACCCGTAGGTGCCCACGGGCATGAAAGCAGGGGTTTCCACGGTGCCGCGGCCGAAACGGAGACGGCCGCGCCGCGCCGCGCCGTCGGTGGCGAGGAGTTCGAAGGGAAGCTGGGTCATCCGCCTAGTTTAGCCTGAGTCGTCTTCGGCCCCCATCTCCCCCTCCCCAGCCCGAAACGCCCCATCCACCCGCTAAAGTTTCGCAAGAATCCGCCGATTCCCTAGCTCACAGGAGCGTGCCCATCCGGGGGCCCGCCAGGCCGTGGGAGGACATCCCCTTGATCATCCAGCCGACCAGTCTCGCTGCCCAGTTGTGGGCCGGCGCGGCCGCGGGCACCACGGCCGCGGCGGACAGCTGGCGGGTCGGCACCCTGCTCACGGCGCGGGTGATGGGCCAGAACGACCTCGGCAAGCTGCTGCTGGAGATCGGCGGCCTCACCGTCGAGGCCGACGCCTCCGGCACGCAATTGCCCCCGCAGTTCCAGGTACGCGTGCTTACCCAGGGAGCCCAGCCCCAGCTGGAAGTGCTGCCCGGCAACGTGGACGAACGCGTGGCCATGCAGGGCTTGCGCGAGCGCCTGCCCCAGCAGAACGGTTACGCCCCGCTCCTGGGCGTGCTGGCCGCGCTCGGCCGCCGCCCCATCGCACGCCTGCTTCCCGCCCCGCTGCGCGCCGCCCTGGCCACGCTCGAGGCGGCGATCAACAAGCCCGCCGACGTCAGCTCGCCGATGGGCATGAAGGAAGCCATTGCCCGCAGCGGCACCTTCCTGGAAGCGCACCTCGCCCAGCCGAAGGAAGCGACGCCGGCGGCCGACGACTTCAAGGCCGCCTTGCTCGCCTTGCGCCGCACGCTTGCCGACCTTCCCGCCGCCCGTCCGGGCATCGCGATGCCTCGTCCTACTGCCGACACCCCGCCGCCACTGGCCCAGCGACCGCTGGTCGCCCAGGCACGCGCAGCGGAACCGCCGGTGACCGAGGAAGACGTCGACGGACTTGTCGGCCAGTTGCGCGTCGATACCCGCGCGGCACTGTCCCGGGTCGAGATCGCGCAACTGGAATCGCAGCCGCAGGCGGGCGTGTGGATGATCGAGATTCCACTGGCCGGCGTGCGCGGCTACGACGTGCTCCAGCTGCGCATCGAGGAAGGCAAGCCGGGCCCGGGCGAGCAGGACGGCCCGTGGACGGTGGGCTTCGCGATCGACCCGCCGTCGCTCGGCGCCGTGCAGGGCGAGATCCAGCTGCGCGTACCGCGCGTCTCGGTGCGCCTGTGGGCGCAGCACGCCGCCACGGTCATGCGCCTCGAGAACGAATTCGTGTCGCTGCGCCGCCTGCTCGAGAAGAACGGCCTGGTACTCGACCAGTTCGCCTGCATGCACGGCCTGCCGGTGTCCACCGGCGCATACAGCGCGGTACTGCTGGAAGCCCGCGCATGAACCAGGCACTCCCGTCGCCAAGACGCAGCGTCACGCTCCGCCTCGCCTCGCCCACCAGCAACGGCAACAGCCAGCGCATCGACGCCGAGGGCGTGAAGTCGATGCTCGAACGCGCGCAGGCGCTTGGTCTCGCCCCGCAGCTCGATCCGCAGATCGCCACGCTGCTGGCGGCGGTCCGCCTGCGCGACGACGTGCCGCCGGAACTGTACGCCGCACTCGCGGCTGTCGTCGGAACGCTGCTGGCCGCCGTCGAAGACTGAAGCCCCCATACCACGCGAAGGGAACGCGCTGATCGACCCATCGACGGCCTCCTGGCCATATCCATGCACCCGCCCGTCGGCTTCAGTCGCCGGGCCGCACGCCACCCTCTCGAGGGTGGCGTTGCCTTTTTCAAGGACGGAATTGTGCGCACTGTGCTCAAGGCGCCATTACGCCCACAAGTCCTCGCGCAGGATAGAGCCACGTGTGGTCTGCACCTCTCCGGACCCGTCGGGCCGTACGACGTACTGCGTTATCTCTCCAACAATGTAGCTTTGCACGAGCCTTCCACCCAATTGATAACGAGAGCTCTCCTTCATCCACCAAGGCAGCCGTGCGTCGTTGACGTCACGCAATAGCGATCGAAGCTTCACCGACTCGTCGACGGAGCCATGCAATCCTGCGTAGTCGATGGCGGCTCCCCCATCTGCCAGGAAGCCCGTGCGCGCCAGGAGATCGCCACTTTCGTTGCGCGTTCCATGGTCGGTTTCATAGGTGCGAACGACTTGACGATTGAATGCATCAGCCAACCTGGCAAGCTCGCCATCGCGATTGAGTTCTGTTTCAATCCAGTCGCGATCGGCCTGCTCGAGGTCTGTATCAACCACCCGAAACCGCCCTCCCTGGCTGACCAAATCGAATGCTTGCTCCATTACGTGAGGCCGTTCGCATTCAAGCCGTTGTAATGCTAACTGAAATGGGCGTGCGAGCCGGACAAACGCATCCTCAACATCACGCACGCCCGTTATCCAGCCATCGATCGTCGCACTTGGATCCACCCTGCATTCAGGCAATGTAATATCCGCGTCGGGAAGCGTACCAGCTTCGGATGGAGCGTAGTCGCGCAACCACTTGTTTTCGATGGGGAGTGTCGATACCAGCATCATGGCCGGAATCCTCGATAAGTTTCCTTGCAGACATGCTCGAAAAAGCTCGGCCTCGCTATCGAACGCTTATCATCGAGTATGGCCACGACATATGCCGTAGGAACGTATTTGATATCCCAGTACTCGGGACGATTGGAGTGTCGATGCATGCGAACGGGACCCACGATCCCCGGTCCTCTGCAGTCTCCAATATGGAGTTTTGCGGTGAAGTGCCCTGTGGCGTCAGTGTAGCCATCCGCCTGCGCAAGAATGACTTTTTGTTTTGTCTCCGGGTCGTAATCTACCGCAAACAGGGTCACGTGCTCTCCCTCTGGTGCCGTCATATACCCGTCGCTGTCGTAGACGGCAGCCGTCACGTTAATTTCCCGCGCTGCGTTGGACCCGCCAGGCACTAGGCGAACAGCTTCGGTGCTCGGGAAAGGAGCCATATGCGTGATATCTTCGTCCGACCATTTCCTCGCGATAACCGTATGCGCGGCGGGGTCGGACGTATGAACCGTATAGTTCGTCTTCGTTACCATCTTGCCTTCGCGAGACCGCACGCGCAGTACAAGGGAAGTTTTTTCAGAGGCCGGATATTCCGTGATGCCTGAGGAAGGCAAGGGTCGCCAACCAGAAGGAGTGAGCACTTCACACATGACATCATGCGAGGCGGTAAAGCGAATCCTGGCGGACGTCTGCTTCGAGCCCACCGCTACGATGTAGTGATCCACATCGAATGCGGAATCCAATGAACCCATGATGTGTTGGTTTCCATGCAGTACGGTGGCTGATTTGACCGTATCGTTGGGCTCGTATCGATCCGGGCTGATCGCTGCGTCGGCTTGAAGCTGAAACGGAGTGCCCTGCTGCATGCCACCTCCTCCAATCAGGACCAACCAGCGGCTCAGCGCGGGCGAAACGGCCTGCAGGAATGTCTCCGCTCCCCCTGAAGGCTCTGTCGCCATGATCTTCGTCTCACCGTTCTTTCCTACCCTTGCCAAGTGGACATCGTAGGACGCCTTGGCTGCTGGAGCGGCTATCGTGAGGCTGAGTTTTGAGCCGGCCGTTTCGTCGGTGACGAACTGAAAGCACTGGATGCCACCGACCGGCTCGGCGGATACGTCATAGATCGGACCGACCTGTATCTCGTCGCAACCTTGAGCCGGAGGAGGAGCAACTCGTGCGACACTGCCCCCCCTCAGCCCGGATCGTTGTCGCTGCGGATGTCGCTCCAATGGCGACCCATAGCGACAGGGCAATTGTACGAGAACGCATTTATCTGACTCCCTTCCCCGTGAACGTCATTTCAGGTTAGGGAGCCAATGAAGATGGCTATGCCGGCTATTACAGACAGGCGGCCTCGGTGCCGAACGATTTGATCGCGGGACGGCTCTTACCATGCGTAGGCCTACCTATTGGCGCAGGCACGTAGGCGGCGATACGAAACGCAGGAGCGCAGAGGCCCTGAGTGTCTGCCTGCGCGGGCACGACGGTGTGGAGGTCAGGTGACGCCCAGGCCCTGGATGCTTGCCGTGCTTGCCTCGAAGCCCGCGAGTTCGGCGAAGCGCTTGCCGCGCTCGGTGTAATCGTGGAACTGGTCGAAGCTGGGGGCGCCGGGGGAGAGCAGGACGCAGCCTTGGCCTGCCAGCGCCACGCGCGCGGCTGCGACGGCGGCCGGCAGGTCGACGGCGCGATAGACGCCCGCGATGCCCGCCTCCTCCAGCGCATCGGCGATACGCGGTCCGTTCGCGCCCTGGCAAACGATCGCTTCAGGCGCGCGCACGCGCATCGCCTCGACGAACGGCGTCCAGTCCAGGCCGCGGTCGTGGCCGCCGACGATCAGCGCGATGCGCTGCCTGCCGACGCTCTCCAGCGCGGCGAGGCTCGCCAGCGGCGTGGTGCTGATCGAATCGTTGATCCACGCAAGGCCATCGCGTTCGCCCAGCGGTTGCAGCCGATGCGGCAGCGGCGCGAAGGTCGCGAGCGCGGGTGCGGCCGCGCGGGCATCGAAGCCCATGATCTCCAGCGCGGCGAGCGCCGCGCACGCATTGATCGCGTTATGCAGGCCCGGCGCGGAAATCCGCGCGGTTTCGATGACGCGCTCGTCGCCACGGCGAATCCAGCCATCGGCCACATGCCATCCGGACATCTCGCCGAAGGTATGCAGGCCCGGGTGATCGAAGGCGCGCTCCAGCAGAAGCGGCTGCAGCGCGTTCACGAGGACCTTGGCCGAGGCCGACAGCAGCTTGAGCTTGTCGTCCACGTAGCGCTCGCGCGAACCGTGCCAGTCGAGGTGTTCCTCGTAGAGGCTGGTGACCACCCCCAGGTCGACGCCCATCGCCTCGCCGGTCTGGAAACTGGACAGCTCGACGACCCAGAGGTCCGCCCGGGCTTCGTCGAGTTCGAGCATCGGGATGCCGATATTTCCCGCCAGCGCGGTGCGCACGCCGAGCGACCGCGCGAGGTGGGCGATCAACGCGGACGTCGTGCTCTTGCCCTTCGTGCCGGTGACGGCGACGGTACGCGCCCCGACGTGCTCGCCGAACCACAGCGCGCTGCCCGAGGTGAAGCGCGTCCCGCGCAGCTTCGCGTCGAGCAGTTCCGGCTTGTATGCCGATATGCCCGGCGACTTGATCACCACGTCGTGCGCGGCGAGCGCGTCCGCATCGGGAGCGACGTCGCGCACGTCCACCGTGGGGAACGCGGCGCGCGCCGTCTCCACTTCGCCGGTCACGCAATACAGGGCGACCGGCTGGCCCGGAAGATGGCGCGCCAGCGCCGACAGCGCCGCGCGCCCCTCGCGCCCGAACCCCCAGACGGCGACGCGCTTGCCCTGGAGCTCAGCCCAGCGCATCCAACGCTCCAAGCAGCCGCTTCGGCACGAGGTGCGAGGCGCCGGGTTTGAGCCACGGCTCCAGGGCCAGGTCGCCCCGGTGCAGCTGCGGGAGGATCTCGGTGCGGAAGCGCGCCACGAGCGCATCCTCACGCCATTCCGGTCGTTCCGCCAGCGCGGCGAGCGCGGCACGCGCCTCGGCGCCCTCTCCCACGCATTCGAACGGCTTGTGATCCTTGTATTCGAGCAGGGCGTCGAATGCGCCGGCGAGCGCATCGTCATCGAGCAGGTTGCGCCCGAAGATCGACAACAGACGCGGCTTGGCCATGAACGGCGCCAGCGCGAGGAACACGAAATGGCATTTCGGACACTGCCCGCACCAGCGGTCGGCCGGCTTCGGGCCGAGGATGCGGAAATTGCGGTTGCAGCTGGAGAAGGCGTTGAAATAGTCGCCGCCCAGGCGGGCGAACGCGCTGGTCACCGCCAGTTCGGACCACGGCCGCAGCAGCGAGCAGTAGTCGAGGTCCGCGGCCACGTGCGTGTGCAGGTAGTCGTGCAGGGTCTTCTCGAAGCCGAAACCCTTGCTCCACTGGTGGTTCACTTCCTGGCCATCGTATTCCAGCGTGGCGACGGAGGCGGACCGTTCGTTCGCGAACACGATGGAATCGTAGCCGTAGAGGATCGCCGCCACCGCGAGGATCACCGAATTGATCGCCGTGACGGGGATGTGTCCGTTCCACGCACCCAGCCGGTTCAGCTCGAACAGCCCCGGCGCGAGTTCGCGCGAGATATTGAGCAGGGACAGGCCGGTCCGCGCCGCGCATTCGGCGATGAGCGGCGAATTGCCCACCCATGTCGCCGTGGCTTCGGCACCGATCGACTTCACCGCCTCCACCGCGACGACCGAATCCTTGCCGCCGCCGATCGGCAGCAGCGAGCGCTCGGGAAGGCCGATCGCGGCCGCCGGCGGCGCCTCCCGGCGCTCGAACGGAAACGCGATGCGGCCGCGCAGGTCGAGCCGGTTGCGGTACGCGAACTCGGCCAGGCCATGAAGGTAGAGCGCGTCCAGCAGGTAGGCCGTCTCCTCGTCGAGCGGCTCGCCTTCCACCACGATCGTGGCGGGGATACCCGCCTTGTAGTAGCTGACGCCGGCGACGAGATGGAGCAGGCGCAATGCGGCCGCGAACGCGGCCGCGCGCTCCGGCGGCACGCCGGGCGCTCCGGGAAAGGTCACGCGTTCGACCAGCTCGGCGCCGTCGTCGAAGGCATAGACCAGTTCGGCCACGCCGTCGGAGAACGAGTGGCGGACGAAACGGAAACGCTCGCTCCCGCGCGGATCGGTCAACGTGTCCGTCACGGCAGCAGTACCTCGTCGGCTTCGTCGCGCAGGTTGTAACGCGACGCCATCGCCGCGCCATAGGCGCCGCCCTGCGCCACCAGGATCACGTCGTCCTCCTTCGATTCCGGCAGGCGGCGATCGGAACCCAGGATGTCGCCGGACTCGCAGATCGGCCCGACCACCTGGTACATCGTGGTCGCCGGTTCGTCGAAGCGGGAAAGATTGGCGATCTCGTGCCAGGCGTCGTACAGCGCGGGACGGATGAGACTGTTCATGCCGGTGTCGAGGCCGAGGTAGCGCGTGTTCGCGCCCTTCTCCTTCTCCTGCGTGACCTTCGCCAGCAGCACGCCCGCGTCGGCGACCAGGTAACGGCCCGGCTCCATCCACAGCTGGAACTGCGGATATGCCTGGCGCACCGAGGTGAGTACGCGATCGAGCGCGCCCATGTCCAGCGGCGATTCGCCCGGATGCGAGGGCACACCCAGGCCGCCGCCGATGTTCAGTACGGTGATGGTGCCGATGCGTTCCGCGAGCGCCGCCAGCTGCGAATACACCTCGCCCCAGTGACCGGCGTCGAGGATGCCCGAACCCAGGTGCGCATGCAGACCGATCACGCGCGCGCCCGCCTCGTCGGCAAGACGCAGGAAGCGGTCGATGTGCTCGATGGGCACGCCGAACTTGCTCCCGGTGCCACCCGTCTTCACCTTCTCGTGATGGCCGAGGCCGCGACCGAGGTCCACCCGAAGCACGATGTCGCGCCCCGCGAACATGTCGCCCCAGTGCTCGATGGGATGCAGTGCGTCGATGGTGATGGTGGCGCGCGTCAGCAAGGCTGCCGCGAAGTCGCGACGCGAGGCGAAGTTGGGCGTGAACAACAGCGGCACGTCGTCCGGCACCGCCGCCGATACCGCGGCCAGCTCGCCCGGCGAGACGCATTCGAACGCGAAGCCCTCTTCCGCCAGCACCTTGAGGATGCCCGGATGCGTGTTGGCCTTCACCGCATAATGCACGCGATCGACGGCCTTCAGCGACTTCACGCGGCGCGCCTGCGCGCGCACGGTCGGCAGGTGGTAGACGTAGCGCGGCGTGCGCTCCTCCGCCAGGCGCAGCAGCGCCGGGCGTTCGCCCTGCCACCACGCGGCCCCCGGCGTGGCCTGTTCGCCCTTGCCGTAGAGCGACTGCCAGGAAGGACCGAACACCATGCTGTCGTCGGTGCGCAGGGCACCGGCACCGATCAGCAGTTCATGCAGTCGAGGCAACATATCGTCCACCACGTCTTCGTCGACCACGAAGGTCAGGTTGAGGTTGTTCGACGACTGCGAGATCAGGTGCACCCGCAACTGGCCGAACTCCGCCAGCACCCCCGAGAGCTTGTGCAGCATCGAACGCATGCCGCGGCCGACCAGGGTGATCGCCGCGCAAGGCGCGATCACCTTCACCCGGCACACGCGCGCCAGGTCCGCGGCGAGCGCGGCGATGGCGTCGGAATCGAGGAGGTTCTCGGTCGGATCCAGGGAGACGGTCACGTTGGTTTCCGCCGAACCGATCAGGTCCACGGAGAGCCCGTGGCGCTTGAAGGCGTCGAACACGTCGGCAAGGAAGCCGACCTGCTGCCACATGCCCACCGACTCCATGGACACGAGCGTGATGCCCTTGCGCGCACTGATCGCCTTGATGCTCGGCGCGTGCTCGCGCACTTCCGGGCCGATCGACGTGCCTTCCAGCTCGGGCCGGTTGGTGTCCTTGATCAGCAGCGGCACGCGGGGCTCGCGCAGCGGCGACAGGCAACGCGGATGCAGCACCTTCGCACCGGTGGAGGCGATTTCCTGCGCCTCCTCGTAGTCGAGCCGCTGGAGCAGGCGCGCGCCGGCCACCTGGCGCGGATTGGCGCTGAACATGCCGGCCACGTCGGTCCAGATCTCGACGCGCGATGCGGCCAGCAAGGCGCCGAAATACGCCGCGGAGGTATCGGAGCCGCCACGGCCGAGAAGCACCGTGCGGCCGCCGTCGTCCCGCGCGATGAAGCCCTGGGTGATGAAGACCTCGCCGCGCTCCGCCAGCGCCGCCGACAAGGCGGCGTCGTGGCGCGGCTCCACCATCGCCGAGAGCACGCGGGTGCGCTCGTTCTGGTTGGGCAGCACGATCGAACGCAGGCATTCGCGCGCGTCGACCCATGTCGTCGCCAGGCCGTTGGCCGAGAGGAACGCCGCGCCGAGCGCGCTCGACATCAGCTCGCCGTGCGCCTGCACGCGGGCTTGCCAGGCGAGTTCGCCAAGCCCGGCCGCGCCGTCCTCGGCGAGCCGGGTCATGTCGGCCAGCCGCGCGCCCAGTGTTTCGGGCATCGCCAGCGACATCTCGGCAAGCAGGGCATGGTGACGATCGGCCAGTGCGGCGGCCGCTTCCGAGCGACGTTTGGGTTCCGCGTGCGTGCAAAGCTGTTTCAGGCCGTCGGTGATACCGGACAGGGCCGAGACCACGATCAGCACGCGGGCGCCTTCGGCGCGGCGGCTGGCGGCCAGCTCGAGGATATTGCGCCAGCGTGCGGCGGTGGCCACGGACGTGCCGCCGAACTTCATGACGATCCAGGGCGCGTTGACGGGCAACGACGCGTTTGCGTTTTCGCTCACGGGACTCTTTGGGCTGGTGGGGAGGTAAATTCCGGAAAGTGTTGCGCCGCAACGGGAAAAAGGCAAACGAACCGCTTCACTCGCCTTTGTGGGCAAGCGACGCCATGCGCTGGGCGTCGGCCAGGATGCCGTGCAGGATGCGCAGCTCGCGCGGTTCCGGCCGGGCGCGCAGGAACAGCTTGCGCAGCTTGAGCATGATCGTGGTGGGCGAACGGCCCTTGTGGAATTCGATGTCGTCGAGCGTTTCGCCGAGGTGGGCGAAGAAGCGCTCGAGTTGTTCCGCGTCGGCAGGCGCCTCGTCCGGATCGACATCGGGTGCGGGCGCCTGCGCCTCGTCCGCCAGCATCGCCGTGCGCAATTCGTAAGCCACGACCTGCACCGCCTGCGAGAGGTTGAGGGAACTGAAATCGTCCACGCTCGGGATGCGCACCATGGCGTGGCAACGCGACAGCTCGTCGTTTTCCAGGCCCGTGCGCTCGTTGCCGAACACAAGCGCCACCTGCTCGCCGCGGCGCGCGGCCGCGATGGCCTGCGCGGCGCCCTCGCGCGGATCGAGCTCCGGAAGATTCACGCCCCGGCGCCGCGCGGACAGCCCCAGCGCGAACGTGGCGCCGGCGAGGCCCGACACCAGGTCGCCGTGGATCGCCGCCTGGGCGAGCACATCGTCGGCGCCGGCGGCCAGCGCGGTGGCCTCCGGGTCCGGAAAGCGGTGCGGGGCCACCAGGGTGAGCCGGTCGAAGCCCATGGTCCGGATGGCGCGCGCGGCCGAGCCGATGTTCCCCGAGTGCGAGGTGCGGACGAGGACGAAGCGGAGGCGGTCGTGAAGCTCGGAAAGGGCCATGGCTGGCGATACGGGTGTCAGGGAAGGCCGGAAAGTCTACAACGGCAACGACTTGGGCGAGACGAGGCGCGGTGGTAAACTTCCCGGCTGATGCGGCTCCGACCGCTCTCCTGTTCTTTTGCCAAGCCGATCCCCATGCCAAGACCCGCCGTCAACGTCGCGGCGCGCGCCGCGCGCTCCGCAGGAAACATCATCCTGCGCTACATGAACCGCATCGAGGGCCTCGCGGTCGTCGAGAAGCAGCGGATGGACTTCGCCTCCGAGGTCGATCGCCTCGCCGAAGCGGAGATCGTCAAGGAACTGCGCCGGGCCTATCCGACCCACGCCATCCTCGGCGAGGAATCCGGCCAGACGGGCAAGGGGCCCCTGACCTGGGTGATCGATCCCCTGGACGGCACCCACAACTACCTGCGCGGCATCCCCCACTTCAGCGTATCCATCGCGTTGGTCGAGAAGGGCGAACCGGTCTACGGCGTGGTCTTCGACCCGCTGCGCGACGAACTGTTCACCGCGAGCAAGGGCGACGGCGCCTACCTCAACGACCGCCGCATCCGCGTGGGCAAGCGCGAAGGCCTGGCCGGCGCGCTGATCGCCACGGGCTTCCCTTACCGCGTGCGCAACCACCTCGACTCGCAGCTGGCCATGACCGCCGCGCTGCTCAAGGAAGCCGAGGACGTCCGCCGCATGGGCTCGGCCGCGCTGGATCTCGCCTACGTCGCCGCCGGCCGCGTCGACGGCTACTTCGAGCCCGGCCTCAGCGTGTGGGATATCGCCGCGGGCGCCCTGCTCGTCCGCGAGGCGGGCGGCGTATACGGCGATTTCGCCGGGCGCGAAGGCCTTCCCGAGAGCGGCAACATCATCGCGGCCAACCACAAGGTGGCCGCCGCCATGACCGAGATCATCGGCGCCAACGCGACGCCGCGTTTGCTGGGCACCTGACCCATGTAGGAGCCGCCATGGCGGCGAGGGGAACATGCCTTCCGCTTCATCGCTGCGTGGGCCTCTCGCCGCTATAGCGGCTCCCACAGTTCGGCTAGATCCCTCGCCGCCATGGCGGCTCCTACACTTCGTTTCTTAGCAGGTTGCGCAAGAAAGGAACGGTCACTCGCCGCTGGGCGGCGAGCGACGCACGGTCGAGGGTGTCCAGCAGGTCCAGCAGCGTGCCGAGGTCGCGCGCGTGGTGGACGAACAGCCAGTCGAGCACCACGTCGTCCAGTTCGATGCCACGCGCGCCGGCCTGCTCGCGCAGGACGTGGCGGCGCTCGTCATCGCCCAGCGGCTTGAGCACGGCCTGGGTGAGCGAACCCAGCCGCGACCGCAGGTCGGGCAAGGCGATATCCAGCGACGCGGGCGATCCGGTGGCGGAGAACAGCAGTGTGCAACCTTCGGCGCGATAGCGGTTGAAGGTATCGAACAGCGCGTGCTCGGCATCGCCTTCGCCGGCGATCGAATCGATGTCGTCGATGACGAGCAGGTCGCTGCCGGCCATGCCGCGGATCGCGGTCGCCCGCGATCCCCGCCATCCCGCCAGCGGCAGGTACTGTGCCGTACGGCCGGCGTCGATGGCCGCCTGGCACGCGGCGATCAGGAGGTGGGTGCGACCGCTGCCCACAGGCCCCGCGACGAACACCCAGGGTGCCGCCGCCGCGGTCGCCGCCGCGCGCACGGCTTCCACCGCGGCGGCGTTCTCGCCCGGATGGAAGTGCTCGAAGCGTTGCCGCCGCGGCCAGCGCAAGGCGAGGGGAAGCTGGCTCGTCATGGTCCGCCGTCGGTGGGCGCGGACGGTGGCGTGGGCCGCGTTTCCACGTCCACCTCGACATCCACCTCGACCGCCGGAGCAGGCGCTCCGGGCGCCGGTTCCATATACAGGTCGCTCTCGCGGTAGCGGCTGAAGGCGTAACGCATCAAGACCACGACCACCGACGCGGCAGGCAGCGCGAGCAGCACGCCGAGGAAGCCGAACAGATGGCCGCCGGCGAGCACCGCGAAGATCACCGCCACGGGATGCAGGCCGATTTTTCCGCCCACGAGGCGCGGCACCAGCACGTAACCCTCGAGCAGCTGGCCGACGGTGAACACCACGACGACGAGGATCACGTGCAGCCAGTCGCCGTACTGCACCAACGCCGCGATCAGCGCGGCGACGAAGCCGATCATGAATCCCAGGTACGGGACGAAGCTCAGCAGGCCGGCGACCATGCCGATCAGCGGACCGATGGAAATGCCGACCAGCGTGAGGCCCAGGCCGTAGAAGACGCCGAGGGCGAGCATCACCAGCAGCTGGCCACGGACGAAGGCGCCGAGCACCTGGTCCGATTCGCGCGCGAGGCCGACCACGGTCGGCTCGATCGAGCGCGGCAGCAGGCGCTGGATGTAGGCCATCATCGTGTCCCAGTCGCGCAGCAGGTAGAAGGCGACGACCGGAATCAGCACCGCGTTGGTCAGCCAGGTCACCACGCCCATGCCGGATTGGGTGACCTTCGCGACGGTCTTCGCGGCGATCGTGCCCACCGACCCGATGTGCTCGCGAATGGTCGCCAGGAGACGATCGGTGTCGAACACGTGCGGATCGAGGCGCAGCTTCGCCTGGATCCACGGCAGCGCCGTGCCGCGTACCCAGTCCAGGTAGCGCGGCAGGTTCTCGGAGAGGCTTTCGAACTGGGTCTGGATGAGCGGGATGAGCAGCAGCAGGACCGTGACCACGACCAGCGAGATCACGGTGAACACGATGCTCACCGCCCATGTACGGCCCATGCCGAGGCGTTGCAGGCGGTCGGCCAGGGGATCGCCGAGGTAGGCGAGCATGGCGGCGACGGCGAACGGCATCAGCACCGGCGCCAGTACCCAGATCACGAAGACGATGACCGCGATGATCGCCAGCATCTGCCAGCGGCGCGATGTGTCGTGGCTCATGGCCATCCGTCAGGGCACCCAGCGCACGGCCAGATCGGCCCCATCGTGTCCGTTCGCGGCGAGGATGTGACCACCGGCGGCGTAGCCGGCGACCAGTCGGGCCAGCGGCGCGGCGGCGGAGACGTCGAACAGCACGCCGTCCGGCGTGGCCGCGACGGGGGCGATCGACTTCACCGAGGGATCGTTCTGGAAGGTCGAGAGCAGGCCGGCGTAATCGGCGGCGGAGCGCAGTCCCGCGACCCACACCGTGCCGCTGGTACTGCCACCCTGGGTCGAGGCGAACTGGCGATCCAGCTTGTCGGCCATGGCGTTGGCGCCGTTGGTGAGCAGCGCGGCGCGGGCCTCGCCGCTGTCCTTCCAGCTCGAGGTGCGGCCGGCGGAAACGAGCGTCCAGTCGGTCTGGTCGTCGCCGATCTTGCCGACCAGCACCACCGCGGTGTTGTACTGGCGGGCCGCCGAAGCCACCGCGGCGGGATCGCCGGCGGCCAGTGCCGCCGGATCGGGGACGGTATCGCCCTTCGGAACCACGATCTGGTAGCCCCGGGTGTCGGCCGTCTGGGCCAGCGGTGCCAGGTCCTCCTGGCCGAGCAGTTTGCCGGAGGCGTCCCGCGCCACCACGAGAACGGGTGCCTTGGGCGCGGCGGCCGAGGCGTCACCCACGGCCAGCACGCGCCGGACGGCGCCCGGATCGAACACGATCTCGAGGCTCAGCGGAGCGCCGTTGGCACCGCCGGTGCGGGCGTACTGGTACTGCTGCACGAGGCCGCCGGGCTGCTTCATCGCATCGGCATAGCCGGGCTTGCCGCGCGGATCGGCCCCGTTCGAGGCCCGGGCCAGCACCTGGGTGAGGCCGGTGGCGAAGGCCTGATCGCGCACGGCGGCGCTGGTATCGGCCACCGGCACCGTCACCGTGTAGATGGACGTTTGCGCCCAGGCGGTGCCAAGGCTGGCCACCAAGAAGAACATCAATGCAGCGAGGAGACGGACTGGGCGCATGGTCTTGGCATCGCTCGAGTGAAGGCGGGAAGTCTGCCCAAACCGTGCCATGGCGTCCATCCAGACAGTGTGCAGGCCCCCGGTACGCGGGCCGCTGCTGCTAGAATGCGCGGTTTCCAATACGCGCCGGATCCGCTTATGTCCTCCGACCAGGGCTCCCTCACCTACCGCGACGCGGGCGTCGACATCGATGCCGGCAACGCCCTTGTCGAGCGCATCAAGCCGATGGTCAAGCGGACCTTCCGGCCCGAGGTGATGGGCGGGCTCGGCGGCTTTGGCGGGCTGTTCGACCTCTCCGGCCGCTACAAGGAACCGGTGCTGGTCTCCGGCACCGACGGCGTGGGCACGAAGCTCAAGCTGGCCCAGCAGCTCGGCCGCCACGACACCATCGGCATCGACCTCGTCGGCATGTGCGTCAACGACGTGCTCGTGCAGGGTGCCGAGCCATTGTTCTTCCTCGATTACTTCGCCACGGGCAAGCTCGACGTCGATACGGCGGCCGCGGTCGTCGGCGGCATCGCAAAGGGCTGCGAACTGGCCGGCTGCGCGCTGATCGGCGGCGAAACCGCCGAAATGCCCGACATGTACCCCCCCGGTGAGTACGACCTCGCCGGCTTCACCGTCGGCGCCGTGGAAAAGTCCGCGATGAACGACGGTTCGTCCATCGCCGCGGGCGACGTCATCCTCGGCGTGGCCTCGTCCGGCCCCCATTCGAACGGCTATTCGCTCATCCGCCGCATCCTCGAGCGGGCCGGCTCGCCGCTCGATACCGACCTCGACGGCGTCAGGCTCGTCGACGCCCTCATGGCGCCCACGACGATCTACGTGAAGCCCATGCTGGACCTGATCGGCAAGGTGGACGTGCACGGCATGGCCCACATCACCGGCGGCGGCCTGAAGGAAAACATCGTCCGCGTCGTCCCGGACGGCCTGGCCCTCTCCATCGACGCCTCGTCGTGGGACCTGCCGGCCGTGTTCGAGTGGCTTCAGCGCGAAGGCAACGTGGCCGACGACGAGATGTGGCGCACCTTCAACTGCGGCATCGGCTTCACCGTGCTGCTCGCGGAGGGCCAGGTCGAGGCGGCCCGCGCGGTGCTCGCCGGGCATGGCCTCGAGAGCCAGCCGATCGGCGTGGTCGTCACCCACGAGGGCGGCGAGCGCGTCCACATCGCCTGATCCGATGAACCGCCCTCTCCGCGTCGCCGCGCTCGCGTCCGGGCGCGGCAGCAACCTCGCCGCGCTCATCGCCGCCCGCGATGCGGGGCGCCTTCCGGTCGAATTCACCCTCGTCGGCAGCGACAAGAAGCAGGCGGGTGCGCTCGCGATCGCCGAGGCCGCGGGCATTCCCACGGTGGCGCTGAGCCCGAAGGATTACGCGACCCGCGCCGCCTTCGACGCGGCGCTGTTCGACCGCGTGGCCGACAGCGGCGCCGACCTGCTCGTGCTGGCCGGTTACATGCGCATCGTCGATGCCGCCGTGGTTGCGGCGTGGGCAGGGCGCGCGATCAACGTCCATCCGTCGCTCCTGCCCAAGTACCGCGGCCTGCACACGCATCGCCGCTGCCTGGAAGCGGGCGACACCGAGCATGGCGCCAGCGTGCACTTCGTCACCGCCGAACTCGACGGCGGTCCGGTCATCGCTCAGGCACGGATTCCCGTGCACCCCGGCGACAGCGAGGACGATCTCGCGGGGCAGCTGCTGGTCGAGGAGCACAAGCTGCTGCCCGCGGCGGTCGGGGCGATCGCCAGCGGGCGCCTGCGCTGGCAGGGCGGGCCCATGTTCGACGGCCGGCCCCTGACACACCCCCTGACTCTCGCGAATCTCCTGTAGGAGCCGCTATAGCGGCGAGGGGAACTTGCCTCGCGGCCTCATCGCTCCGTGGGCCTCTCGCCGCTATAGCGGCTCCTACAACAGAAGACCGGCCGTCGCCCGGCATTCAGGCATCGCGGCTAAACTCGGCGACATGACCACCACCACCCTCCTCCGCGCCGGCCTCGCCCTGGCCCTCGCCCTGCCTGCCGCCGCGTTCGCCGCGGACGTGCCGCAGTCCTTCACCGCCACCTACCAGGTCCTCAAGGACGGTGGCCCGCTGGGCGAGGCCACGATCACGCTGAAGCCGGCCGGCAGCGGCCAGTTCGAATATTCCAACGAGACGAAGGGCACCTCGGGCCTCGCCGCGATGCTGGGCGCCAACGTGTCGGAGACATCGCGGTTCACCTGGGCCGGCCAGGTTCCTCAGGCGGTGAGCTACCACTACGAAATGCAGGCGGCTATCAAGTCGAAGACGCGCAACCTCACCGTGCAGGGCCGCAACGTGCAGGTCCAGGACAACAAGAAGAGCTTCAGCTACCCCGCCGTGCCGGGCATGGTCGAGCGGAATACCCTGCCCCTCGCTCTCGGCGTGGCGCTGCGCTCGGGCCGGAAGGAAGTGGCGTTGCCGGTCGCGGTGAAGCAGGAAGTCGAGAACCAGACGTTCAAGGTGTCCGCCACCGAGAAGGTGAGCGTGCCCGCGGGCTCGTTCGATGCCGTGCGCGTGGACCGCACCGACGCCGACCGCGGTTTCAACGCGTGGTACGTGCCGTCGAAGTATCCCGTGCCGGTGAAGCTCGCGCAGAAGGACGGCGGCGACCTGACGATGGAGCTGGTGAAGTTCGAAGGAAAGTAAGAGCCGAGGCCGAAATTGCAGGAGCCGCTATAGCGGCGAGGAAAATCTTGCCGCGGTGTCGCGAGGTTTTCTCGCCGCTATAGCGGCTCCTACGGCGTTACTGCGCTTCAGCCCGGCAAACGCCGGATGCGCGCGCCCAGCACGCCGAGTTTCTCTTCGATGTTCTCGTAGCCGCGATCGATGTGGTACACGCGGTCGACTGTCGTGTCGCCTTCGGCGACGAGTCCCGCGAGCACGAGGCAGGCGGAAGCGCGAAGGTCGGTCGCCATGATCGGCGCGCCACTCATCTTCGGCACGCCGGTGATGATGGCGGTGTTGCCTTCGAGGCGGATGTCCGCGCCCAGGCGCTGCAGTTCCAGCGCGTGCATGAAGCGGTTCTCGAACACCGTTTCGGTGATCACGCCCACGCCTTCGGCGACGCAGTTGAGCGCCGTGAACTGCGCCTGCATGTCGGTGGGAAACGCGGGGTACGGCGCGGTGGTGAGGTTCACCGCCTTCGGCCGGCGACCCTGCATGTCGAGTTCGATCCAGTCCTTGCCGGTGCTGACGTGCGCGCCGGCTTCCTCGAGCTTTTGCAGCACCGCGTCCATCGTGTCGGCGCGCGCGCCGCGCGCGCGCACCTTGCCGCCGGTCATCGCCGCGCCGACAAGGAAGGTGCCCGTCTCGATGCGGTCCGGCAGCACGTCGTAATGCGCGCCGTGCAGCCGTTCGACACCTTCCACGATCAGCGTGGACGTGCCGATACCGCCGATCTTCGCGCCCATGGCGATGAGGCAGTGCGCGAGGTCGACCACCTCGGGCTCCTGCGCCGCGTTCTCGATGATCGTGGTGCCCTCAGCGAGGGTGGCCGCCATGAGGATGTTTTCGGTACCGGTGACGGTGACCATGTCCATGACGATGCGCGCGCCCTTCAGGCGACCGGACCGGGCCTTGATGTAGCCGTTCTCCACGGTCACCTCGGCACCGAGGGCCTGCAGGCCGCGGATGTGCTGGTCGACCGGGCGCGAGCCGATGGCGCAGCCGCCGGGCAGCGACACTTCGGCCTTGCCGTGGCGCGCGACGAGCGGACCGAGCACGAGGATCGACGCACGCATGGTGCGCACGAGGTCGTACGGCGCCACGCAGGAATTCTCCGGACGCGGGTCGATGTGCATCTTCATGCGGTCGTCGAGGACGACGCGCACGCCCATGCGGCCCAGCAGTTCGATGAAGGTGGTGACGTCGTGCAGGTGCGGCACGTTGCCGATGCTCACCGGCTCGTCGGCGAGCAGGCAGGAGGCGAGGATGGGCAGGACGGCGTTCTTCGCGCCGGAAATGCCGACCTCGCCTTGAAGCGGCTGGCCGCCGCTGATCAGGATCTTGGCCATGGAGGGGGATGCCTTGAAGGAAGGGTCTGGCGGAGCGGAGCGCGACGCGCGTATCAGCGGCGGCTGGCGGCTTCGTCCGGAGTGAGGGTCTTGAGGCCGAGGGCGTGGATGGCGCCGCCCATGAGGTCGCCGAGGGTGGCGTAGACGAGGCGATGGCGTGCCAGGGGCAGCTTGCCGGCGAACTGTTCCGAGACGACCTCGGCTTCGAAATGGACGCCGTCGTCGCCCTGGACGTCCACCCGCGCGCCGGGCAGGCCGGCTTCGATCAGTGCCTGGATGCGCGCAGCGTCCATGGATTCTCCGGTAGAGGGGGTCGCCGCGCAGGGCAGGGTTCCGAAACGGACCCTGAACCACCCGTCGATGGCAGCAACCATAAAATGAGAATATGTAATGGTAATGGAAATCCGGTGTCGCAGAAATGGACATCCCGGGTAACCAGGGACTGCCCCACCCGGACCAGAGGTCGCATGAACGCCCGCACCGCACCGCCCGCCCATAGCCGCCTCGTCAACGCCGACGCCGTCATCCGCAGCGCGCGGAACGTCATCAAGACCGAGGCCGCCGGCATCCGGGCCCTCGAGGCGAAGATCGACGCGGCCTTCGTCCAGGCCTGCCAGATGATCCTGGCCTGCAAGGGCCGGGTCGTGGTCTCGGGCATGGGCAAATCCGGCCACATCGGGCGCAAGATCGCCGCCACGCTGGCGTCCACCGGCACGCCCTCGTTCTTCGTGCATCCTGGCGAGGCCAGCCACGGCGACCTGGGCATGATCCAGCCCGACGACCTCGTGCTGGGCATCTCGTACTCCGGAGAGACCGACGAACTGCTCTACATCCTCCCGGCGATCAAGCGCCAGGGCATCGGCCTCATCTCGATCACCGGCAACCCGAATTCCTCGCTGGCCACCCAGGCCGACCTCAACCTGGACGCCAACGTCGCCTCGGAAGCCTGCCCGCACGGCCTGGCCCCCACCGCCAGCACCAC